>NZ_AJHH01000040.1 GCF_000256565.1 Herbaspirillum lusitanum P6-12 | reverse complement strand
AGAGGCCCGACGCCGGCGCAGGCTGCAGAAACGACATTGCGCAGCATTGCCGCCATGACGGCGGAAGCGGGACTCGCGCAGCAGTCCTCGTCGCTGCAAGGACTGACGGCGGAGGAAGCCGGCAAGCGACGCCGACAATACGGCGCCAACGTCATTGCCGCCGGTCCCAGCCTGCAGGGCTGGCGCCAGTTCCTCAAGCTGTTTGCGAGTCCATTGTCGCTGCTCCTGCTCGCGCTCACGACGGTCAACCTGCTGATCGGCGAGACCTGGAGCGGGATCATGATTGGCGTGATGGTCGTGTTGTCGTCACTGCTTTCCTTTGTGCAGGAACACCGCGCCGACAAAGCGGCGCAGCAGTTGCGATCGATGGTGGCCACCACCGCCACGGTGCAACGCGCCGGTCAGGGACACGTTGAATTGCCGCTCGCGGAACTGGTGCCGGGCGACATCATTTTCTTGTCGGCCGGCGATATCGCTCCGGCCGACGTCCGCATCCTCTCGGCCAGGATGCTGTTCATCAGCCAGGCCGCGTTGACCGGAGAATCGCTCCCGATAGAAAAGACACCGGTGGCGGTGTCGAACGCTGCGAACGGCAGCCTGACCGACCTGGCCAACCTTGCGTTCATGGGCACCAACGTGGTGAGCGGAACCGGCGCCGCGCTGGTCATGGCAACCGGCGAGCGCACGGCATTCGGCCATATCGCCGCCGACCTCGTCAAGACGCGCGAGACGACCAGCTTTGATCGCGGCGTCGACAGGTATATACGCCTGATCATCCGCATCATGCTGGTCATGGCGCCGCTGGTGTTCCTGATCAATGGCCTGACCAAGGGCGACTGGCTCGAAGCCCTGCTGTTTGCCGTGGCGGTCGCGGTGGGACTCACGCCCGAGATGCTGCCGATGATCATCACCATCAACCTCGCCAAGGGCGCGCTGGCAATGTCGGAGAAGAAAGTCATCGTCAAGCGGCTCAATGCGATCCAGAACTTCGGCGCGATGGACATCCTCTGCACCGACAAGACCGGCACGCTGACCCAGGACTGCATCATTCTCGAAAAACACGTCGACATTGATGGCGTGGATTCGCAGAAAGTAACCAGGTATGCCTACCTGAACAGTTTCTTCCAGACCGGCTTGAAGAACCTGCTGGACATGGCGATCCTGAACTACGTCGACCCCGGCAAGAAATCAGCAACGCCTGCGGAGACGAAAGCCGAGACGGAAAAGGAATTCCGGAAAATCGATGAACTGCCCTTTGATTTCGAGCGGCGTCGCATGTCGGTCATCGTCGAGCAAGCCGACCGCACCCGCCTGCTCATCTGCAAGGGCGCGCCGGAAGAAATCCTGGCCGTCTGCACGCACGCCGAGCATGCAGGTGCGCCGATGCCGCTGGCCGGGCATCACGGCGCGGCGCTCAGCAAGACGGTCGACGATCTCAACGAAGACGGTTTTCGCGTGATTGCCGTCGCTTATAAGGAGCTGCCAGCCGCAACGGCCGAGGTTCCCGCGCTCGGCAATGCCGATGAATCGGCGCTGACCCTGGTGGGCTACATCGCCTTCCTTGATCCGCCCAAGGACAGCGCCGGCGAAGCCATCGCCGGACTGCATGCCTGCGGCGTGACGGTGAAAGTGCTCAGCGGCGACAATGGCGCCGTGGTGCGCAACGTTTGCCGCCATGTCGGCTTGTCCGGAGAGCAGGCCGTGCTCGGCAGCGACATCGACACGCTGAGTGACGAGGCGCTGGGAGAACTGGCGGAACACAGCAACATCTTCGCCAAACTGAATCCGCAACAGAAGGCCAGGATCATCCGCTGCCTGCAGGCTCGCCGGCATGTCGTCGGCTATCTCGGCGACGGCATCAACGACGGAGCCGCGCTGAAAGCGGCGGACGTCGGCATCTCCGTCGACAGCGCCGTGGACATCGCCAAGGAGTCGGCCGACATCATCCTCATGCGCAAGAGCCTGATCGTGCTCAAGGACGGCGTGCTGGAAGGCCGCAGGGTGTTCGGCAACATCACGAAGTACATCAAGATGAGCTCCAGCTCGGCATTCGGCAACATGCTCAGCGTGCTGGGAGCGAGCGCCATGTTGCCTTTCCTGCCGATGGCGCCGGTGCAGATCCTGCTCAATAACCTCCTCTACGATTTTTCCCAGACCACGATCGCGACCGATCACGTGGACGCGGAGTACCTGAAACAACCGCGACGCTGGGAAATCCTCGATATCGGCCGCTTCATGATGGTGCTGGGACCGGTCAGCTCGCTGTTCGATTACATGACCTTCGGCGTGCTGTGGTACTTCTTCGGCGCCGCCGGCCAGCCGTTGCTGTTCCAGTCGGGATGGTTTGTCGAGTCGCTGCTGTCCCAGACGCTGGTAGTGCATGTCATCCGCACCGGAAAAATCCCCTTCGTCCAGAGCAAGCCCAGCCTGCCGCTGCTGGCCACCACCGCGGTCATCTGCGTGCTGGCGTTCTGGTTGCCGGCGTCGTCCATTGCACATACGCTCGGCTTGACGGCATTGCCCTTGAATCTGAATGCCGCGATTCTGGCGATCGTCTTCGCTTACCTGCTGATGACGCAATTGATGAAATCCTGGCTCATCAGGCGTTTCGGCTTGAAGTGACTGGCGCATCTTTCGGCGCTCATTTGATTGATATCAAGAAGCAACAGCCGGGCGCCCCGTAGACTGTGCTGCATGGCATCAATCGACGCGGGAGCGAAAGTGAGTTCAGCAAGAATGGCTGCGACAAAGGGAAAACGCACTGTGCGCAGCCGTCTGATCATGGCGCTCGCCGCATTGCAACTTGGCGGATGCGTTTCGCTGGCGCCGGACTACATCCGGCCAGCGCTTCCGGTCCCCACGCACTATCCCAATGCCGCAGCCGCATTGCGCGAGTCCGCCGAACCCATCGGCTGGCGCAGTTACTTCCAGGATGCGCACCTGCAATCGCTGATCGAACTGGCGTTGCAGAACAGCCAGGATCTGCGCCTCGCCCTGGCCCGCGTCGACGAGGCGCGGGCTGCTTACGGGATCGAAGCCGCGGCGCAATTTCCCACTGTCGGCGCCCAGGCTGGACTGGATCGCGCGCGCGTGCCGGGCGATCTCAACCTGACCGGCAAGCCGCTGGTTTCCAGCCAATACCAGGTGGGCCTGGGCATGGCTGGCTGGGAGCTGGACTTCTGGGGCCGCGTGCGCAGTCTGAAGGACGCCGCGCTTGAAAGCTACCTCGCCTCCGACGCCGCGCGACGCGCTGTGCGCATCGACCTGATTGCGCAGGTGGCCATCACTTACCTGACGCTCTCCGAACTCAACGAACGCCTGTTCCTGGCCGGCCAGACGCTTGCCAGCCGCGCCGAAAGTTATCGAATATTCAAGCGTCGCGTCGAGGTCGGTTCGACCTCGCGGCTCAATCTCACGCAAGTCGCTGTGCTGCTGACCCAGGCGCAAAGCCTGGTGGCGCAACTGGAGCAGGAACGCGAGATGCAGATACATCGGCTCGCCCTGCTGGTCGGCACGCAACTCAGCGAAGCGACGCTGCAGCAACGCTTGTCGGAGGTCGAGGCGCCCCGCCGCCTCCGTCCCGGCATTCCTTCCGACCTGCTCAACAACCGGCCGGACATCATCGCCGCCGAACACCAGCTGCGCGCGGCCAATGCCAATATCGGCGCGGCGCGTGCGGCATTCTTCCCCCGCATTGCCCTGACCGGATCGGCCGGCACCGCCAGCGCCGAACTGGGCGGGCTGTTCGACAGCGGCAGCCGCGCCTGGACTTTTTCGCCCGGCATTTCCCTGCCGCTGTTCGACGGCGGTCTGCGCAACAGCAATCTCAAGCTGACCGAAGCGCGTCGCCACATTGCCGTGCTCAATTACGAAAAAGCCATCCAGAGCGCCTTCCGTGATGTTTCCGATGCCTTGTCCGCCCGCGTCTGGCTGGACTACCAGGTGGACATCGCCGCCGTGACGCTGGAGGTGCAGGCTGAACGCGCACGCTTATCGAACCTGCGCTACGACAACGGCTCGGCCTCCTTCCTTGAAGTCCTTGATGCGCAACGGGACCTGCTCGTCGCGCAACAACAGCTGGTCCAGCTGCAACGCGCGCTGGCCGCCGGCAATGTCAGTCTCTATGCCGCGTTGGGCGGCGCCACCGATGAAGTCCCCGCCGCTGATGGCAAGACCGTCTCCACGACCGATCCAGACAATTGACCATGAACACTCCTTCGCGCCGCACTCTGTACCTCCTACTGCTCGCCTTCGCTGCATTGGCTATCGCCTGGTATGGCTGGAAACATTTCCGCGACACCGGGCCCGGCGCCGACTTCGCCAGCGGCAACGGCCGCATCGAAGCCACCGAAATCGACGTCGCGGCGAAACTGCCTGGGCGTATCGACGACATCCTCGTCAACGAAGGCGATTACGTCGCCGCCGGCCAGCCCCTCGCGCATATGCAGATCCAGGTGTTGCAGGCGCAACGTGACGAAGCCGTCGCGCAGAAGCAGCAAGTCGTGGCCGCCGTGGCAAGCGCCCAGGCGCAGGTAGCCGTGCGCGAGAGCGACCGGCAGGCTGCGCTGGCGCAGGTGGCGCAACGTGAAAGCGAACTCGATGCCGCACAACGACGACTGGTGCGCTCCGAAACCCTGGTTCAGGAAGGCGCCTCCTCCATCCAGGAGGTCGATGACGATCGTACCCGCGTGCGCACCACGCAGGCGGCGCTCAGCGCGGCAACTGCGCGGCGGCGGCCATCAATGCGGCCCATATGCAAGTCACCGGCGCCATGGCCTCGGTGACCGCAGCCACCGCGACGGTCGCCCGCATCGACGCCGACATCGTCGACAGCGCATTGACGGCGCCGCGCGGAGGACGGGTCCAATACCGTGTCGCGCAACCCGGCGAAGTACTTGGCAGCGGCGGCAAAGTCCTCAACCTGGTCGACCTCAGCGATGTCTACATGACCTTCTTCGTGCCGGAGGCGGCTGCCGGCAAACTGGCCATCGGCAGCGACGTGCGGCTGATCCTCGACGCCGCCCCGCAGTATGTGATCCCGGCCCGGGTGTCGTACGTCGCCAGCACCGCGCAGTTCACCCCGAAGACCGTCGAGACCGCCAGCGAACGCCAGAAACTGATGTTTCGCGTCAAGGCGCAGATTGACCGCGACTTGCTGGTCAAGCATCTGCACTTGGTGAAGACCGGCTTGCCCGGCGTGGCCTGGGTCAAACTGGCAGGACAGGCAGACTGGCCTGCCGACCTGGCAGTGAAGGTACCCAAGTGAATGCGCTTGCCTCCGATGGCGCGCAGGAAGTCGTTGCACGCCTGAGCGGCGTCAGCCTGCAGCTTGGCAAGACACAGGCGCTCACCGACATCAATCTTGTGCTTTCGGCCAAACGGATGATCGGCCTCATCGGACCGGACGGTGTTGGCAAATCAAGCTTGCTGTCCCTGCTGGCAGGCGCCCGCCAGATACAGCAAGGCCAGATTGACGTGCTGGGCGGCAGCATGGCTGACAGCCGCCATCGCAGCAAGACCTGCCCACGTATTGCCTATATGCCGCAAGGCTTGGGTAAAAATCTCTACCCCACGCTGTCGGTGGAAGAAAATCTGCAGTTCTTCGGGCGCCTGTTCGGACACGACGCAATATCCCGTCGGCGCCGGATTGATGAACTGACACAAAGCACCGGACTGCAGCCTTTCCTGTCACGTCCCGCCGGCAAACTGTCCGGTGGCATGAAACAGAAATTGGGCCTGTGCTGCGCATTGATCCACGATCCCGATTTGCTGATTCTTGACGAGCCTACCACCGGCGTGGACCCGCTGTCGCGCGCCCAATTCTGGGATTTGATTGCAAGGATCCGCGACGAGCGCGAAGGCATGAGCGTCATTGTCGCCACCGCCTACATGGAAGAAGCGGATCGCTTCGACTGGCTGGTCGCGATGGATGACGGCAAGATACTGGCCACCGGGACACCGCGCGAACTGCACGAGCGTGTCGGCGCGGCGTCCCTCGAAGCGGCGTTCATCGCCATGCTGCCCGAAGCCAAGCGGCGCAATCATCGCGCCGTGGTCGTTACGCCCTTGCAACCGTCCGACAACGAGGAGACTGCCATCGAGGCCAAGGGGCTGACGATGCGCTTCGGGGATTTCGTGGCGGTCGCCCACGTCGATTTCAAGATACGGCGCGGCGAGATCTTCGGCTTCCTTGGTTCCAACGGCTGCGGCAAATCCACCACCATGAAGATGCTGACCGGCCTGATCCCCGCCAGCGAAGGCAAGGCATGGCTGTTCGGCCGTAAAGTCGACGGCAGCGACATCACCACGCGCCAGCGCGTCGGCTACATGTCGCAGGCCTTCTCGCTCTATGGCGAATTGACCGTCAGGCAGAACCTGGTGCTGCACGCACGCCTGTTCCAGGTGCCCGAGAACGATATCGCATCAAGAATCGATGAAATGGCCAGGCGCTTCGATCTCCACCAAGTTCTCGATGAGTTGCCGGAAGGATTGCCGCTGGGCGTACGTCAGCGATTGTCGCTGGCCGTCGCCATGGTCCATCGTCCGGAACTGTTGATCCTTGACGAGCCGACTTCCGGCGTTGATCCGATCGCACGCGACATGTTCTGGCAACTGATGATCGATTTGGCGCGCAACGATCATGTCACGATCTTCATCTCCACGCATTTCATGAATGAGGCCGAACGCTGCGACCGCATCTCGTTGATGCACGCAGGCCGCGTGCTGATCAGCGCGAGTCCGGCAGAGCTGGTCCGGCAAAGCGGTGCGGCGACACTTGAGGAGGCGTTCATCGGCTATCTCAAAGAAGCGGCCGGCGAGCAGAATATGACGTCGTCGCCTGCGCTGACGTCGCAGAACGCGGCAGAAACAGCCGCGCTGCCGTCCGTTTCACCACGCCGGCAAAACCGAGGCTTCCGGTTCGGACGCGCCTATAGCTATGCGCTGCGAGAAACCTTGGAATTGCGGCGCGATCCGGTGAGAGCCACGCTGGCCCTGCTGGGAACGGCGATCCTGCTGTTCATCATCGGCTACGGCATCAGCCTCGACGTCGAGAACCTCTCCTACGCGGTGCTCGACCGCGACCAGACCGCGCTGAGCCAAAGCTACGCGCTCAACTTGTCAGGCTCGCGCTACTTCATCGAGAAGGCTGCATTGTCGGACTACAACGATATCGACCGTCGCATGCGCAACGGCGAACTGGCGCTGGCCATCGAGATACCGCCCGGCTTCGCACGCGATCTGGAACGCGGGGCTCCGGCCCAGATCGGCGCATGGATCGACGGCTCCATGCCGATGCGCGCGGAAACCGTGCGCGGCTATGTCCTGGCGATGCACCAGTTATGGCTGGTCGACATGGCAACCCATCGTCTCGGCATGCGGCCGGTTGCGACCAGCTCGGTGGAGACGCGCTATCGCTACAACCCCGACGTCAAAAGCCTGCCGGCCATGGTGCCGGCCGTCATTCCGATGCTGCTGATGATGATCCCGGCAATGCTGGCCGCGCTGTCGGTGGTGCGCGAAAAGGAACTCGGCTCGATCATCAACCTGTACGTGACTCCGGTCACTCGCGCGGAATTCCTGCTGGGAAAGCAAGTTCCCTATGTGCTGCTGGGCATGCTCAATTTCCTGCTGCTGACGCTGCTGGCGGTGAGCGTTTTCGGCGTGCCGATCAAGGGCGATTTCGCTTCGCTGGCGTTGACGGCCTTCGTGTTCATCATCTGCTCGACCGGTTTCGGCCTGCTGGCGTCGACCTTCACCAGGAGCCAGATCGCCGCCATTTTCGTCACAATGATCGGCACCATCATTCCGTGCGTGCAGTTTGCCGGCCTGCTCAATCCGGTGTCATCGCTGGAAGGCGTCGGCGCCTGGATCGGGCGACTGTATCCGGCGTCGCATTTCCTGACCATCAGCCGGGGCATCTTCAACAAGGCGCTCGACCTGTCGGGCCTGATGCCGTCCTTCTGGTCCCTGCTGGCGGCCGTGCCGGTGATACTGGGGGCCTCCGTCCTGCTGCTCAGGAAGCAGGAGCGTTGACATGAAGACCCCACTCTCCTGGCGCGCCGTCGCCAACATCACCCGCCTCGGCGTCAAGGAACTGTGGAGCCTCGCACGCGATCCGGCGATGCTGGTTCTGATCGCCTACACCTTTACCGTCTCCATCTATGTGGCGGCGACGGCCATGCCGGACAGCCTGCACAACGCTGCGATCGCCATCGTCGACGAAGACGGATCGCCCTTGTCGGCGCGCATTGCCGCCAGTTTCTATCCACCCTATTTCAAGACCCCGGACATGATCTCCCTCAGCCGGATGGATGTCGGCATGGACAATGGCGACTACACCTTTGTGCTCGACATTCCGCCCGGCTTCCAGCGCGACGTGCTGGCCGGCCGTACAGCTGAACGTGGACGCCACGCGCATGAGCCAGGCATTTACCGGCAACTCCTACATCCTTGAAATCATCAACACGGAAGTCGCCGAATTCCTCCAACGCTATCGCGGCATCGCCGCCGCGCCCGCTGAACTGGTGCTGCATTCCCGTTTCAATCCCAACCTCGAGCGCGCCTGGTTCGGGGCGCTGATGGAGATCATCAACAACGTCACCATGCTGTCCATCATCCTCACCGGCGCCGCGCTCATCCGCGAGCGTGAGCACGGCACGATCGAGCATCTGCTCGTGATGCCCGTCACGCCCTTGGAGATCATGCTGGCCAAGGTCTGGTCCATGGGTCTGGTGGTTTTGCTGGCGGCGGCGGCGGCGCTGGTGTTCATCGTTCAGGGCGCCTTGCAGGTACCGGTCCAGGGATCGGTCTGGCTGTTTCTCGCGGTGGCGGCGCTGCACCTGTTCGCCACCACGTCAATGGGCATCTTCATGGCGATGCTGGCGCGGTCGATGCCGCAGTTCGGCATGCTGGTGGTGCTGGTGCTATTGCCCTTGCAATTGCTGTCGGGTGGATCGACTCCGCGCGAAAGCATGCCGCTGCTGGTGCAAAACATCATGCTGGCGGCGCCGACGACGCATTTTGTTTCCGCCGCCCAAGCGGTGCTTTACCGGGGCGCGGGGGCGGCCGTGATCTGGCCCCAGATGCTGGCGATCATGGGCATCGGGGCTGCGCTGTTCGCTGCCGCCCTGATGCGCTTTCGCAAAACCATCGGGCAAATGGCCTGAACACCTCGTATCGATACAGCCGCTTCATCCTGACAACGCATTTCCATCCGGAGAACCGCATGCGCAAAGAAGACCTGCTCCTGGTCCAGAATCTCACCTTCGACGAAATCGCCATCGGCGACAGCGCCTCGATAGAGCGCACGCTGACGGCACAGGATATCCAGCTGTTCGCCATCCTGTCAGGCGACGTCAATCCCCAGCATCTGGACGCTGAATTTGCCTCGTCGACCCGGTTTCATGGCGTCATCGCGCATGGCATGCTGGGAGGTGCGCTGATTTCGGCCGTGCTCGGCACCCGCCTGCCCGGCCCGGGAACGGTCTACCTAGGACAGACGCTCAACTTCAGGGCGCCGGCGCGTATCGGTGACAGGCTCACGATCAGCGTGCGCGTCACCGAGCGTCACGAAACCAGCAAACGCCTGTTGCTGGCGTGCTCCTGCATCAACCAGGACGGCGTGACGGTGATCGAGGGCCTAGCCGATGTCATCGCGCCCGTCGAGCGCATTTCGATGCCGCGCACCACCTTGCCCGAGGTGCGGCTGCTCAGCGGAGAGAACGGCTTGCTGCGCTTGCTCGAACATGTTCGCCCCATGGGTGCGGTGGTCACCGCGGTAGTGCATCCTTGCGATGAACTGAGCCTGTCGGCAGCACTTGATGCGCAGGCAGCCGGGTTGATCGTACCTGTGTTGGTCGCTCCCCGCGCAAAACTACAAGCCGTTGCCGACAGCAACAAACTGGATATTTCGACACTGCGTATTGAAGATGTTCCTCACAGCCATGCAGCGGCGGCTCGTGCCGTTGAGCTTGCGGCCAGCGGCGAGGTTGCAGCACTCATGAAAGGAAGCCTGCACACCGATGAACTGATGTCGGCTGTGCTGGCCTGCCCCGCTCTGCGGACCGGACGGCGCCTGAGCCACTGCTTCCTGATGCAGACACCGAGCTATCCGCGTCCCTTCATCATTACCGATGCCGCCATCAACATCGCCCCGAATCTGGACGAAAAAGCCGACATCATCCGCAACGCCATCGGACTGGCCCAGGCGATCGGCGTGCAGCAGCCGCGCGTGGCGATTCTCGCTGCGGTGGAGACCGTCAATGCGCGCATGGCGGCCACCCTGGACGCCGCCGCCCTCTGCAAGATGGCCGACCGCGGACAGATTAGCGGCGCCATCCTGGACGGTCCGCTGGCGTTCGACAATGCCGTCTCCATCGCAGCGGCGCGCGTCAAGGGGATCGTGTCCGAAGTGGCCGGACGCGCTGACATCCTGGTGGTGCCGGATCTGGAAAGCGGCAACATGCTGGCCAAGCAGCTCGAATACCTGGGCGGCGCGGCCAGCGCCGGCATCGTGCTGGGCGCGCGCGTTCCCATCGTCCTGACCAGCCGTGCCGACTCGCGTGAATCCCGCATCGCCTCCTGCGCCATTGCGCTGTTGCTGGCCAATTGCGCACGGGAGGCGACATGAGCGACTGCATCCTGGTATTGAATTGCGGCTCCTCAAGCATCAAGTTCGCGCTCTTCAATTCGCCGCTTCCGATGCAGCGCACCCCGCTCTGGAGCGGCAAAGCCGACGGCATCACCGGATCTTCGCCGACTTTTTCCGTCTCCGGCCAGGCGACTGAACCAATGCCGGTTGATCGGGATGCGCCCTATCACGCCGCGCTGCTGCGCATCCGCGAGTACACCATTGCCAGGCTGGGCGGGAATCGCGTCATCGCCGTAGTGCACCGCGTGGTGCACGGCGGCGCCAAATATTCTGAACCGGTATGCGTCAGTCACGACGTGCTTGCCGACCTGCGCAGCTTCATCCCGCTGGCGCCGCTGCACCAGCCGTTTGCACTGGAGGCGATCGAGAGCTTGCTGCAATCGCGGCCGGAACTGATGCAGATCGCCTGTTTCGATACCGCCTTCCATCACGGCTTGCCGCGTGTCGAGAAGATGCTGCCCATTCCCTACTCGGCCTGGGAACGCGGTCTCCGCCGTTACGGCTTTCACGGCCTGTCGTATGCGTACATGTCCGTCGTGCTGGCGGAACGCCACGGCGATGCTGCCCGCGGCAACACCATCGTCGCCCATCTGGGCAGCGGCGCCAGCCTGTGCGCCATGCAGGACCTGCGCAGCGTCGCGACCACGATGGGATTCTCCGCGCTGGACGGACTGATGATGGGAACCCGCTGCGGATCGCTCGATCCCGGCGTGCTTCTCTATCTGATGGAAACCGAACAGCTTTCCCCGCAACAGCTCGGCCACCTCCTGTACCACGAGTCGGGCCTGCAAGGCATCTCCGGCACGTCCTCGGACCCGCGCGAACGCTGGCGGCGGTGCTTGGCGGCCTCGACATGCTGGTGTTCACCGCCGGCATCGGCGAGCACAACGCCGAGCTGCGCTCCCGCATTTGCAAGCATCTTGGTTTTCTCGGCCTGAGGCTGGACGATGGCGCCAATGGTGCCGCATCCGCCCTGATCTCATCGCCGCAAAGCCGCGTCGCCGTCGCCGTGGAGCCCACCAACGAGGAATGGATGGCGGCAAGCCTGGCGCAATCGCTGCTGCCCGCAACGTCCGTCCGATACACCGCTTAGTCACCATCGCCAATCACCACTCACCTCAGGAGAACATCATGTACAACACGATTCTTGTCCCCATCGACGGTAGCGTCACCGCCGAATCCGCAGTCGGAGAAGCCCGCGCGCTGGCGGTCTTGTGCAAGGCGCGGGTGCGCTTGCTGCACGTGCTGGACATGACAACGCTAAGCAACGGTTTCGAAGATCCCAACGTCTACATCGCGACCACCAGGCCGCTCGCATTGAAGGAAGCCGAAGACATGCTCGCCCGCACCGCCGCATTGCTGGAAAAGTCCGGGATTACGGTGGACATCGAAATAATGGAGGCCATGGGAGCGCGTGTCGCCGATGTGATCATCGAGCGAGCCGTCACCAACAAGGCCGATCTCATCGTGATCGGAACCCACGGCCGCCGGGGCGTGCATCGCTTCCTCATGGGCAGCGATGCGGAGCAGGTCGCCCGCTTGTCGCCGGTGCCGGTATTGTTGGTCAAGAAAGCCCAGGCCCTGCGTCCGGAGACGACGACCTGAAAATTGACGCACTGTCAAAAAAAGCGCGACAGCACCGATAAGAGGAACAATCGATACTGTCGCGCTGCGGGGGAAGGAAAGCGTTTTATTTCCGAGTGCGCGCTTTCACCGCCGGAGCGGCGTCCTTGCCGCTCGCGGCATGCACCAGATCAGTTTCCACGGCATCGATTGCGTTCAAGGCGCTGCCGGTCCATTGTGCATATCCCTTGCTGGCCTGGTCGACCATGTTCTGGAGGAAGGCCATGGCCGGGGCGTTCGATGCAGGCGCGGAGGCAGCGGGCTGTGATCCGGTATTGGCCGCCGCATTCCATGTGGTGGCGGCACGCTGTTGGGCGAACTTGGCCAGGTCGCCCTGCAAGTCCAGCATGATTTTGGTGATTTGCTGGCCGTAGGTGGTGATGTTCTCGAGATCTTGCTTGAGATGACTCGCATCGAGCCATCCGGGAAGGTTTTTGGCGTCCGGCAATTCCAGCTTCTCCGAACGTTTCGACCAATTGGCGACGCCTTGCTTCCACATGCAAAAATTCAGATCGGCGATACGTAACGCCATGTCGGCGGCATTGCTCGCGACTGCGTTGCACAAGCGCAGTTCGGCGTTGAAGGTGCGCCGGATGTCATCCGGACTTTGCATGGACGGAAAAGAAAACATGGAGAACTCCTTGGTGAACGGCTTTCCTCGGGAAAGCCAGGTGAGATTGACCGAACGGGCCTTGCACCCGCTTACTGCGGAGCGGCCTCGGCATGCTTCACGGGCCGTGCGCCCGCAGCGTTCAGCGCTTTGACCAGCGCCGAATCCATCCTGACCAGATGGTTCAGGAACCATTGGGGAAGCATGTTGAGCACCTGGCGCGGCAGTACGTAATCCCCGCTCATGGCCTTGGGCACGACGTGATGCAAGGTGCTCAGCAACTCCGCATGCTCCTCCCGGTGCACGCGCAGTTCGGGATAGTTTATTTTTTCCATCAACGCCTCTTCTTCCCGGAAATCGTTTTCCAGCAAGGCGACGATGCGCAGCAGACGTGCGGAAAATTCCGGGTCGGGTGCGCTCATGATGTCAGTCAGGTCCTGAATCAGCGCCTTGTGGGCGTTGTCCATCTCGGTGATGCCTAACGACATCTGCGGCGACCATGTCAGTGCTGCCATATCTTCCTCCTGCTTGCATCATGTTCAAAAAAAGTATCCGGCGTCATGCCATGAACTGCCCGCCGTTGGCATCGAAGGTTGCTCCGGTAATGAAGCTTGCGGCGTCATCGGCCAGGAACAGGACCAGGCGGGCGATGTCGCCGCCGTTGCCTAGCCGACCAACGGGGATGCCGGCAACAATTTTGTCCAGTACTTCCTTGGGAACGGCCGCTACCATGTCCGTATCGCAATAACCCGGTGCGATCGCATTGACGGTGATGTTCTTTCGGGCGCTTTCGAGCGCCAGGGATTTGGTGAAACCCAGGATTCCCGCCTTGGCGGCGGCATAGTTGGCTTGCCCGATCTGGCCTCGTTCGCCGTTGACCGAACTGATATTGACGATGCGACCGAAGCCGCGTTCGCGCATGCCCTCGATGGCGTTGCGCGACATGTTGAACACGGATCCCAGGTTGGTGAGGATGACCGCCGACCATTGTTCGGGCGTCATGCGATGCAGCACCGCGTCGCGGGTGATCCCGGCATTGTTCACCAGGATATCGACCGGACCGATTTCCGACTCGACCTGCCGGATGCCTTCGCGGCAAGCCGAAAAATCGGCGACATCCCAGCAAAACACGGGGATGGAGGTCTTTTCCCTGAAGGCTTGCGCAGCGTCGACGTTACTGCGATGCACCGTTGCAACACGATAGCCTGCATCGCGCAAGGCGACGGCAATGGCCGCGCCAAGGCCTCTGGTTCCGCCGGTGACCAATGCAACTCTGTCCATATCGTCCGCTCCTCGCGCAAGCTGAAAGTATTCCGTATGGACAGACTCTATTCCGAAGCGTTTTTTTGTACTTGATCCAAGTCAAAGGAAAAGGACGCGGGTCGAAAATTTCCGGATATTCCAGGACTTGCCAGCACCCACCTGACACCTGAATCGATCTGGCGTCGCGAATGGATGGTGCACGCCGGATCCCGGGCTTTTTCCGCCGTCAACCAGTTAAAATATCAGGCGGCTATCTTCTGGCCGCGCGACTTACCGGAACTCAGGTAGTCGGCAATCGAATCCTGCGTCACTTCCCCAATATATTTCCCCTCTGCATCGATGACCGGCATCCAGCTGGCGCTGTGCTTGTACATCTTCGACAGCACCACGCGCAGGTTTTCGTCCGGCGTGGCATTGAGGTTGAAAGGCTTGACCTTGTCGCCGCTGACGCCGGCTGTTCCTGTGCTGCGGATATCGCGCCGGCTGACGTAGCCGAGCGCGCGGTTGTCGTTGTCGGTGATGGTGAGGTAACGCGCATCCTGGTCGTCCATCAGAGCCATCGCGTCCTGCAACGGCAAGCCCGGACGCGCGGTCGACGGCGTCGTCGCTGCATCGCCCGCGCGCACCAGCAGCAGGCGCTTGAGCGTGTGATCCTGACCGACGAAGGCGCTGACGAAATCATCCTTGGGACGGGCCAGCAAGGTATCCGGATGATCGAACTGCACCAGCTTGCCGGCGCGGAAAATCGCCACCTGGTCGCCCAGCTTGATCGCTTCGTCGATATCGTGGCTGACCATGATCACGGTCTTCTTGAGCTGGCGCTGCATCTGGAAAAACTCGTTCTGGATCGATTCGCGGTTGATCGGATCGACCGCACCGAACGGCTCGTCCATCAGCAGCACCGGCGCATCCGCCGCCAGCGCGCGGATCACGCCGATGCGCTGTTGCTGGCCGCCCGACAGTTCGCGCGGATAGCGCTTGAGGAATTTCGCCGGATCCAGCGCCACCATCGCCATCAGTTCGGTCGCTCGCTCGCGGCAGCGCTTCTTGTCCCAGCCCAGCAGGCGCGGCACGATGGTGATGTTTTCTTCGATCGTCATGTTGGGAAACAGGCCGATCTGCTGGATCACGTAGCCGATGTGGCGGCGCAGGCTGACTTCGTCGATGCCGGTGGTGTCTTCACCGTTGAGCAGCACGCGGCCGGATGTCGGCGCGATCAGGCGATTGATCATCTTCAGCGTGGTGGTCTTGCCGCAACCGGACGGGCCGAGGAAGACGCAGATCTCGCCTTCTGCCACCTTCAGGCTGACCGAGTCGACCGCCTTCACCGGCGTACCGTCTTTTTGCGTGTAGGTTTTGCTGAGTTGTTCGAGTTCTATCATTTTTGCAGTCCTTTCGGAGTCAGAAGTCGTTGCAGGCCTTGCAGCAGCATGTCGGCGACAATCGCCAGCACGCTGATGAGCACGGCGCCCACCACCAGTTTTTGCATGTTGCTCTGGCTGATCGCATGCAGGATCAGCACGCCCAGGCCGCCGGCGCCGATCACGGCGGCGATCGCCATCACGCCGATGTTCATTACCACCGCCGTGCGCACGCCGCCCAGGATCACCGGCAGCGCCAGCGGCAAGTCAACCATGCGCAGGCGCTGCCAGAAGGTCATGCCGATACCGATGCCGGCTTCGCGGATGCCGCTGTCGATGTTGTCGAGCGCGAGGAAGGTGTTGCGCATGATCGGCAGCAGCGAGTACAGGAACACCGCGGTGATCGCCGGCAACGGTCCGATGCCGGCGCCGAATTGCGAGAACACCGGAATCATCAGGCCGAACAGCGCAATCGAAGGCAAGGTCAGCACCACCGTGGCCAGACCGAGCAAGGGCGTGGCCAGCCAGCGATGGCGCGTGATGAGGATGCCCAGCGGCACGCCGATGAGGATGGCGAGGCTGACGGCGACGCCGACCAGCCGGAGATGCTGCAGCGTCAGGTTGAGGATGTTGTGCCAGTCGCCGGCGAGGTAGTCGATCAGATTCATGGCCGGCTCCTCAGATCAGTCCCTGCTGCTGCAGGAATTCGGTGACGACCTTGCCGATCGGCTCCTGGTCGATGTCGACGCGCTTGTTCATGTCGGTCATCTTTTCCGTGTCGATGGCGGCGGACAAGGCGTTCAGTTGGTCCGCCAGTTGCGGATGCTCCTGCAACACTTCCTCGCGCACCACGGGTGTCGCCTTGTATGCGGCGAAATAGCCCTTGTTGTCCTCAAGCAGTTTCAGGTTGAAGCCCTTGATGCGACCGTCCGACGAATACGTCAGGCCGACATCGAGCTGCTCGTTGCGCAAGGCGGTGTAGACCAGTCCCGGGTCCATCTGCTTGACTTCGCTGCGGTCGAGCTGGAAGCCGTAGAGCTTCTGCATCGGCTCGAGGCCGTCAGGACGCGACGCGAATTCATAGTCCACGCCCATCAGTTGCGGCTTGCCGCCGGCCTGCTGCTCCTGCGTGATGTGCCGCGCGAGATCTTCCAGCGTGTTGATGCCTTGTTCGTCGGCCAGCTTTTGCGGCATGGCGAAGGCGTAGGTATTGTTGAGGCCGGACTCGTTGAGCCAGACCAGACCGATGTTCCGGTCGAGCTCCTTGACGCGTTGGTAGGTGGCTTCGGCGTCGAGCTTTTCGTCGACATGGTTGTAGACGATCAGGGCGGTACCGGTGTAGTCCCAGACGATGTCGAGCTGCCCGCTTTCGAGCGCCGAGCGCATCAGGGTGGTGCCCAGGCCGTTCTTCAGTTCGGTGTCATAGCCCTTGGCGCGCAGGTACTGGGCGGTCATGTCCGAGAGCAGCAATTGCTCAGTGAAGTTCTTGCCGCCGATGACCAGGTGCTGCGCCTGAGCGCGAGCCGGGGCCGCGCCCAACAGGGCAAGGCCCAGCGCCAGGGCGCACAGAGCATAGGTTGCGATGGTCTTCTTTGTCATGCTTTCCTCTCTACCGCTATGCCGTGGATGAAGTCGGCGTGCGGTCGTTCTTGTGATGGAAATGGAATCTGCGGAATCAGGTACGCAGCCCGCGACGGGCCAGGTAGAAACCCGACAGCGCCGTCACCAGTGCGTCCAGCACCAGCGCCAGCAGCGCCGTGGCCGCCGCGCCCAGCAGCAGCTGGCCGTGGTTGTTCAGGTAGATGCCGGGGAATATCAATCCGCCCAGGCTTTCTCCGCCGATCAGCATCGACAGCGGCGCGGTGCCGACGTTGATCACCAGCGCCGTGCGGATGCCGCCGACGATGATCGGCAAGGCGTTCGGCAGCTCGACGCGCAGCAGCACCTGATAGGGCTTCATGCCGATGCCTTTGGCGGCTTCGCGCAGCGGCGCCGGCACATTCTTCAGGCCTTCGAAGGTATTGCGCACGATCGGTAGCAGCGAAGCCAGCCACAGCGCCAGGATGGTCGGCCAGTTGCCGATGCCGAAGAAGGCCAGCGCCAACGCCAGCACGGCGATCGATGGAATGGTATTGCCGATGTTGAAGACCTGGATGAAGTACTCGGCGCGGCGCCCCAGCGCCGGTCGGCTCAGCACGACGCCGGCCGGAACGCCGGTGGCGATTGCCAGCAGCATCGACCACGCGACCAACTGCAGATGTTTCCCGGTGTAGTAGATCAGGTCGCTGCGGTATTGCGTGATGACGTCCATCCCGATCCACTGGATCAGGCCGGCGACGGCGAGCACTGAAACGGCTGTGACCGCGGCTGCGCCACCGATGACGTTGCGAAGACTTCGCGTCATGGTTCCCCCTGTGTGGCCGCCATGGTCGAGATCAATGAAATGCCGATATCGAAACCGCGACAGCGCTTTGACTATTTGTAGTGGTTCGTTGCCCTCGCAGGGCTAATCGTTTGGATACGAACCTGTGCTGCCGAGGCAGCGATGAAATCGATCGCGCGAACGCGTAATCGACGATGTATGCATCCGGCGACAGTAAATCGGCATGCCGGACAACGAGACGATCCAAGAGCGGATCAGGAATTACTTAGTAGTTGAACAAGTGTTGTCGCTAGGACAGACGGTAGTATAACCGACTTGCTTAATGAAGTCCAGAAATGACAATTCAAGAAGTCATAACCGGCGCATCTTTAGAAACGAAAAACCGGCCAAAAAGGCC
>NZ_AJHH01000039.1 GCF_000256565.1 Herbaspirillum lusitanum P6-12 | reverse complement strand
CGGCCCGCCGATCGGATCGGCGCGGATCGCCTTCTCTTCTTCGCCGATCATGTAGAACAAACCGTCCAGCGAACGCTGCGTGACATAGCCTTCAACCGTGGCCTGGTCGCCCGATACCAGCCCGGTTTTGGCAACCTGGCCCATGGTGCCGTTGTACTTGGCGGAAAGACCGTTTTTATCGGTGATCTTCTTGACGATGGGGAGGAATTTTTCACCGAGCGGCGTGGCGGTCTTCTGGCGGAAGAAATCGGTCACCGAAGTCTCGCCGCCGGACAAGATGTTCTTGGCGTCGCTGACCG
The DNA here is from genome assembly GCF_000256565.1 of Herbaspirillum lusitanum P6-12. GTDB lineage: Bacteria > Pseudomonadota > Gammaproteobacteria > Burkholderiales > Burkholderiaceae_D > Herbaspirillum > Herbaspirillum lusitanum. The sequence goes on along the minus strand of NZ_AJHH01000039.1, from coordinate 5,536 downwards.
ACATCGACTTGACCGCATTGATCAGCAGCGGCTTGGCCAGCGGCACGGCCGATTCGGCGGCGCGATTCATCGACACCACCAGGTCATCCAGCTTCTGGCCCTGGCCGGTCATCTTCAGCAGCGGCATGGCTTGCTGCAACGGGCCCGGCAACTGGATCTTGACCTTGTCGTTGTTGAGGAAACCGTTCTCCACGCCGAGCTTGGACACGGCGACATTGGCGCCCTTCTCCAGCGCCGCCTTCAGGCCGCTGGTGGCGTCCTGGTTGCTGAGATCGGACAGCGACAACGCAAACGCCAGCGTGCTGGTCAGCACCAGGGCTGCAGCGATGGGAGCGTGTTTGAATTTCTTGAGGGGCAGCATGGGGACTCCGGAGGAAGAAGACGCGCCATCATAATACGCGCCTTGCGGCCTGCCTAGCGAAGCCCGTCGGTTTTATCTCACTTGCCGCTGCTGTGGCTGCGGGTAAGTTCCATGCCGGCGTTCTTCGGCAAGCGCGCCGTCACCGGCACCGACGCCACCGAGAACAGGCCCACCACCAGGAATGCCGGCCAGAAATCGGCTTCGACGATGGTCGCGTGGCCTTGCAGATAATTCGAGATTTGCAGCACCAGGCCGGCGATGGTCACGCCCATGCCCAGCGACAGTTGTTGCACCACGCTGGCCAGGCTGGTGGCGCGGCCGGCGTCGCGATTGCTGATGTCGGCGTAGGCGATCGAGTTGAGGCAGGTGAATTGCAGCGACGGAAAGAAGCCGCCCATCAACACCACCAGCAGCATTACGTAGTAAGGCGTGTGCGACGAGAAGATGCCGTACGACGCGATCGCCATGCCGGCGAACACCGCGTTGACCATCAACACCGTGCGGAAGCCGTAACGGCGCAACACCATCGCCGCCAGCGCCTTCATGAACATCGCGCCGAAAGCCGAGGCGCAGGTGATCGTACCGGCCTCGAACGGATTGAGTCCGAGGCCTTCCTGCAAGGCCAGCGGCAGCAGGAACGGCACCGCGCCGAGACCGACGCGAAACAGCGAACCGCCGAGCACGCTGGCGCGCAAGGTCGGGATCTTCAACAGACGCAGATCGAGCAAGGGATACTCGCTGCGCATGGCGTGGCGGAAATAGAAGAACAAGGCCACCGAGCCGGCCACGCACATGACGATCGGCCACGCCTGCGGCACCAGATGATTGCCGATCAGCGAAAAGCCCAGCATCGCCACGCCGCCGCCGCAGGCTGTCAGCAAAAAGCCCTTCACGTCCAGCGGCGCCGGATCTTCTTCACGGAAGTTCTGGATATAACGCCCGGCCAGATACAAGCCGAGGATGCAGATCGGGATGTTGATCAGGAAAATCCAGCGCCAATGGAAATACGTCGTGATGAAGCCGCCCAGCGGCGGTCCGATTACCGGTCCCATCAGTGACGGCAGGGTCAGGTAGCTGATGGCCTTGACGAGCTCGGCCTTGGACACCGAACGCACGATGATGATGCGTCCCACCGGCACCATCATGGCGCCGCCGATGCCTTGCAGGAAGCGCGCCGCGACGAAGGTCAGCAGCGAATCCGACAGGGCGCACAGGATCGAGCCGGTCATGAAGGTGATCATCGCGGAACGGAAAATCGTGCGCGCGCCGACCTTGTCCGCGATCCAGCCGGAAATCGGGATGAACACGCCGAGGCTGACCACGTAGGAGGTCAGCGCCAGTTTCAGGGTGATCGGATCCTGGCCGAGATCGCGCGCGAGCGCAGGCAAGGAAGTGGCGATGACGGTGACGTCCATGTTTTCCATGAACAGCGCACAGCCGACGATGAGCGGAACGATAAGCGAGGGGGACACGATGATGCGGTACGACAGGAAAGTGTTCGGGCTGTTTCGGCGGGCGTTGTAGCCGGATGCGTGCTTCTGACAGCCTTCTAAGGTGCGGCAAGTTTACACCACTTGCGGGTTGTGCGTTGCAGCGCGGAAATAAGCAGTTCGCCGGCACGCATGCGCCAACAAGAATCAGCGGAAAAACCGACTCGGCGCTATCCCGAAATGTTTCTTGAACATCGCTGCGAATGCACTCTGGCTGGTGTAACCATGATCAAGCGCGACGTCGATGATCTTGTCGCCGCGCGCCAGGTTTTCCAACGCCAGCAACAGCCGCGCCTGCTGCCGCCAGTGACTGAAACGCATGCCGGTTTCGCGCAGGAACAAACGATGGAAGGTGCGCGTGGCGATGCCCAGCTGCTGCGCATGCATGTCCACCGTGGCGTCGTCATCGGGCTGCGCCATCAGCGCCTCGCAGATCACGCGCAAACCGCGATCCGCTGGCAGCGGCAGGTACAGCGGCAGCACCGGCACCGAGCGCAGCTCATGCACCAGCAGGCGCAACAAGTGCCAGTCGCGGCCATCGGCAACCAGCGCCGGCCCGATACCGACAGCAGCGACGATCAGCTCACGCAGCAAGGGCGGGATGTCCAGCACGCAATTCTCCTGCGGCATGTTCGGCAACTCCTGCATGTTGACGAACACGGTACGCATCTTGACGTCGCCGCGCATGCGCACCTGATGGTCGACTTCAGGCTGCAGCCAGACGCCGCGCGTGGGCGGCACCACCCAGCGGCCTTCGGCGGTTTCCACCACCAGTACGCCCTCGATGGCGTACAGCAGTTGCGCATAGGCGTGCCGGTGCAGCTCGATCACGTGACCGTGCGGGTAGTCGATCGCCAGCGCCGCAGCGGGGGCGTTGGCGTTGATCATGTGGTGGTAATTGGAGGTGTCCATGCAATCTGCTCCTGAATTGTCACTTTTGCGACAACTCCGGGCATGTTAGCACGCGACGGACTTGGCGATCCGCAGCAAGATGGGGGGCAATTCCTCATCCACACGACCCAAACTGCCATGCCATTGCGCTCTTACCTTTATCCGTTCCTCGCCATCGTGCTGTGGGCCGGCAACGTCATCGTTTCGAAAATGGCGGCCTCGGCCATCTCGCCGACCGCCATCACCTTCTATCGCCTGATCCTGGTGCTGCTGCTCATGAGTCCGTTCATGCTGCGTCCGCTGTGGCGCAATCGCGCCCAGATCCGGCGCCACTGGTGGCAACTGGGATTGTCCGGGCTGCTGGCGATGGCGCTGTTTCAGAGCCTGTCCTACCGCGCAGCCGAGAGCACCACCGCCACCAACATGGCCATCGTCACTGCACTGATTCCGCTGCTGACGGCGCTGCTGAGCGTCATCGTGCTGGGCGAAGCGATCACGGTCGGCATGGCCGTGGGCGGCCTGCTGTCGTTCACAGGTTTGCTGTATCTGGTCGGACACGGCGACCTTGGCGCGGCGATGCGTGAAGGTGTGCACCTGGGCGATGCGCTGATGTTGCTGGCGGCGTTCTCTTATGCGTTGTACGGCGTGCTGCTGCGTCGCTGGAAAATGAATGTACCGGTCTGGCAGGCAGTGTACGTGCAAGCCGTCGCGGCGCTCGTGCTGATGTTGCCGCAGTTCCTGCTGCTGCCGGCCGGTACGGCGGCGCTGGATGCACGTACGCTGCCGCTGATCGCCTATTCCGGTATCGGCTCGTCGATCCTGTTGTCCTTCCTGTGGATCGAAGGCGTCAAGAAACTCGGCCCGAATCGCTGCAGCATTTTCATCAACCTGCTGCCGGTGCTGACGGCGCTGTTCGCCATCCTCTGGCTCAATGAAAGCATGCATGCCTATCACCTCATCGGCGGCGGTGTCAGCCTGGCCGGGGTGCTGCTGACGCAGATCGTGCAACGGCCCTTGTTCGGCGCACGCGTGGGGTTTCGCTGATTCAGCGCTGATTCAGCCCGCATCATTCCGACCTTCATTTCCGCAGACTGACATCATGATTGCTCATTCCCGCACCAAATACCCTCACCCTCCGACCGTCGACCTGCCCGATCGCCAATGGCCGTCACGCACCATCGGGAAAGCGCCGATCTGGCTTTCGACCGATCTGCGCGACGGCAACCAGGCCTTGTTCGAACCGATGAACGCCGAACGCAAACTGACCTTGTTCCATGAACTCGTCAGGCTCGGCTTCAAGGAAATCGAAGTCGGCTTCCCCGCCGGTTCGCAAACCGATTTCGACGTCGTGCGCACGCTGATCACCGACAAACATATTCCCGCCGACGTCACGCCCATGGTCATGACGCAATTGCGTGGAGAGCAGATCGTGCGCACCGTCGAATCGCACGGAGCGCCGCGCGCCATCGTGCATTTCTACAACGCGGTGGCGCCGCTGTGGCGTGAAGTGGTGTTCGGCCTCAGCGTGCCGCAGGTGATGCAACTGATCGAGCGCAACGTGCGCCTGCTCAAGGACCTGACCGCGCAACATCCGGAAACCGAATGGATCTTGCAATACTCGCCCGAGACTTTTTGCATGGCCGAGCTCGAGGTCTCGCTGCAAGCCTGCCGCGTCGCCATCGACACCTGGGACGCCGGACCGGACCGGCCCATCATCATCAACCTGCCGACCACGGTGGAAGTCAGCACGCCCAACGTCTTCGCCGACCAGATCGAGTGGATGCACCGCCGCTTGCCGCGCCGCGAGCATGTCGTGTTGTCGGTGCATCCGCACAACGATCGCGGCACCGGCGTGGCTTGCGCGGAACAGGCGCTGCTGGCCGGCGCGCAACGCGTCGAAGGCTGCCTGTTCGGCAACGGCGAGCGCAGCGGCAATCTCGACGTGGTGACGCTGGCGTTGAACCTGTACACCAACGGCATCGATCCGCAGCTCGATTTCTCCGACATCGCCGCGGTTGCGCGCGTGGCTGAAAACTGCACCGCCCTGCCCATCCACCCGCGCCATCCCTACGTCGGCGATCTGGTGTTCACGGCGTTCTCCGGCTCGCACCAGGACGCCATCAGGAAAGGCTTCGCGGCGCAGAAACCGGACGGTTTGTGGCGCGTGCCTTACCTGCCGATCGACCCGCAGGACATCGGCCGCACCTACGACAGCATCGTGCGCGTCAACAGCCAGTCGGGCAAAGGCGGCATCGCCTTCCTGCTTGAACGCGATCACGGCATCGTCATGCCGCGCCGCATGCAGGTGGAGTTCAGCGCCATCGTGCAAAAGCACGCCGACGCCAGCGAAACCGAAATCAGCAGCGCCGCCTTGTGGGAACTGTTCGAGCGGACCTATCTCGCCTCGCCCCGGCAAGACGGCCGCGTGCGCTACCTCAGTCATCAACTGAGCAATCCGGGCGCGGCCCAGGATATCGCGCTTGAACTGACTGTCAGCGGTGTCGCGATCCGGTTGAACGGCAACGGCAACGGCCTCATCGCCGCCACGGTGGACGCCTTGCGCAGCCGGCTGACGGGACTGGAAGGCTTGCGCATCGACAGCTATGAAGAGCGCAGCATCGGCAGCGGCGCCCAGGCCCAGGCATGGGCCATCGTCGAGGCTGCGTCGCCGGGCGTGGCCGGCACGCGCTTCGGCGCAGCGCGCCACGTCAACATCGTGACGGCGTCGATCCTTGCGGTCCTCAGCGCCGCCAATCGCCTGCAATCCTGACGAGGACCCGGCCCCCCCCCCCCC
>NZ_AJHH01000038.1 GCF_000256565.1 Herbaspirillum lusitanum P6-12 | reverse complement strand
GCCCCGGGGGCCGTCCCGGGCTTGCTCCGGGCGGCGCCTGCTCAGGAACTAATCCGGTTTCCCGCTCGTCAACACAATGACGGCAAGGGGTAAGCCATTCGCGCACCATTCGCTTGCCGCCGGATAATTTCAACGAGAGGAAACTGCATGAACATGAACACAAACGCGGTCCCCCAAGCCGGTTCCGGCATTCCCGTCCACGACACCCACAGCAAGACCATCGGTTACCTGCTGTGGATTTTCGGTTTCACCGGCGCCCATCGGTTCTACTATGGCAAACCGCTGACCGGCACCATCTGGTTCTTCACGCTGGGCCTGCTAGGCATCGGCTGGATCATCGACCTGTTCCTGATCCCCGCCATGGACAGGGAGGCCGACCAGCGCTTCAGCGGCGGCGCCATCAATTACTCGGTGGCATGGCTGCTGCTGACCTTCCTCGGCTTCTTCGGCGTGCATCGCATGTACATGGGGAAATGGGTCAGCGGCATCATCTACCTGTGCACCGGCGGCCTGTTCCTGATCGGCGTGCTGTACGACTTCTGGACGCTCAATACGCAGATTTCCGAACGCAACCATGCGTCCGGCCTGCGCAGCTGATCACCGCAGTTAATCACTCTTCCCGCACGCGCATGAACACGGCAAAGCGCGGAATGCCGCTATCGTTGAAGCCGCGATAGCGGTACGTCACCAGCGCGCCGATGGGCGGCGGATCGCGACGCTGGGCATCGCTCAGGCCGCTGCCGAGTTTGAAGCGGACGCCTTCCGGCGTCTCCACCTGCAAGGCGCCGAGCATGCCGGCGTACTTTCCCTTGCCGGGAAGATGTCCGGTCACGCGGGCTTCGGTATCTTCATACGGTTTGAATTTGAGCAGGTCGTCGTTGCGCTCGGCGCGGTACAGCGACGAGCCGCGATGCAGCATCAGACCTTCGCCGCCTTGCGCAACGGTGCGATCCAGCAGCACCTGCAAGGCGGCATGATCGGCGACCTTGCGTTGCTCCACCGCTTGCACCCAGGGCAGGTTCATCTTTTGGACGGTGCTGCGCGTCGCGCGCAGGCGTAGTGTGAAGTCCCCCGTCTGGCCGGGCATGTCAAACACCATGAAACGCATCTTGCTCCAGGCCTTGTCGTCGGGCGTCTGCTGGCGCACTGTCGACACTGCTTGCTGGAAGCCGCCGCGTCCTGCCCACAACTCCCCATCCAGCGCCATGGCCGGCCAACCCGCGAGGAACCAGGCCGGCGCGTGGATCGTTTCGCCACCGCGTGTGAGCAGGCGGCGGCCGTCCCACAAGGCGCGCACTCCGTCATATTTTTCGCTGACCCAATAGTCATCGAGCGCGATGCCCGGACGGTAGACGTTGGCCAGCATGACCGGCGCACGTTCAGCCGCCGCGCCGGCCTGCAAGGAACAGAGAAACAGAAGGGAAAAACAAAGACGACGCAAATGCGCGCCAAAGATGGATGTAACGTGCTGCATGAGGCTCCTTCAATGCGAGAAACCCCTCCCCTGTGAATGAAACCCGGCCGGTCCGATCAGACTTTTTCTTGTTCGGGCTTGTCGCTTTTGTCCGCCTTGTAGCGCGTCACCAGCAACTGGTTGATGCGGTTGCCTTCGATGTCGACCACTTCAAACTTGTATTCGGAGAACAGCGCGAAATCGGTTTTCTTGGGGATCTTGCGCAGCATGTACATGATGAAGCCGGCCAGCGTTTCGTATCCCATCGGATTCGGATAATCGTCGATGTCGAGCGCGTTCATGACTTCGGCCAGCGGCGTAAGGCCGTCCATGAGCCAGGAATTCTCGTCGCGCTTGACGATCTGCTGTTCTTCCGAGGACAGGTTCAGCAGATTGCCCATCAGCACGCTGGTGACGTCGGTGATGCTGATGATGCCGACCACCAGTGCGTATTCGTTGACCACGATTGCGAGGTCTTCATCGACCGCCTTCATGCGCTCCAGTACTTCCCACAGGTTGAGGCTGTCGGGGATCGACAGCGGTACGTGGATCAGCCCCTTGTCCTGCAACGAAAACTGCTCGCCCTTGAGCAGGCGCTTGAGCACGTCCTTGCTGTCGATGTAGCCGAGCACGTCGTCGATGTTGTTTTCACAGACCAGGAAACGCGAATGCGGATGGTCGATGATTTTCTGGCGCAGCATTTCCTCGGTGTCGGTGATCAGGAAGTAGACGATGCTCTCGCGCTGGGTCATGGCCGAGGGCACGTAGCGACTTTCGAGCTCGAACACGTTTTCGATCAGGTGATGTTCCTGGCGCAGCAGCGCGCCGGCTTGTGCGCCGGCGTCGACGATGGCGTGGATTTCATTGGGCGTGATCACGTCATGGCGCACCTGCGGCAGGCCGAACAGGGTGAAGAACATTTTCGACAAGCCGTTGAAGAACCAGATCAGCGGCTTGAACAAACGCTCCAGCATCAGCATCGGGGTGACCAGCACAATCGCCGCGCGCTCCGGCGCCAGCATTGCCAGGCGCTTGGGCATCAGGTCGGCGAACAGGATGAAGAACGAGGTGACCAGCAGGAAGGAAATCGAGAAGCTGACGGTTTCCAGCATCGGTCCCTGGTAGAAGTTGCCGACCAGGCCGGCCATATGCGGCGTCAGTGCCGGCTCGCCGATCACGCCGCCGAGGATGGCGACCGCATTCAGGCCGATTTGCACTACCGTGAAAAAATTGCCCGGCTGTGCCTGCAAAGCCAGTACCCGCAAGGCGTTGGCGTCGCCTTCCTTGGCCAGCATTTCGAGCCGGATCTTGCGCGACGCCGCCAGGGAAATTTCGGCGCAGGACAAGAATGCGCTGATGACCACGAGCAAGAGGATCAATAAAAAACTGGCGAAAAAACTCATTTTTCCATCTCTTGAAGTCGCTATGCGCCCATTCTCGCCTGCCGCGGGCGAAAAGTACACCCGCGCAACATCCGGCTGCGTGTGCCTCGACCTCAATAGACGTCACGGCGATAGCGGCCGTGCGCGGCCATGGCCTCCAGTGT
>NZ_AJHH01000037.1 GCF_000256565.1 Herbaspirillum lusitanum P6-12 | reverse complement strand
TAACCCGGGCGCAAACCGGCCAGGCCGGTGCCGTTGCCGATCAGGATCAGCGGCACGTCGGACGCAGGAGGATGGAAACTGCGATTTTCCCGCACGCGCAGATCGATTTCGCCGCCTTCGCCCAGATGCGCCGTCAACCAGCCGGAACCAAGACCGAGGCTGCCATCGGTTAGCACGGTCTGGCGCACCAGCAATTCCAGTTGGCCGTCCTGCGGCAGCGAGGCGATGGAATATTCCCGATGCGGCAAGGGACGCAATTGCCCGACCAGTGTTTGCGGCGTCAGTGCGCCCAATGCCGTCAAGGCTTGCAGGTCGTCGGGCAGCAAACGGCGCGACAGCAATTCGTTCAGGGAAGTCTGGCGCGTCCCGTCGCGTACGGCCTGAAGTCCGTCCATCTGCAATGCATCGAGCAGCGCAGCGATTTTCCCAGGCGCATTGCGCGGGCCGATCTCGGCGATATCGCCG
>NZ_AJHH01000036.1 GCF_000256565.1 Herbaspirillum lusitanum P6-12 | reverse complement strand
TGGGGGGGGGGGGGGGGGGCCCCCGGCCCTTGCCACGACATGCCTTGCCCGGCGTCCGCAGGTCTCAGAGCAAGATGGAAAGCCGGCGCACCAAGGCTGCCCGGATTGAGCAGGCGACGCTGGGTCAGCAACCAGCGTTCATACACCGGTGCGCTCCAGTCGGCCATCCCGGTATGGCCGCTCAATACACCGAGGTGATGCTGCCAGTGGCGCAAGGCGCCGTTGTCGCCGGCGTCGACTTCGATCGTATCGAACAAACTTTGTGCGCCATGGCCATGCAGCCAGACATCAAGCGCATGGCCGAACGCGCAGTAGCGGCCATAGCTGCGGTCGCCCAGCGCCAGCACGCCGTAGCGCAAACGTTCGAAGCGTCCCGGCCGTCCCATTACCTTGCGCGCAAAACCGGCGGCGCTATCGGGCGCATCGCCCTCACCCGTAGTGCTGACCACGAACAGAATGCGCTGCGTCGACTGCAACTGCGCCAGATCCAGCCGGCCCAGTTCGCACAGGCGCACCGCCACGCCCGCGGCCTGCAGCGACTGTGCAGTCTGCAGCGCCAGCTGTTCCGCAAATCCGGTCTGACTGGCAAACGCCACCACGATGGCATCCGCGTCCGCAGCCGCACCATCGGCATCCCAGCGCGCAAAGGTTTGCTGCTTGCGGCGATGCCCGGCGAAGACGACAAAACAGAATACGCAGTAAAACAGCAGCACCAGCGCCGCGGCAAACGCGCGTCCGGCCCCGCCTTCAAGCAACTGCATTTGCGCCGCCGCAACCGTCGCGCCGATCGCGCAAGCCAGGCCGAGCAAACCCGGCCCCGGGAAAAAATCGGCGATCGCGCGCTGACTCATGACAGCATCGCCTGCATCGCCGGCGTCATGCTTTCGCGGAAACCGGCGCCGTCGCGGCGCACGAACAGCGCCGCCAGGCCGACCTCCAGCGCAAGCGCCAGGCCGTCTTCATCACCGAGCACCATGAGCGCGGTGGCCCAGGCGTCGGCGGTCATGCAATCGGCGTGCAGCACCGTCACCGAAGCCAGTGCGTGTGCAATCGGCTGGGCCGTGCGCGGATCGATGGTGTGGGAATAGCGCGTACCTGCATGTTCAAAATAACGCCGGTAGTCGCCCGAGGTCGCCAACGCCAGGTCGTGCAAGGCAACGACGCTCTGCATTCCAGACTCGCTGCCGGTCGGCGCAGGCGGCTGCTCCAGGCCGACCCACCACGGCTGGCCGTCGGCCTTGACGCCGTGGCCGCGCAACTCGCCGCCGATTTCGACCAGGTGACTGGATACACCGATGCCGCGCAAATACTCGGCTACCAGATCGACGGCATAGCCTTTGGCAATCGAAGAAAAATCCAGGTACAAGCCGCCCGGCTGCAGCAAGGCATTGCGGGCCCGGTCAATGCGCACACGCTGCCAGCCGCAACGTGCCTGCGCCTGCGCCAGCGCAGCCGCATCGGGCGCTTCCGACCGGGCGGGATCCGGACCGAATCCCCACAAGTTGACCAGCGGCCCGATGCTGGGATCGTAGGCGCCGCCGCTGCGTTCGGCCACATCGAGTGCGCAATCCAGCACACGCAGGAAATGCACCGGTGGCACCGACGGCACCGGCAATGCTTGCCAGCTGCCGGCTTCGGACTGGTTGTACCGGCTCAGGTCCGAGCTCGCGCTCCATGTACTCATCTGCCCAATCACCAGATCAAGCTGTTGCTGAATGCCGTCGCGGATCGTCTCCAGAGCAAGGTGCGGAGGACGGATCAGCTTGACCGACCAGGACGTGCCCATGGTCTGTCCGCCGAGGCTCTCGGTCGGCGCATCGGCGGGAACCGGATCGGGCTGAGACAGGCTTAACGGGATAAAGACGCGGTTCATGAAGAATGAAAAATTCGGTTCCAGAAAGAGAAAGCCGCCTCAGCTATGCAACCACGCTGCGACGGCCGGTAAAACAGCGTTCGCCGCCGGTACGGCGAACGCCTGCGTGCAACTCAGGGCGCCAGCACTTCCAACGTCGCGGTGTAATTGGCGCGGCGATCCGTGGCCGGTTTGAGGTTGGGCTTGTTGTCCTTGACCGTGGCTTCCAGCCAATACATGCCGGCCGTCGCCCAGGTCACGCTGAATTTGCCGTCGGCGTCGGTGGTCAGCGTCAGCTCATTCAACTTGTCGCGATAGCGCGTGCCGCCCGGCACCACCGTCACCTTGAGGTTGGCCGCCGGCCTGCCGTCGAGCATCATGCGGAAGCTGGCAGCCTCGCCGGCGATCAGGTCGGTCGGATGCGTGATCGCCTGCAACTCCAGTCCCGTGCCGCTGAGTTCCAGCACTTTTTTGGATGGCTTGCCGGCGGTGACGAAGGTTTCAATACGGCCTTGCATCTGCGTCACTTGCAGTTCCTTGGCGTCAGCCGGAACGTCCTTGGCCAGCGTTTCGACGGTGCCGCGCCAGCGTTTGGTCTGGCCGGCGGTGTCCTTGTAGGTACCGAACAATCCATTGCTCAACACGGCGATTTTGTAAGTGCCGCTTTGCGTCAGGTGGACGTCGAAGCTGGTGCGCAGTTTGCCGGTGCTGGCATTCTCCGGTTTGGCGAACGTGCCGTCGGGCGCGGTCACTTGCAGACCGTCGAGTTTCAGCGCAAAGCTTTCAAAGAAAAACAGATCGTTGGACACCGCGGCGTCGACGCTGACCCAGGGATCGCTACCCGACAGGACCGTCGACGACGGCAGCAGCCAGGTGCGGTGCGCGTTGGCGGACAACGGCAAACCAACTGCCAAAGTCATGGCTACGGCAGCAATCTTGAATGAGAGTTTCATGTCGTCCCTGGTCTTATGGTTTGTAATCGAGCGTGATCGCGCCGAGTTCGGATTCGCCCTTGCCCTTGGCGGTTTGCGCGGATTTCGGCGGCCATTGGAGCGGCACCTTGACCACTTCGCGGCCGCCGACTTCACGTGCCGCTTCGACCATCAGGATGTAGTCGCCGGCGGGCAGTTGGGCCAGCGGCCCCTTGTCGCTGCTCAAGGTCAGTTGCTGGTCGCCGGCAGGACGCGTGGCGCCGCTGACGCCATCGACCGGCATGTGGACTTCGCGGCCGGTGCGACGCCACCACTGGCGAAGGTCCTTGAGCCACTTCTCGCCTTCCTTGTCCTTTTTCTTGACGTCGTACCACACGGCCAGCGTCGCCGCGACGCTCTGGTCGGGACGCTCCAGCCAGACCGCGACGTAGGGACGGTGATACTCGGCCACGTTCAGTCGCGGGATTTCGACTTTGACATTCAGGTCGGCCGCAACCGCCGGCGACCACACCAAGCCCGTCAGGGCAGCCGACAATGCCGTCGGCAAGAGACCAGGAAGCAGCACGCGCATATGACTCAACCTCATTCGTGAATAAAAATTGTTGAAAAAATCAGTGGATGAAAATGATCGCCAGCACCAGCGGCACTACCAGCCCCAAGCCGACCAGCGGCCAGGTGACCGGGCGATTGCCGGCATGCAGTTGCAGCAGGAACAAGCCCGTGACGCAAAACACCAGGCAGGCGACAGCGAAGATGTCGATGAACCAGCTCCAGGCCGCGCCGGTGTTGCGGCCCTTGTGCAAATCGTTGAAGTACGACACCCAGCCGCGATCGGTCTTCTCGTATTCGACCTTGCCGTTGCCGAGATCCACACGCAGCCACGCATCGCCGCCCGGACGCGGCAGCGAGACGTACAGTTCCTCGGGTGACCATTCGCCCGGTTGCGGGCCGACGTCAATGCCGAACTGCTTGTCCAGCCAGCGTGCCAGCGGCGCCGGCACGACGTCCTTGTCCTTGTGATCCCGTGCGCCGAGTTGCGCCAGCAAATCGCGCGGCAACTGCGCCTGCTTGCCGGAAACCTGCGGGTGCGCCTCGATCTGCGCCGAATGGTTCAGCGTGATGCCGGTGGCGGCGAACAGCAACATGGCAATGAGACAAATCGCCGAACTGATCCAGTGCCATTGATGCAGGTGCCTGAGCCAGAACGAGCGGCGCTTCTGGTCAGGCAGTTTCCCGGCAATGGTGGCTTGCTTCATGATGTGTCGCTGGCGGCCGGAGCCGCCTAAATGGTAATAATTCTCAATTATAACTGTGACTGCGGAGAAAAATACAGCGTCGGATCAAGGATTTACTTTGCGATACATGCGGCTGTATGCAGATACAAAACAGCCGTCCAATGAAAAACGCCGCAGGACCGCTGCGGCGTTTTCAAGGCAAAGCTATCCTGCGCAGGCTCAGCGCAACAGATCGTACGGCCCGCCACGCTGCAAGGCCCGCTGGTAAGCCGGCCGCGCGTGAATCGCTTCCAGGTATTTGAGCAGGTTCGGGTATTGCGCATCCAGTCCGCCGCGCGAACGCGCGCCTTCCACCGGGAAACTCATCTGGATGTCCGCCGCCGAAAAGCTGTTGCCGGCAAACCAGCCGCCGCGGGCCAGCTCTCCTTCCAGATAATGCAAATGGCGCTTGAGTTGCGGATCAACCATGCGAGCCAGCATGCCGCCGCAGATCAGGCGCGCCACCGGCCGGATCAGCGCCGGCACCGATTTCGGCAAGCGGCTGAAGATCAGCTTGAGCAGCAGCAAGGGCATCGCCGAGCCTTCGGCATAGTGCAGCCAGTAGCGATAGCGCAGGCGATCCGGGGTGCCGGCCGCAGGGATGAACCGGCCGTTGCCGTAGCGCTCGACCAGGTATTCAACGATGGCGCCGGACTCGGCGATGGTCAGGTCGCCATCGGTGATTACCGGCGACTTGCCCAGCGGATGCACCTGCATCAGCTCCCTGGGCGCCAGCATGGTCTTGGGATCGCGCTGGTAAAACTTGATGTCGTACTCCAGTCCCAGCTCTTCCAGCAGCCAGAGCACGCGCTGCGAGCGGGAGTTATTCAAATGGTGGACAGTGATCATGTGCTGCGCCTTTCTGTAGAATGCGTCCCAAGAAGCATAACAGCACAATATAAAAAAGCATGCCGCGCACACCCACGACGCCCCAGCTCCCGCTCTACAAGAAATTCGCCGATGAACTGGCGGCGTCGATCCGCGCCGGCGTCTTGCAACCAGGCGAGCGAGTGACCTCGGTGCGGGCCGCCAGCCAACAACACAACCTCAGCGTCACCACCGTGGTGCGCGCCTACGAACTGCTGGAAAGCCGCGGCATCATTGAAAGCCATCCGCAATCCGGCTACTTCGTGCGCAAGACCGCGACGCCGGCCAGCGTGCCGGCCGCCATGACTCTGCTGCCGCCTTCGCATCCCGCCACCCAGCAGCCGCATGAAGTGGACGTCAGCCGGCTGGTGCTGGCCACGCTCAGGACCATCCAGCAAGACGGCACCATTCCGCTCGGCTCACCCTATCCGAATCCGGCGCTGTTCCCGTCGCAGCGCATCGGCCAGTACGCCAGCCGCATCACGCGCAACAGCGACAGCTTCAGCGTCTTCACCGACCTGCCGCCGGGCCATCCCGACCTGTTGCGCCAGATCGCGCGGCGCTACCTGGAAACCGGCCTGGCGGTCGATCCGGAAGACATCATCATCACCGTCGGCGCCACCGAAGCCATCAACCTCTGCCTGCAGGCCGTGGCGCAACCGGGCGACACCATCGCGGTGGAAACCCCGACTTTCTACGCGATGCTGCACGCGATCGAACGCATGGGCATGCGCGCCGTCGAGATCCCGACCGATCCGCTGACCGGCATCGACCTCGACGCCCTCGAAGAATTGCTCAAGACGCAAAAGATCTCGGCCTGCATGGTGATGCCGAATTTCCAGAATCCGCTCGGCTCGATGATGCCGGACGCGCACAAGAAGCGCCTGGTCAAGCTCGCGCATCAGCACAACATGCCGCTGATCGAGGACGCGGTCTACAGCGAACTGTTCTACGGCGCCGCGCATCCGACTTCGCTCAAGACCTACGATCGCGACGGCCTGGTGCTGCACTGCTCGTCGTTCTCCAAGAGCCTGAGCTCGGCTTACCGGGTCGGCTGGGCGATCCCGGGGCGCTACCGCAACCAGGTCGAGAAACTCAAGTTCCTCAACACGCTGGCCACGCCCACCATCCCGCAACGCGCGATCGCCGAATACCTGACCCAGGGCGGCTATGAACGTCACTTGCGCCGGGTGCGCCGCGGCCTGCTGCAGCAACGCGACCTGATGCGGCACTTCGTGTTGCGTTTCTTTCCGGAGGGGACGCGCGTGTCGGAGCCGGCCGGCGGCTACATCCTGTGGATAGAGCTGCCGCCGCGCGTGGAGGCGATGGAGTTGTACCGGCGCTGCCTGGTGCTGGGCATCACGATCGCACCGGGACGCATCTTTGCCGCAACCAATCGGTACAGCAATTTCATCCGGCTCAACTACAGTTACTCGTGGTCGGCCGAGATCGAAAAGGCGTTGAAGACGATCGGCAAGATCGTCGCGGAATTAAGTTAGGGTCGAACGCCTAACCGTGCAGCTGGATGCCGGCCGCCGTCAGGATGGCGTTGCCGGTGCCGTCGTCATTGACCACCACGGTCGCAATCCCCGCCTCTTCCAGCGCCGTCAAAAATCTTCTCAACGTGCTCATGCGCAGTTCGGTCCGCTTGGACAGGCGCGCCAGCGACAAC
>NZ_AJHH01000035.1 GCF_000256565.1 Herbaspirillum lusitanum P6-12 | reverse complement strand
TGCGCAGTTCGGTCCGCTTGGACAGGCGCGCCAGCCGGTCGCCTCAAGCGCAACAAGACGCTGGAAGTGAAGATTCCGGAAGGCATCGACGACGGCATGCGCATCCGTTCGTCCGGCAACGGCGAACCGGGCATGAACGGCGGTCCTCCAGGCGATCTGTATGTGGAAATCCACATCAGGCAACACGAAGTGTTCCAGCGCGATGGCGACGATCTGCATTGCGAAATGCCGATCTCGTTCGCCAAGGCGGCATTGGGCGGCGACATCGAAGCGCCGACCTTGAGCGGCAAGGCTTCCTTCACGATTCCAGAAGGCACGCAATCCGGCAAGACCTTCCGCCTGCGCGGCAAGGGCATCAAGGGCGTGCGCTCCGGCTATGCCGGCGACCTGTTCTGCCACGTCGTGGTGGAAACGCCGGTCAAGCTGACCGAACGCCAGAAGGACCTGCTGCGCGAATTTGAAAAACTGACTGCCGAAGGCGGCGCCAAGCACAGCCCGCAAACCAAGACCTGGAAAGACAAGGTCAAGGAATTCTTCGAGTAATTCGGCTCAGACCGGCGTCGCCGTTTCAGGCGCGCCGGTTTTTGCGGCGTTTTTTCTATACAATGCAGTCGCGGCGCATGGTGCTGGTAACACAGTGCTCAGAACATGCGCCGCGCATTTCCGGAAGACATCGTTAGCATGCGCCATCGGCCGTCCGGCCGTATCCAGCGCCCGCCGTGGCAAACACGGCGAACGTCCGGTCTTCTTTTCATTCATCCTCATGCCTGCCGCGATCGGCCCTTTCGGGTGCGATGCGACGACAAGCGTGAAACTCGATCTTGCCGACTATGACCATACCAAGCCAACAAGACCAGGTTCAGCTGCAACTGCTGCAAGGCAACCGCCGCTGGGCAAGTGAAATTACCGCGCGGGACCCGGATTTCTTTTTGAAGCTCGGCTCGCAGCGTTCTCCCGAATATTTCTGGATCGGCTGTTCGGACAACCGCGTTCCGGCCAACGATCTGCTCGGCCTGTTGCCGGGTGAACTGTTCGTCCACCGCAATATCGCCAACGTGGTCGTGCACACCGATCTGAATTGCCTGTCGGTGCTGCAGTTCGCGGTCGACGTGCTGAAGGTCAAGCACATCATCATCTGCGGCCACTACGGTTGCGCCGGCGTCCAGGCGGCGCTTACCAAGCGCCGCGTCGGTCTCGCCGACAACTGGTTGCAGCACGTCCAGGACGTCCATGAAAAGCACATCGGTTGTTTCCACGACCACATGTCGCAGGGCGACCAGCATGATCGTCTGTGCGAGCTCAACGTGCTGGAACAGGTCGCCAACATCTGCCGCACCACCATCGTCACCGATGCCTGGGAACGCGGTCAGGAATTGAGCATCCATGCTCTGGTCTACGGCGTGCACGACGGATTGCTCGAAGCCTTGTCGCCGACCATCAGCAATGTCGATGAATGCAGCAAGAACCTGGCAGTCAGCCTGGATCGCTACAAGGACATCAAGGACATTCGCTGAAGCGGAGCCTGCCTGTTCCTGAAAAGAAAAAAGCCTGCGCGAGCAGGCTTTTTTTCGTCTGCCGATATCCGGAGAAAGCGCTCAGAAGCAATGCTCGGCTGCCGGGAAGCTGCCGTCCTTGACCGCCGCCACATAGCCGCGCACGGCCTCTTCCACACTGGCTGCGCCGTCCATGAAATTCTTCACGAAGCGCGCCTTGTGGCCCGGGAACACGCCCAGCATGTCGTGCATCACCAGCACCTGGCCGGAACAGTCCGGACCCGCGCCAATGCCGATGGTGGGGATGCGCAACTGCGCCGTCACGTCAGCGCCGAGCGTCGCCGGAATCGCTTCCAGCACCAGTAGCGAAGCCCCGGCCGCCTGCACGGCCCTGGCGTCGGCGTGCAGCAATTCGGCGCCTTCCAGTGTCTTGCCCTGCACCTTGAAACCGCCCATCTGATGCACCGATTGCGGCGTCAGGCCGAGGTGCGCGCAAACCGGGATGCCGCGTTCGGTCAACAGGCGAATGGTGTCGGCCAGCCAGGCGCCGCCTTCGATTTTCACCATGTGTGCGCCGGCCTGCATGAGCTTGACGGCATTGTCGAATGCTGCGAGCGGCGACCCGTAGGCGCCGAACGGCATGTCGGCGATGATCAGCATGGACTGGTTGCCGCGCGCCACACTGGCCGTGTGATAGGCGATGTCCGTGACGGTCACCGGCAAGGTCGATTGGTGGCCCTGGCATACCATGCCCAACGAATCGCCGATCAGCACCGTGTCGACGCCGCTGCGATCCATCAACGCCGAAAAACTGGCGTCATAACAGGTCAGCATGGTGATTTTGTCGCCCTTGTCGCGCATGGCTTGCAGGGTGTGGATGGTGACGGCTTTCTTGCGTGTTGCGGGAACGTCCTGCAGATAGGCGGCCATGGTTATTCTCCTCGGTTCAGGAATGCGCGCTTGCCGCGCATCTCGATGATGTGCGACAGCAGCAGCTCAAAATCTTCGTCGCTGTCGGCCATGTTCATGTGCTCGTTGTTGACGATCAGCAGCGGTGCGGCATCGTAGTTGTAGAAAAAGCGACTGTAGCTGTCGCCCAGACGCTGCAGGTAATCGTGTGAGATCGAGGCTTCCATCGGAATGCCGCGCTTGCGAATGCGCTCGATCAGCGTTTCCACCGGCGCCTGCAGATAGATCACCAGATCCGGCTGCACGGCGTGCGTGCGCATGTGCTGATAAAGCTGTTCGTAGAGTTTCAGTTCTTCATCGGCCAGCGTCAGGCGCGCGAACAGCGGATCTTTTTCCAGCAGGAAGTCGCCGACGAAACGGGTGTTGAACAGATCCGATTGCGCCAGCTCCTGCAATTGCTGGATACGCTGGAACAGGAAGAACATTTGTGTCTGCAGCGCATAGCGGCCGGCGTCGCGGTAGAACTTTTCGAGGAAAGGGTTTTCCTGCGGCTGCTCCAGCACTGCCTGCACGCCGAGACGGTCGGCCAGCTTGCGCGCCAGCGTGGTCTTGCCGACGCCGATCGGGCCTTCGATGACGATGTAGTGGTAACTGTCTAAATCCATTCTCGCTCTTGACGGCTATTGCACCGCACACAGTGGATGGGAGTCCGCATTGTACGAGAGTGGCGCTGCGCTGTCAGCGCTGTGTCAGAACCGGTTCCGCAGAAAGAGCGGGCAGATCAGCTGCGGAAAATGAAATACACCGCGCCGACCAGACACAGCGCCGCCCACACATAGTCGAGCTTGAACGGCTGCTGCATGTAAATCATTGCAAACGGCACGAACACCGTCAGCGTGATCGCCTCTTGCATGATCTTCAGTTGCGCCAGGCTGAACTGCGTGTAGCCGATGCGGTTGGCGGGCACCTGCAACAGGTACTCGAACAGCGCGATCGACCAGCTGATCAACGCGGCGATCCACCAGGGTTTGGAGGCCAGGCTCTTGAGATGGCCGTACCAGGCCACGGTCATGAAAACGTTCGACAGCGCCAGCAAGCCGACGGTCTGTAAAGCAACAGGAATTTGCATGGGGTGTATGAGGTAGGGAATTCGTTTCTTTTCGGCAATGCATACTCTGACAAATCAAGCTGAATTCTGCCTCTATTCCGCCCACAGACCAAGCCTTCGACGGTCCAGAATAAAGAACACAAAATATGACCGGTGATACGGGTGTTGTTTTGTGGAAATTTTAATTATTCGCGGCGAATGTATAAAAAGCGGCCGCATGTTGCCGTTAATGCAAGGAAAGGCGGCATGTGGAGACGAGAAGGGGATCGTCCCGCCTGAACTACCAAAAATCAAACATTCTGATTGGACCATCGTGAAGTCGAACTATCGCGCCTTGCTTGCGTTGTGGGGGATCAATGCTCTTGTGCTTGCTTTGCTGGCACCACGATGGTGGCAGGGCATCATCGCCGGCGCGCTGATCGCAGGCGTGGCGTGGGTGCTTGGCGCAGGTCCGGCGAGAGCCGGCGCGGCGCCGGTTGCAGGTATTCCTTCGGCACAAGCAAATGAAGAGGCGGCCGGTCCGACGGACCTGCCCGTGCTGGTGCAAGCGGTAGTGCCGGCCTGGCGCAACAACGTACAGCTGGCGCGCACCCAGACGCAGGAAGCAATCGACAAGCTCACGCAGCGCTTCGTCGGCATCCATCAACGCCTCGGCGGCGCAGTCAGCCTGGCCGAAGGCGGCAAGAACGGCGACGTCCTGCAAGTCATCCAGAACGCTGCACAGCAGCTCGGCGGTATCGCTGATGCCCTGGAGCAAGTACTGACCACGCGCGACGCCTTGCTGCGCAAGATTGCAGCGCTCAGCCAGCACAACGAAGATATCCGTCAGCTCGGCCTGCAGGTCGAGCAAATCGCCGGCCGCACCGGC
>NZ_AJHH01000034.1 GCF_000256565.1 Herbaspirillum lusitanum P6-12 | reverse complement strand
GCAGGGCCTGCAGGTCGAGCAAATCGCCGGCCGCACGTGCTGCACGGCGGCGCGATGCAGCAGCACCGGAATCGACTTCGACGTCGGCGTGCGCGCCTTGTCGGCGAAGCTTTCCAGCGGCACCAGCGGATTGGTTTCCGGATAATAGCTGCCCAGGCAACCGCGCGGGATATCGTATTCGACCAGCAGGAAACCGTCGGCGCGACGCTCAATGCCGTCGTCCCAGACGCTGACCACGTCGACCCACTCGCCGTCCTTCAGACCCAACACGTCCAGATCCTGCTTGTTGATGAAGATCACGCGGCGCTGGCCGAACACGCCGCGATAGCGGTCGTCCATGCCGTAGATGGTGGTGTTGTACTGGTCGTGCGAACGTGTGGTCATCAGCGTCATCAGCTTGTCGCCGTGGATCTTGCGCGCGCGATGAATCGGCGTATCCAGCGGGATCGCATGCACCACGAAATTGGCCTTGCCGGTATCGGTTTTCCAGACGCGCTCACGCGACGCGACGCCGAGATGGAAGCCGCCCGGATTGGTGATGCGCTGGTTGTAATCCTTGAAGGAATCGTAGACTTTTTCGATGGCGTCGCGGATGCGCGAATAGTCTTCTGCGTACCACAGCCAGTCGATCTTCTTGCCGTTGTTGCGATGCTTCATGGTGGCTTCGGCGATGTTGGCGACGATCGCGGTTTCCGACATGCACAGTTCCGAGGCCGGCTTGTTGATGCCGTAGGAGACATGCACCATGCTCATCGAATCTTCCACCGTCACGCCTTGCGCGCCGCCGGCCTGCTTGTCGATCTCGGTGCGGCCCAGCGTCGGCAGGATCAGCGCATCCTTGCCATGCACCAGATGGCTGCGGTTGAGCTTGGTGGTGATGTGCACGGTCAGGTTGCACGAACGCATCGCATCGAAGGTGCGCGGCGTGTCCGGCGTGGCCATGGCGAAGTTGCCGCCGAGGCCGATGAAGACCTTGGTGCGGCCTTCCAGCATCGCCATCACCGAACCGACGGTGTCGTTGCCGTGATGCCGCGGCGCCTTGAATTCGAACACTTGTTCCAGGCGATCGAGGAAGGCATCGGTCGGCTTTTCGTCGATGCCGACGGTGCGGTCGCCCTGCACGTTGGAGTGGCCGCGCACCGGGCACAGGCCGGCGCCTGGGCGACCGATGTTCCCGCGCAGCATCATCATGTTGGACAACAGCTGGATGGTGCCAACCGCGTGCTTGTGCTGGGTCAGGCCCATGCCCCAGGTGGCGATCACGGCCTTGCCGCGTACGTAGATCTGGGTCAGTTTTTCGATGTCCTCGCGCGACACGCCGGACTCGCCGATGATGTCTTCCCAGTTCTGGGCGCGCGCATCGGCGGCGAATTCTTCAAAGCCCGAGGTGTGCTCGGCGATGAACTGCACGTCCAGCACGCGCTCTGCGCCTGCCGCCAGGGCCTCGTCGTCGAGTTCGATGGTGCGCTTGATGACGCCCTTGATCAGCGCCAGGTCGCCGCCCAGCGTCGGATGGATGAACATCGAGCTGATCTGGGTGCTGCCCATGGTCAGCATTTCCATCTTGCTTTGCGGATCGGCGAAACGCTCCAGGCCGCGCTCCTTGAGCGGGTTGATGGCCACGATGGTGGCGCCGCGCTTGGACGCATGGCGCAACTCGCCCATCATGCGCGGGTGATTGGTGGCGGGATTCTGGCCGAACAGGAACAAGGTGTCGCACAGGTCGAAGTCGTCCAGCAGCACCGTCCCCTTGCCGACGCCGACGGTGCCAGGCAGGCCGACGCTGGTCGGCTCATGGCACATGTTGGAGCAATCGGGGAAATTGTTGGTGCCGTATTGACGAACGAACAACTGAAACAGGAAAGCGGCTTCGTTGCTGGCGCGACCGGACACGTAAAAGTCGGCCATGTCGGGGGCCGGCAGCGCATTGAGATGTCTGGCGATCAGCTCGTAAGCCTGGGGCCAGGCGATCGGCACGTACTTGTCGCTGACGGCGTCGTAGACCATCGGCGCGGTCAGGCGTCCATGATCCTCAAGTTGGTAGTCCGACTGCTGCATCAGCTCGGCGACGGTGTGGCGCGCAAAGAACTCGTTGGTGACGCGCTTCTTGGTGGCTTCGGCCGCCACCGCCTTGACGCCGTTTTCGCAGAATTCGAAGGTGGAAGTGTGTTCACGGTCGGGCCAGGCGCAGCCGGGGCAATCGAAACCGTCCGGCTGGTTTTGCGACAACAAGGTACGCAGGCCCTTGCCGTCGGCGACGTGCTCCTTGACCAGGTTGAGCGCGACGTATTTCAGCGCACCCCACCCGCCTGCAGGATTGTTGTAGGTTTCGATCTTTGCTTTGCCAGCCTTGGCCATTTGTGCTCCACCAATACAATTTCAGATGGTGCCCAGTTTACGGCAAAGGGATCAAAGCGGCGTACACAGTACGCCCCGATTAAAAAGAGTACAGCGAGGAGTACAGCGAAGCGGACGGCGACGACGGCGCCA
>NZ_AJHH01000033.1 GCF_000256565.1 Herbaspirillum lusitanum P6-12 | reverse complement strand
CAGCGAGGAGTACAGCGAAGCGGACGGCGACGGCGGCGCGTTCGGCCGAGGCTGGTCGCCAGATCGTCAGCAAGACCAAGGCGGTCCAGCAGCAGATCCAGGCCACGCATTTATCCGCAAACCAGCTCGACGCCGATGCCGGTCGAATGGTGGACGATTCGCGCATGGTGATCGATTCGGTCATCGCCGATTTTCGCCAATCCGCGCTCAAGCTCAGCGGCACCGTCGGCCAGCTCGAAGAAGAAAACCGCGAAGTCGACCAGGAAGTCTGCGACATCCTCGTCAATCTGCAATTCCAGGATCGCATCAGCCAGATCCTTGATCACGTCCAGCTCGACATGATCAAGCTGACCGGTGCAGTGGAGAGCGCCGCACCCTTGCCCCCCAGCGCGGCATGGCTGGCCGATCTCGAGAAAACCTATACCACGCACGAGCAACGCCAGGTACACGCCGGCCAGCAGGCCGACAAGTCATTGCAATCGCAAGTTGATTTCTTTTGAAGAGGATGGCATGCATGCACGCACTGAATTACTTCCTTGCCGCCGGCAGCGCGGACGCTTCTGCAATGATCTTTTGCGGGGATCGCTGACATGAGTCCAAAGACCATTCTCATCGTCGACGATTCATTCAGCCTGCGCCAGACGATCAGCATTGCGCTCAAGGCCGCCGGCTATGACGTCGTCGAAGCGATCGACGGTCGCGACGCGCTGAATAAACTCGACGGCCGCAAGTACAACCTGATTATCTCCGACGTCAACATGCCCAACCTGGACGGGCTCAGTTTCGTGCGTGAAGCCAAACAAAAGCCGAACTACAAGTTCACTCCGGTACTCATGCTGACCACCGAAAGCGGCGACACCCGCAAACAGGAAGGCAAGGCCATCGGCGTGCGCGCCTGGGTGCACAAGCCGTTCCTGCCGCCGGTGCTGCTCGACGCAGTGGCCAAGCTGGTCACTCCTTAGGATCTGACATGTCATTGACGCAAAGCACGCGCGACGGACATTTGCTGCTGCAGGTGAGCGGAGGCCTCACCATATTCCAGGCAGCCGAATACAAGCCGCAACTGCTGGGCGTGCTCGACAACGCCGACGACGTGCTGGAACTGGACCTGAGCGGCTGCGACGAGATCGACACCGCCGGGGTGCAACTGTTGCTGCTGCTCAGGCGCGAGGCGACCGTGCAGTACAAGCAGCTGTCGCTGTACGCCAGCCCGGCCGTGCAAAACGTGTTGGACATGTTGCACCTGCAGGATTTCATGCGCACCGAATCAACTTCGCCGCAGGGGCCGGCATGAAGAAGGACGCCGCCCGCGATGCACTGGTGCAGGAAGCGCGCGAGTTGCTCGTCGCGATGGAGGCGGCGTTGCTGCAGATCGAAAGCGACGGCGCCAGCCGCGATGCGATCAACGCCATTTTCCGCGCGGCGCATACGATCAAGGGTTCGGCCGGGTTGTTCGCTTTCGACAGCATCGTCAGCTTCACTCATCTGTTGGAAAATGTCCTCGAGAAGGTGCGCAACGGCATCGTCAAACTTGATGACGGGATGATGTCGCTGCTGCTCAACTGTGGCGATTACATGGGCGAGCTGGTCGACGCCATCGCCGA
>NZ_AJHH01000032.1 GCF_000256565.1 Herbaspirillum lusitanum P6-12 | reverse complement strand
TGTGGCGATTACATGGGCGAGCTGGTCGACGCCATCGCCCCGGCATTCCGCTAAAAGCCCTGAAATGGATGTTTGAAGAACACGCGCCGCTGGCAATCCGCCCTGACGGCACGCTGCAGCAATTGCGCTGGATGTGGCAGATGCTGCGCAATTGCAGCGCCGACCGCTATGCCGTCAACAAGGAACGCATGGTGCGCCTGGCCGAATACAGCCGCGATTGCTTCCGCGAATTGCGCGCCGCCACCGGCATCGACTACGAAGGCCGTCAGCAAGGCACGCTGCAGCTGTTTCGCACGCAGGAGCAGTTCGACGGCGCCGCCAAGGACATCGCCGTGCTGCGCCAGAGCGGCGTGCCGTTCGAACTGCTCAGCCGCGAACAACTGGCCGGCGCCGAACCTGCGCTGGCCAAGGTAAGCCACAAGCTGACCGGCGGCCTGCGCCTGCCCAATGATGAAACCGGCGACTGCCAGCTGTTCACCACCAAGCTGGCGAAGATGGCCGAAGAACTCGGCGTGCAGTTCCGCTACGACGTCGACATCCAGGCGCTGG
>NZ_AJHH01000031.1 GCF_000256565.1 Herbaspirillum lusitanum P6-12 | reverse complement strand
GGCGTGCAGTTCCGCTACGACGTCGACATCCAGGCGCCGTCGGGAGACTTAAAAAATATTGCGTTGGAAAATTGCCTCATTTTCCTTGCCGCCCTCACTCCTCCAGCGGCAAGGCCAGCGTCTCCTTGATTTCTTCCATCACCACATAGCTCTTGGACTGCGCCGCGCCCGGCAGCTGCAGCAGGATGTCGCCGAGCAGTTTGCGGTATTCCGCCATGCCGCGGATGCGCGCCTTGATCAGGTAATCGAAGTCGCCCGAGACCAGATGGCATTCCTGCACCTCCGGGATGCGCAGCACCTCGCGGCGGAACTGCTCGAACATGTTGCCCGACTTGTGGTTGAGCGTGATCTCGACGAACACCAGCAAGGTCGCGCCCAGCGTGGCCGGATCGATGCGCGCGTAATAGCCGCTGATGACGCCGTCGCGCTCCATGCGCTTGACGCGCTCGATGCAAGGCGTGATCGACAGCCCGACCTGCTCTCCCAGCTCTTTCATCGAGATGCGGCCGTCCTTTTGCAAGACCGCCAGGATGCGACGGTCGAGCTTGTCCAGGGTGCGTACCGAAAGTTGCTGAGTTCTCATTATTTATTCTCGTTTTTAGCCATTAATACCATAACAAAGACTGGCTCATTACCAATATCATGGTTTTATATTCTACATACTCATCATCATTTCGGGGAATCCATCATGCGCGTCGTCATTCTGGGCAGCGGGGTCATCGGCGTCACCAGCGCCTACTATCTTGCCAGGGCCGGCCATCAGGTTACGGTGCTCGACCGTCAACCCGGACCGGCACTCGAAACCAGCTTCGCCAACGCCGGCCAGATCTCGCCCGGCTACGCCTCGCCGTGGGGCGCGCCCGGCATTCCGCTAAAAGCCCTGAAATGGATGTTTGAAGAACACGCGCCGCTGGCAATCCGCCCTGACGGCACGCTGCAGCAATTGCGCTGGATGTGGCAGATGCTGCGCAATTGCAGCGCCGACCGCTATGCCGTCAACAAGGAACGCATGGTGCGCCTGGCCGAATACAGCCGCGATTGCTTCCGCGAATTGCGCGCCGCCACCGGCATCGACTACGAAGGCCGTCAGCAAGGCACGCTGCAGCTGTTTCGCACGCAGGAGCAGTTCGACGGCGCCGCCAAGGACATCGCCGTGCTGCGCCAGAGCGGCGTGCCGTTCGAACTGCTCAGCCGCGAACAACTGGCCGGCGCCGAACCTGCGCTGGCCAAGGTAAGCCACAAGCTGACCGGCGGCCTGCGCCTGCCCAATGATGAAACCGGCGACTGCCAGCTGTTCACCACCAAGCTGGCGAAGATGGCCGAAGAACTCGGCGTGCAGTTCCGCTACGACGTCGACATCCAGGCTAGTGCGCGGCGATGCTTACGTGGTGGCGCTGGGTTCGTACTCCGCCAACTTCCTGCGTCGCATCGTCGACATTCCGGTGTATCCGCTGAAGGGCTATTCGATCACCGTGCCGGTGGTCGACTCCCGCGCCGCGCCGGTCTCGACCATCCTCGACGAAACCTACAAGATCGCCGTCACCCGCTTCGACAACCGCATCCGCGTGGGCGGCATGGCGGAAGTGGTCGGTTTCAACAGGAGCTGGTGCGCGGCGATGCTTACGTGGTGGCGCTGGGTTCGTACTCCGCCAACTTCCTGCGTCGCATCGTCGACATTCCGGTGTATCCGCTGAAGGGCTATTCGATCACCGTGCCGGTGGTCGACTCCCGCGCCGCGCCGGTCTCGACCATCCTCGACGAAACCTACAAGATCGCCGTCACCCGCTTCGACAACCGCATCCGCGTGGGCGGCATGGCGGAAGTGGTCGGTTTCAACAAGGAGCTCAACCCGAAGCGCCGCGCCACACTGGAGCTGGTCGTCAACGATCTGTTCCCGGGTGCCGGCAATACTGCGCAGGCCAGCTTCTGGACCGGGCTGCGGCCGATGACGCCGGACGGCACTCCAATCGTCGGCGCCACGCCGTTGAACAACCTGTTCCTCAACACCGGCCACGGTACGCTCGGCTGGACCATGTCGTGCGGCTCGGGCCAATTGCTGGCCGATCTGATCTCAGGCAAGCGCCCGGCGATTGCTGCGGATGATTTGTCGATGGCGCGCTATCTTGGGCAGCGGCAATTTTCCTCGGCGGTCACTGCATGACGCCGGCATAACCTGGAATAACCTCGCATAAGGCACGCCAACTCTTCACGCGACTTTCCATTACGCAGGACTTGAAGTCAACCTACCAGGCCGAAGCATTGCTGCTTCGG
>NZ_AJHH01000030.1 GCF_000256565.1 Herbaspirillum lusitanum P6-12 | reverse complement strand
AGGACTGGTTCGTTGAATTAGGATGCCATAATCCGGCGCGCGGAGCTGGAAGCCAGACTGAATGGATATCTGGAGCAAGCCGCGCAGCCGCAGCCGGACAACATTGTGGCGGCTCCCGTCGCCGCTGCCGTGTCAAATGCAGCAGATGCACCGATTGCAGTCGCAGAGGATGGCGCAAATGCAGGCGCAGTCGCCAATCCGAACTGGCA
This sequence comes from Herbaspirillum lusitanum P6-12, assembly GCF_000256565.1. Classification (GTDB taxonomy): domain Bacteria; phylum Pseudomonadota; class Gammaproteobacteria; order Burkholderiales; family Burkholderiaceae_D; genus Herbaspirillum; species Herbaspirillum lusitanum. Next base: position 35,896 of record NZ_AJHH01000030.1, on the reverse strand, counting down.
TCTGTCGTTGCGTTTCAGCCCCGACGTCTTGCGCGACGGCCTCGATCCGTTGTCCTTCCTGCGCTATCTGCTGACGATGGGCAGCATGGTGTATGCACATGTGATCGATCTCGCCATCCCCGCCGCCGACGACATGGATGCGGAGCTGTGCTATCTCGGTTTTGAAATCGGCTTCGCCAGCACCGCCGGGCGGGAGGAGATCGATAGCGTATTCGAGTTCGTGCGTGAGGGCAGCGACATCGTCATTCTGGCGCCGCACAGCCAACTGACGACATATGGCCATTGGTTGCAAGGCTTGCCGGAGCGCGCGGAAGTCGCCCTGCATCTGTTGCAATCGGGAGCGCTCACCGCTGCGGAATGGCGCCAGTTGCAGCTTGATGTCGCCGAGGCTGATGATCTGGTCACGACTGAGAAGAGGCCCGGCGTCGTGCCGTCGCAGATACGGGCGGCTATCCCGGCCCTGCGCCAGCGCGGCGGCGAAGAAAAGAAAAGCCATGAACAGAAATTCATCAAGATCGAAGTCTCCAAACTCGATCAGCTGATCGATCTGGTGGGTGAGCTGGTGATTGCCGGCGCCGGCGCCAGCCTGGTGGCAAAGCGCAAGAAGGATCAGCGTTTCGAAGAAGCCACGCAGGTGATTTCCGGATTGGTGGAGCAGATACGCGACGCCGCGCTGACGCTGCGCATGGTGCAGATCAACGAAGTGTTCCAGCGCTTTCCGCGCGTGTAGGAAAAGCCTCACAACCGTTATCTGGTCGCGCCTACATTGCCATCCCCGCAATAGGTCGATAATCGACGCAGCCCCGGAATTCCTCGGTCCGCAAACGCAAGTCCTCTTGAAGAAAGACCTACGTATGCACGCCCAACTTCATCGCCACGCTGACTGCGGCCCCACCGTCCCGGAGTCCACCCCGACCGCCAAACAAATCGCCCGCGAAGGCGGCCTGCGCTACGTCAATGACGACACGCCCGGCATTCTGCGCAGCCGCAGCGACGGCAGCGATGGTGAATTCATCTATACCGATGCGCACGGCAAAACCATCCACGACGAAGCGACTCTGGCGCGCATCAAGGCCATGGCGATTCCGCCGGCATGGGAAGAAGTATGGATCTGCCCATGGGCCAACGGCCATATCCAGGCCACCGGCCGCGACTCCCGGCAACGCAAGCAATATCGCTATCACGCGCGCTGGCGCATCGTGCGCGACGAGGTGAAATACCAGCGCATGATCGCCTTCGCGCAGGCATTGCCGCAGATCCGAAAATGCCTGGAACACGATCTGAAGAAGCACGGCCTGAACAAGCAGAAAGTGCTGGCCACGGTGGTGTACCTGCTGCAGGCCACGCTCATGCGCGTCGGCAACGATGAGTACGCGCGCAACAACCAATCCTTCGGCATCACCACGCTGCGCAATCGCCACGTCAAGGTCGATGGCGCCGACATCAAATTCCATTTCCGCGGCAAGAGCGGCGTCCAGCATTCGATCAAGCTGCACGACCCCTACATGGTGCGCATCGTCAGGAAGCTGCTCGACCTGCCCGGCCAGGACCTGTTCCAGTATCTCGACGAAGACGGCAAGACGCACACCATCGGCTCGGGCGACGTCAACGACTACCTGCACGAGATCACCGGCGAGGATTACACCGCCAAGGATTTCCGCACCTGGGCCGGCACGGTGCTGGCGGCGCTGGCGCTGGATGAATGCCGGCAATTCGATTCACAGGCGCAGGCCAAGAAAAACATCGTGCAGGCGATCGAACACGTCGCCAAGAAACTCGGCAACACGCCCACCATCTGTCGCAAGTGTTATGTCCATCCGGACGTGATTTCATCGTATCTGGACGGCATGACGGCAGGCCGGCTCAAGGAGCAGGTGCGCGACAACCTGGTGCAGGAAATGCATGCGCTGAGTCCGGAAGAAGCGGCCGTGCTGGCCGCGGCCTGGACAAGGAACGGATCCTGCGCAAGGCGGTTCAGCAGGGACTGGCAACGCCGGATGCCAGTTTGTCGGAGCGTGAAATTTTCCGCCTGATATTCGAACCAGGTTTTTCGACCGCCGAACAGGTGACGTCGCTGTCCGGCCGTGGCGTCGGAATGGACGTGGTCAAGCGTAACATCGACGCGCTGCAAGGCGAGGTCGAGATCTACAGCAATCCCGGCCAGGGCACCATGGTGTGCATCCGTCTGCCGTTGACGCTGGCCATCATTGCCGGTTTCCAGGTCGTGGTCGGTGGCGCCGTTTTCGTCATTCCGCTCGACCTGGTGGTGGAATGCATCAACCTCTCCAGCCATCAGGTGCACAACAACGTGGTGACGTTGCGCGACGAGCCGTTGCCCTTCATTCCTTTGCGTGAACTGTTTGATTTGCCGCAGCGCGAATCGTCGCGCAAGAGCCTGGTGATCGTGCAATACGGACCGCTACGTGCCGGCCTGCTGGTCGACAACCTGCTGGGCGAATGCCAGGCGGTGATCAAGCCGCTCGGCAAGCTGTTCAGCAAGGTGAAGGGGCTGAGCGGCTCGACCATTCTCGGCGATGGTCGTGTCGCATTGATTCTGGATGTGCCGCATCTGATTGCGCATACGGGAAGAATGGAGCAGGCCGAGGTACGCCGCGCCGAGAACCGGATGAGCGCGGCGAATGACTGATGGAAACAAGCAGGCGCAACGGCAGGACTCCGTCCACCGCGACGCCGACAAGGAAGACAGAATGCAGAACAGGGGAGTAGTCATGAAAAACAAACTGACGCAACGAATGAGTATCCGGCAACTCTTTGTCTGGCTGGTGATCGTTCTGGCCGTACTGATGGGATCGATCGTCAGCGTTACGCGCGCACTCAAGGAGGCCAACACCAACCTCGACCTGGCGCATGAATCGCGCTACTACTCCTTCATGCTGGCCAATGAAATGCGGCGCAGTTCGGAAGACCTGACCAAGTTCGGTCGCGCCTACGTGACGACGGGCGACCCCAACGACGAAGAGCGTTACTACATCGTTCTCGACATCCGCAATGGGAAGCGTCCACGTCCGAAAAGCTATGAGCGCGTGAATCTGGACCTGGTAATGGCCAAGCAGCTCAACGCCATGCCGGCCGACCCGGCGGTGCCGCTGATCGACCTGATGAAACAGGCCGGATTCACCACGCAAGAGCTGGCGAAAATGCAGGAAGCCAAGATCAATTCGGATACGCTGACCAAAATCGAGATTACGGCTTTCAATGCAGTCAAGGGGCAGTTCGATGACGGTGCCGGCAACTTCACCGTGACCGGCGCACCCAACCAGGCGATGGCGCAGGAGCTGATGTTCGATCAGAACTACCGCACCATGGTGGGGCGCATCATGGTGCCGATCAACGATTTCCTGCGCATGGTGGACGAGCGCACGCAGAAACGTGTGAGCGTGGCGCAGAATCGTTACTCCGAGCTGGAGATGGTGATATTTTCCTTGCTCGGCGCATCGATGCTGCTGTTGCTGGTATGCCTGTTCTTCACCTACCGCGTGATTCGTTCGCAGCTCGGCGGCGAGCCGCGCGACGCCATGAATGTACTGCGCAAGGTGGCGGAGGGCGACCTGACCGTCAAGGTGCCGGTTTCGCAAAAAGACACCGGCAGTGTTTTGCACAGCACGCAGCAGATGATCGCCAAATGGACCGCGGTGATCGGCGACGTCAACGGTACCGCCAGTTCGCTGGCTTCGGCGTCGGAGCAGATTTCGGCGTCGTCGCAGGCGCTCAGCAAGAACGCTTCGCAGCAGGCCTCCAACGTGGAAGAGACCAGCGCTTCGGTGGAGGAGATCACCGCCACGATTGCGCAGAACGCCGAGAACGCCCGCGTTACCGACAGCATCGCCAGCAAGTCCGCCAGTGCTGCAGTGGAGGGCGGCGAAGTGGTGCGCGAAACGGTGTTGGCCATGCAGCAGATCGCCGGCAAGATCGGCATCATCGACGACATCGCCTACCAGACCAATCTGCTGGCCCTGAACGCGGCCATCGAGGCAGCGCGCGCCGGTGAGCACGGCAAGGGCTTCGCGGTGGTGGCGGCCGAGGTGCGCAAGCTGGCGGAACGTTCGCAGACCGCCGCGCAGGAAATCATTGCGGTCGCCGAGAACAGCGTCAGCCTGGCCGAAAAAGCCGGCCATTTGCTGGACCAGATGGTACCGTCGATTCGCAAGACCGCCGATCTGGTGCAAGAAATTTCAGCTGCTTCGCGCGAGCAGTCGGCGGGACTTGAGCAGATCAACGATGCCGTGCATCAAATGGCGCAGACCACGCAACTGACCGCGTCTGCTTCCGAAGAATTATCATCAACCTCCGAAGAAATGAGCGCGCAGGCCATGCAATTGCAGGAGCTGATCCTGTTCTTTCAGGTCGGTGAAGAAAAGCGCCCGCAGTCGAAGAAGGCAACGAATGCCGGCAAGATGATCAATGAGTCGCCGGCGATCAGCACCAAGTTCGTCAAGCCGGCCCGCATCTCGATGCTGGACGGCGGCGACGATCCGATTGACGAATCTTCGTTCAAGCGCTTTTGACCGGCATGCCGGGATCGGTTGAGGCAAGGAGGAATTGTGATGAAGCTTTCCAGCAAGCTCGCAGTCTGTTTTGCTTTCGGCGCCCTGCTCACAGCCGCGGTCGGGGCCGATGGCGTGCTCAACCTGTTTCGCGTCAACGCCATGTTGCAGGAAGTTTATACCGCCAACCTGTTGACGATCGTCAATCTCAACAATGCCAACAAGATCGCCGTCGACATCGCCACCTCCATGCAAAACATGGAAAAATCCGAAGAACGCGTGGAGCGGCAGCGCATCGCGGATGTGCTGAAATATCGCCTGAAGGACCTTGGCCAGGCTTATGACGGCTACAAATCGACCACCGTCACGAGCGAGCTGGAGCGCACCTTGCAACAGCAGGCCGATGTGCTGCTCGACGCTTACGTCAAACGCGTCAATCAGCGGCGCGAGCAGTTGTTGCGCGACGAAGACGCCAAAGGCAATCCTGATTCCCTGCGGATAGAGTCCGACAGCCTGCGTTCGCAACTGGCGGCGCTGGTGGACGAAAACGTGCATCAGGCGAAGGCGAATAAAAGCCGGGCCGCCATACTCGAACGCAAGACGCTCGGGGAAGTAGTTGCCGTCACCGCGCTGGCGCTGCTGATTGCGGTGGCACTGACGCTATATATGCGCCGCATCTTTGCACGTCAGATCGGCGGCGATCCGCGGGAAGTCATGCGCATACTACGCAAGATCGCCGACGGCGACCTGAGGGTGCAGTTTGCCGTCGGCAAGCATGGACAAGGCAGCGTTCTGCACAGCGCTCAACGCATGCTGAGTCAACTTTCGCAGGTGCTCAGGGACGTCAACACGGCTGCGGCGACGCTGGCGTCGGCGTCGGGACAGCTGACCGCAGCCGCCGAACAGCTCAGCAAGAATTCATCGCAACAAGCAGTCGATTCCGAAGAGACCAGCTGCTCCATCGGCCAGATTTCGGCGACGGTCAGCCAGAACACCGCCAACGCCAACCACACCAACGTCATCGCCAATGAATCCGCACGCGCCGCCACGGAAGGACGCGAGGCCGTACGCGAGACGCTGGAAGCGATGCACCAGATCGTCGCCAAGATCGGCGTGATCGACGACATCGCCTATCAGACCAATCTGCTGGCGCTCAATGCCGCCATCGAAGCGGGCGCGCGGGGCGAAAACGGCAAGGGCTTTGCCGTCGTCGCCAACGAAGTGCGCAAGCTGGCCGAGCGTTCGCAGATCGCCGCTCAGGAAATCGTTTCGGTATCGGACCACAGCGTCGGCCTGGCTGAAAAGGCAGGTACGCTGCTCGAAGGCATGCTGCCGTCGATCCAGCAAACTGCCGATCTGGTCGACGCGATCTCGCTGTCGGCGCGCGACCAGAACGCCAGCCTGGTGCAGATACACAGCGCCATCGGCCAGATCACGCAAGCCATCCAGCTCAACGCGGTGGCCTCCGAAGAATTGTCGGCGACCTCGGAGGAGATGAACGAGCAAGCCCATCAGTTGCGTGAACTGATGGGCTATTTTTCGCTGGATGTGTCTGATCATGAGAATGAATCGGAGACGCCGAAGGGGCCTGTACACGAAGGAAAATACCGCGTCGCTGCCGCTGCAGCTGCCGACGGAAAAATGGCAACGGTGTTGTCGGATGTTTGAGGAGTACATGCATGCCAAGTTTGTCGCTTAACGGCGAGTTGTCGTTCGCCAGGACGCAGTATCAGGAATCGGTGCAGAGCCGCCAGTTCCTGACCTTCGTACTGGGCGAAGAAATGTTCGCCATGCCAATTGAAGATATCCGCGAAATCATTGAATTCAGCAGCCTCACCGAAGTGCCGCTGATGCCGAGTTTTTTGCGTGGCGTGATCAACCTGCGCGGCGCCGTGGTGCCGGTGATCGATTTGTCGGTGCGCTTCGGCAGGGCGCAGACGGCGGTCGCCAAGCGTACCTGCATCGTCATCATGGAACTGATGCAGGAGCAGCAGGGTTTGCTGCTGGGCGTGATGGTCGATGCGGTGCGCGCGGTGCTGACCGTCGAGGATGAAAAGATAGAGCCGCCGCTGTCGTTCGGCGCCCGCCTGCGTGCGGACTTCATTGAGGGCATGATCAACATCAAGGATCGTTTCGTGGTGGTGCTCGATGTCAAAGCGGTGCTGTCGGTGGACGAGTTGTCGACGCTGATCGGCGTGGCTGCCGTGGAAGAACTGTCGGTGCCGCCCGGACAGTAATAATTGACAAGACGCCGCCTGTCGTCGGCGGCGTCGTGAAGTGGCAGAAACAATCAAAGCAACCGTAGCAACCGTAGCGACCGTCAACCGGGGATCATGCAGATGAGTTCCAGCATCGAGTCAATGGCACTGGATGTCAGCGATCAGGAAATGCTGTTGTTCCAGCAGCTTTTCAGGGAGCACATCGGACTGTACCTGCCGTTTTCAAAAAAAGCGCTGCTCTGCAGCCGCCTTTCGCGTCGTCTGGGCGAACTGAGTTTGTCCAGCCTGAAGGAATACCACTCAATGATCTCGCGGCCGCAGGAAGAGGCGGAGCGGCAACGTGCGATCGACCTGATCACCACCAACGAGACTTACTTCTTCCGCGAGCAAAAACACTTCGACGCCTTGCGCGACCAGATCCTGCCGCAGATCGACCGGCGTCATCCGCTCAAGGTATGGAGCGCCGCCAGCGCGACCGGTGAAGAAGCCTATTCCATCGCCATGTTGCTGGACGATCAGCGCAGTCAGCATCCGTGGAGCGTCCTCGCCTCCGACATCAGCCTGCGTGTGCTGTCGTTCGGTCGCCGCGCCTTGTATCCGATGGTGCGGGGTGAGTTGATTCCGCCGCCGTATCTGTCGCGCTATTGCCTGCGCGGAACCGGCGAGTACGAGGGTCATTTTCTGATTGACCAGAAGATCCGCAAACGCGTGACCTTCGAGCAGCGTAATCTGCTGAGCTTGCCGGCCGAGATGGATGGGCAGTTCGACGTGGTGTTCCTGCGCAACGTCATCATTTATTTCGATTTCCCGACCAAGGTCGATGTCCTGCGTTCCGTGGTCAGCAAACTGCGTCCGGGCGGCTGGCTCGTCGTCGGCCATTCCGAGTCGCTGCACGGCATGCCGCTGGAGTTGCAGATGCATGCGCCTTCCATCTACCGGCGGCTGCCATGAGGCTGCCATGACGCAACGCATCTTCGTCAATTTGGGAGAAGTGTATTTCGGCCAGGGCGACCTGCAGGTCGAGACACTGCTCGGCTCATGCGTGGCCATCACGTTGTGGCATCCGGTGCGGCATTTTGGCGGGCTATGCCATTTCGTTTTGCCGGAGCGTCGCTACGCGGTGAGACCGGATGCGAACGGCGAACACTTGCATGAAACGCCTGACGGTCGTTACGGTGACGAAGCGCTGTCGCGCTTGCTGGAGCAGGTGCGGCAACACGGCACGCGCATCGCCGATTACACGGTCAAGGTATTCGGCGGCGGCAACGTGCTGGGCTTGCCGCCGACCAAGCTCAGGATCGGCCAGGCCAATGCCGACTTCGCGCTCGACATTCTGCGCCAGCATCACATTCCGGTAACCGCGCAGGACGTTGCAGGCGAAGGCTATCGCTATCTGCGCTTCGATCTCAACAACGGCGACGTCTGGGTCAGGCGCGGCCACGGCGTATCGCACGACATGGAAAAAGTCCCTGCTGCAGCTGTAGCTGCAGGCAGACCGCAGCGCACTGCAGTGTCTGGCAAGGAGCGGACATGACGATCAAGGTCATGATAGTCGACGACTCGTCGGTCGTACGCCAGGTCATCCAGGATCTGCTGGAGCCCTGTCCTGACATCAACGTCATCGCGACGGCGCCGGATCCGATTTTTGCGATGGCGAAAATGCGCGCCAACTGGCCTGACGTCATCGTGCTCGACATTGAAATGCCGCGCATGGACGGCATCACCTTCTTGCGCCAGATCATGGCGATACGGCCGACGCCGGTGGTGATCTGTTCGTCGCTGGCCGAGCGTAGCGCGAGGGTGACGATGGAGGCGCTGGCGGCCGGCGCGGTCGGCATCATCACCAAGCCGCAGTTGGGCATACGCGATTTCCTGCAGGACAGTTCGGATGAGCTGATCGCGGCGATTCGTGCTGCTGCGCATGTTCGCTTGCGACATGCGCCGACTGCGGTGAATGCCGCAAATGTGGTGAACGCGGCGGGCGGCGTGAATTTTGGCAATGAGGCCGAGCGCAACGCGCGTCATGATGCCGTCGCAGCGGGCATCGTCGACGGCAGCCGCTTCACGGCTGACGCCGTCCTGGATCCGCCCGGCTACCTCGACGGACTGATTCCCGTCACGCCGAGAATCATCGCCATCGGCGCCTCGACCGGCGGTCCGCAAGCGCTTGAGAAAGTATTGCGCGATTTGTCCGTGGATTGTCCGGGTCTTATCATCGTGCAACACATGCCGGAAAAATTCACGCTCAGTTTCGCCAAGCGCCTGAACGCCATTTCCGTCATCGAGGTCAAGGAAGCCGAGCACCACGACCTGGTGTTGCCAGGACGCGCACTTGTTGCACCGGGCGGCTCGCATGTGATGGTCAGGCGGGATGGCGTGCAGTACTATGTAGAAGTGGTCAACGGCCCTCTCGTCAGCCGTCACAAGCCATCGGTGGACGTCTTGTTCCGCTCCGTCGCCAAAACTGCCGGCAAGAATGCAGTCGGCATCATCATGACCGGAATGGGCGACGACGGCGCGCGTGGCATGAAAGAACTGCGCGACGCGGGCGCGTCAACGTATGCACAGGATGAAAGCAGTTGCGTGGTCTTCGGCATGCCCAAAGAGGCGGTGTTGCAAGGCGGCGTAAGCGACGTGATTTCTCTCGAGACCATGTCTTCCGTGATCAACCACTATGGCCACTAACATGATGCCCTATACCATTGAGACCTTGCTGATTGTCGACGACAGTTCCTTGCAACGTTTGCATACCGTGGGCCTGATGCGCGAGCTCGGTGTGGAAATGATCTATGAAGCCGGCGACGGCCAGGAGGCGCTCGATCTGCTGGCCTTGCTGAAGCTGCCGCCGAGCCTGGTGATCGTTGATCTGGAGATGCCCGGCATGGACGGCGTCGAATTCATCCAGCACCTGCAGGAACGCAAACTGAACTTCCCCATCATCGTCGCTTCCAGCCGCGAGACTTCCTTGCTGGCGTCGGTCGAGACCATGATCGAGGCGCTCGGCATGCATGTGCTGGGTGCGCTGCAAAAACCGCTTAACCAGGAAAAGATCCTCGGCGCGCTGAAGTCGTTCGACGGCAACCTGGCGCTGCCGGCCAAAGACGACGCGTTGCCCTCCGTGTGCGAAACCGAATTGGCGGCGGCGATCCGCAACGGCGACATCGTTGCCTTCTATCAACCCAAGGTGGATATCCGCACCGGCATGCTCAAGGGCGTCGAGGCGCTGGCGCGCTGGATGCATCCGACCAACGGCATGGTGCCGCCCGATCGCTTCATTCCGCTGGCGGAACAGAGCGGCCTGATTCACGAACTGACCTTGTCGATGCTGACCCAGGCGATGGCGCAGGCAGCTTTGTGGAACGAGCGCGGACTGCCGTTGAAGGTGGCGGTGAACCTGTCGCCGTTGTCGCTCGACATTCCCGGCTTCGCGCAAAAGATCGTTGACCTGTTGGCGCAGCATGACTTGCAGGCGGACCAGATGGTGCTGGAAATTACCGAGGGTTCGGTGGTGGCCAATCTTGGCATGGCGCTCGGTACGCTGGCGCGACTGCGTCTGAAGGGTTTCGGCCTGTCGATTGACGACTACGGCACCGGCTTCTCGTCGATGCAGCAACTGGCGCGCATTCCGTTTACCGAACTGAAGATTGACCGCTCGTTTGTGCATGGCGCGCATTCGCGCCAGAACTTGCGCGTGATCCTGCAATCGGCGCTGGACATGGCCAAACGCCTGGAGCTGGTGACGGTTGCCGAGGGTATCGAGACGATCGAGGACTGGCGTTTGCTGCAGGAGTCGGGGTGCTCGATAGGGCAGGGCTACCTGATCGCCAGGCCGATGCCGGCCAACGATCTGCCGGTATGGCTCAAAGGGCATCATCGCCGTTTGGGAGAACTGCGTCCTCTCGCGGGCAGCGCCGAGACCTGAGCTCTTTGCTCAGATCAACGCAGGCGAGTTCAGATAAGCAAGTCGATCGCCTGATCCCGCACTTGCACGAGCAGGTCGCGGGTCGCGCCGACGCCGGGAATGCTGGCGTCCGGGGCGATTTCCGACAAGGGCACCAAGACGAAGGCGCGCTGCGCCATGCGCGGATGCGGCAGCGTCAGCACGTCGTCCGCAAGCTGCAGTTCACCGTACAACAGGATATCGAGATCGAGGGTACGTGGCGCATTGCGGTAAGGACGTTCACGCCCGTGCGCCAGTTCGATGGCTTGCAAGGCCGCCAGCAGCGCATGCGGCGTGAGTGTGGTGTCGAGCTGCGCGACGGCATTGACGTAATCGTCGCCGCCGGCGTCAACCGGTGCGGTGCGGTACAGGTGCGATTGTGCGCTGAGGGTTGTGTCGGGCAACAACGCCAGGCGGCGCAGTGCATCTTCCACCGTGGTGCGGGCGTCGCCCAGGTTGCCGCCGATGCCGATAAAAGCGCGCACCGCTACGGCTGTTGCCGCAGACGTCATGCGTCGCCGTCAGAGGAGGACGACTTGCCTCCGCCTTCGCCGCCTTCGCCACCGCCGCTCTTGCTGCGATTGCGGCGCGCCGGGGGCCCCCGGGGCGGGGCCCGTACTTGCACCTGCAGGGCCTGACGAGCCTGCGCCGGCAGCGCTGCTCACAGTCGGCTTGCGCGCCAGCAGCGATTCGCGTCCGGAGCTGTCGGCTTCCATGAAGTCGGTCCACCAGTCGCCCAGTTCGGCATCGATTTCGCCGGAGGCGCAACGCAGCAGCAGGAAGTCGTAGCCGGCGCGCAGGCGCAGATGTTCCAGCAATTTATAGGGAGCCTTGCCGGTGCGGCGTTCGAAGCGCGGTTGCATGGCCCAGATGTCGCGCATGTCGGAAGCGATCTTGCGCTGCAGGGCGAGCTTTTCCGTTTGTGCATTGAGCACGTCGTCGGCGGCCAGATGCAGGGCCGGGATCGGGTATTCGCCGGAGGCCTGGTAGGCGCGCCATTTTTCCAGCACCTGATGCCACAGCAACGAGGCGAACAGGAAGCCCGGCGAGACCGGCTTGCCCTGTTTGATGCGGGCGTCGGTATTGGCCAGCGCCAGCGTGACGAATTTTTCGCCGAGCGGCTGTTCCAGCACCACGTCGAGCAGCGGCAACAAGCCGTGATGCAGGCCTTCCTTGCGCAGCTGTTGCAGGCAGGCCAGCGCGTGGCCGCTCATGAGCAGCTTGAGCATTTCATCGAATACGCGCGCGGCCGGCACGTTGTTGATGAGCGGCGCCATGACCGGAATCGGCGCGCTGGTGGCGGCGTCGATGCTGAACTTGAGCTTGGCGGCGAAGCGCACCACGCGCAGCATGCGCACCGGATCTTCGCGGTAACGTGCTTCCGGCACGCCGATGATGCGCAAGGTCTTGGCGCGGATGTCGGCAATGCCGCCATGGTAATCAAGCACCGTTTGCGCGGCCGGATCGTAATACATGGCGTTGATGGTGAAGTCGCGGCGCACGGCGTCTTCATGTTGTTCGCCGAAGGTGTTGTCGCGCAGCACGCGACCGTGTTCATCCTTGGGCGCAGCGTCGGCCGAGCTGCCGCGGAAGGTGGTGACCTCGATCAGCTCCTGGCCGAACATCACGTGCACGATCTGGAAACGGCGGCCGATGATGAAGGCGCGCCGGAACAATTGCTTGATCTCTTCGGGGGTGGCGTTGGTGGCGACGTCGAAATCCTTGGGCTTGACCGACAGCAGCAGATCGCGCACCGCGCCGCCGACGATGAAGGCCTTGAAGCCGGCTTGCTGCAAGGTCTGCGTGACGCGGATCGCGTTCGGCGAGACCAGCTGCAGATCGATGCCGTGCTGCTTCTGGCTCAGTACGGTAGGCTCGGTGGTGTCGAGCTCTTTTTTCTTGCCCAGGAAGGAGCGGATGAATTTTTTGATCATTGCGCGTGGGCGTCGAAGAGATTCAGGATGGGCCAGCCTTGGGCAATCGCATGCGCCCTGAGCTTGTCGTTCGGATTGGTGGCGACCGGGTGGGTGACGGCTGCCAGCAGCGGGATGTCGTTTTGTGAATCGCTGTAGAAATGGCTTTGCTGGAAATCGGCGATGCTCTTGCCTTGCCCCTGCAGCCAGGCCTGGGTATGCACGATCTTGCCGGGACCGAAGGTCGGCGTGCCGACCAGGCGGCCGGTGATGTTGCCTTCCCCGTCGAACTCCGGCAGCGCGGCGATCAGGTGATGCACCTTGAACAGTTTGGCGATCGGTTCGGTGACGAAGCTGTTGGTGGCGGTGATGATGGCCACCAGGTCGCCGGCGTCGAGATGTTTTTGCACCAGCGCGAGGGCGGCGGGGACCATGGCCGGCTTGATGACTTCGTCCATGAATTGAACATGCCAGGCGTCCAGCTGGGTGCGCGGGAATTTCGACAGCGTGCCGAAGGCGAATTCGAGATATTTCACCGGGTCCAGCGTGCCGGCCTGGTAGTGCGCAAACCATTCGTCGTTGGCCTTGCGGAAAGCGGCCGCGTCGATGGCGCCGGTACGCGCCAGGAACTCGCCCCACTCATGGTCGGAGTCGATCGGGATCAGCGTATGGTCGAGGTCAAATAAGGCGAGATTCATGGCGTTTCGTTTTCAGCTTCCTGTTGAAGAAGGTCGCGTAGCAGCGGCAGGGTAATGGGGCGCTTGGTTTCCAGCGAATAGCGGTCGAGCGCGTCGAGCATGCGCGACAGCGAAGGCATGTCGCGCCGGTAATGGGTGAGCAGGTAAGACAGGATGCCGGGCGATATGGTCATGCCGCGCGCCTGCGCCGATTGCGTCAGCGCGGCGATCTTCTCGTCGTCGGTGAGACCGTGCAATTGATAGATCAGGCCCCAGCCGAGGCGCGTGCGCAAGTCTTCGCGCACCTCCAGCTGCGCCGGCGGCTGTGCGCCTGCGCTGACCAGGTAGCCGCCCAGTTCGCGGATCTGGTTGAACAGGGCGAAGGCGGCAATTTGCGATGCCGGCGGCAGTTGCTCGCAATCGTCGAGCAGGTAGCATTGGATGGCGGGGTCGTAGTCGAAAGCGCTGTCGTCGGCGTCGGCGGGAATCAGGCGGGAGCCGATTGCGCCTCCCTGCGCGCCGGCGGGCGCCAGAGAATGCAGCACGGAATGCAATAAATGCGTTTTACCCGCGCCGGTTTCACCCCACAGATAGATGAAGCGGTCATTCAAGGTCGGTTGCGCCTGCCCCGCGGCGATGTCTTGCAGGCGTTGCAGCAATTCTGCATTCTGGCCTGTCACAAACGTATCGAAAGTCGGCGGCTGCTGCGCGCTCAGATCGAGCAGAAGTTGTCTCATGTCTCGCTATTGTAGAAACTGCTGCTCAGGTAATGCTGGCGCAGGTGGCGCACCACCACCGACATGATCGCCGAGGCGGGCAGGGCCAGCAGCACGCCGACAAAACCGAACAACTGACCGAACGCCAGCAGCGCGAAGATCACCATCAGCGGATGCAGACCGATGCGCTCGCCCACCAGTTGCGGCGTCAGGATGAAGCTTTCCAGCACTTGGCCGATGCCGTAGATGATGGCCACGGCGACCAGGCCGTACAGGCCGGTGAATTGCAATACGGCGGCGATCAGCGCCAGCACCAGGCCGAGGCCGAAGCCGACGTACGGGATGAACACCAGCAGGCCGGTCAGGATGCCGACCGGCAAGGCGATGTCGAAACCGGCAATCGCCAGCGCAACTGAATAATAGGTCGCCAAGATCAACATGACCAGCAATTGGCCGCGCAGGTATTGCGCCAGCAGGTCATCGACTTCCTCGGTCATGGCGCTGATCTTGCCGACCCAGCGGCGCGGGATCATGCCGCGCAGGCGCTTGATGAAGGGATGCCAGTCTTGCAACAGATAGAACAGCACCATCGGAATGAACAGCAGGTTGGCCGCCCAGGTCAGCAGCGCGGTGCCGCCGATTTTGGCCGAGGCCAGCACCGAGGCCCAGATTTCATCGCCGCTGGTGGCCAGTTGCTGGGTCAGGATCCGCTTGATGCCGGTGATGTCGAGGCGCACGTGGATGCCGAATTCGCTCAGGCGCGGCGCCACCTTGGCGTTGAGCTTGTCGAGGAAGTTCGGAATCTGTTGCTGCAGCAGCGGGATTTCCTTCACCAGCACCGGCACGACGACCAGGACCAGCGCCAGCCCGGCCAGCAGCAGCAGCAGGACGACAATCAGCACCGCCAGCACGCGCGGCAGCAGGAAGGGCCCGATGCGGCGGCGCGCCAGCCAGTCGACGCCCGGATTGAGGGCGTAGGCCAGGATGGCGGCGGTCACGAACGGGGTCAGCATCGGCCCCAGCAAGATCAGGAGGCCTACCAACAAGAGCCCTAAGGTGAGCCACAACAAGCTTTGTTTTTGCTCATCCGTTAAAGAAAAAGGCATGGAAATAGGGCTTTAGATGAATCGGTTTGTTAAAATCACGGTTTACTTCAGGTTTCAGCGGTCTTGTTGCCGCAGATACTCCTCTATTTTACCGCCTCCAGTGCCAATATCATCATGACTTCATCATCCAATGTTTCCCTCTCCTACCGCGACGCGGGCGTCGACATCGATGCGGGCGACGCTTTAGTCGAGGCTATCAAGCCGTTTGCCAAGCGTACGACCCGCGAAGGCGTGCTGGGCGGCATCGGCGGTTTCGGCGCGTTGTTTGAAATCAGCAAGAAATTCAAGGAGCCCGTGCTGGTGTCCGGCACCGATGGCGTCGGCACCAAGCTGAAACTGGCTTTCCTCCTGAACAAACATGACACCGTCGGCATCGACCTGGTTGCAATGAGCGTCAACGACATCTTGGTGCAAGGCGCCGAGCCGCTGTTCTTCCTGGATTACTTTGCCTGCGGCAAGCTTGACGTGGCCAGCGCCACCGATGTCATCAAAGGCATCGCCAAGGGTTGCGAACAAGCCGGCTGTGCGCTGATCGGCGGCGAAACCGCTGAAATGCCGAGCATGTATCCGGATGGCGAATACGACCTGGCCGGCTTCGCCGTCGGCGCGGTTGAAAAGTCCAAACTGATCGACGGCACCAAGATCATCCCGGGCGACGTCGTGCTGGGCCTGGCCTCGTCGGGCGCGCATTCCAACGGTTATTCGCTGGTGCGCAAGATCCTGGAAGTCGCCAAGCCTGACCTGAACGCCGATTTCCACGGCCGCAAGCTGGCCGACGTGCTGCTCGAACCGACCCGCATCTACGTCAAGCCGCTGCTGGCCTTGATGGAGTCGATGGAAGTCAAGGGCATGGTCCACATCACCGGCGGCGGCCTGGTTGAAAACATCCCGCGCGTCCTGCAGGACAACCTGACTGCCGTGCTGGACAGCAAAGCCTGGACCATGCCGCCGCTGTTCACCTGGCTGCAGCAGCACGGCGGCGTGGCTGACGCCGAAATGCACCGTGTCTTCAACTGCGGCATCGGCATGACCGTGATCGTGTCGAAAGAAAACGCCGCCGCCGCCGAAGCGCAACTGAAGGCAGCCGGCGAGACCGTGTTCCGCATCGGTGAAATCCGCGCCCGCGCCGAAGGCGAAGCGCAGACGATCGTCGAGTAAGTCTCGCAAATATTGCCGCCCGGTTGACGCCGGGCAATAAAAAACGGCTGCAAGCAATTGCAGCCGTTTTTGTTTGGCCGATCCGGACGCGCGATCAGTTCGGTTGCTGCGCCGCATCCGCCTCGCCATCGCCGGCCAGCGTCTGGCGGGTGACCGGCGGGACATCGCGGGCCACTGCTTCGGGCGGTTGCACGCGCACCGGCTGGCTGTGGTCGACGGATGACGACAACACGTTGAGCGTCGCTTCAGGGGCTGCGTCCCAGACCGGATCGTCAATCGCCTCGAACACGCGTTTCAATTGCGAGCCCCAGCTGCGGCGGATCATCTGGAAATACTGGTTGTGCTCGTCGATGGTGACGAAGCGCGTCACCGCCAGATCATTGCTGTTGTAGACCAGCAGGTCCAGCGGCAGGCCGACCGAGATGTTCGACTTCAGCGTCGAATCCATCGAGATCAGCGCACACTTGGCAGCCTCGTCGAGCGAGGTCTGCGGCGTGACGACGCGGTCGATGATCGGTTTGCCGTACTTGGCTTCGCCGATCTGGAAATAGGTATTCTCGTCGTGCGATTCAATGAAGTTACCGGCCGAATACATCTGGAACAGGCGGCAGCGCTCGCCCTTGATCTGGCCGCCGAAGATGATGCTGACATTGAAGTCGATGCCGAACTTGGCCAGTTCTTCCGCATCGCGCTGGTGCACGGTGCGGATGGCGTCGCCGAGAATCTTTGCGGCTTCGTACATTGAGGTCGCGGTCCAGATGGTGTGGCCTTCGGCGTTGGTCTTCTCGGACACGATCTGGCGGATCGATTGCGAAATGGAAAGATTGCCTGCCGTCATCATCACCATGACACGTTCGCCCGGGTTCTCGTAGACGTTCATCTTGCGGAACGTGCCGATATGATCGACGCCCGCATTGGTCCTCGAGTCGGATAAAAAGACCAGGCCTTCGTCCAGGCGCATGGCGACGCAATAAGTCATGATGTGAGCTAAAAATGTAAAAGCCGGATTTTACAGGAAGCCCCGCCGGCACTGAGTGCGGGCGGGGCCCAAATGTCGTGGACCTGACACATTATCGGCAAATTCCAGACAATTCTTAACCGTCAGGTTGGCAATTAATAAATTTTTTACGATTTACGCTGCCAAAGGAACAAGAAAATCCTTGCTGATACGATTGCCCAGCTCAAAGATGCGCTCCAGAAACACCGTCAGGTAATCGTGCAGGCCGGCGTCGAAGACTTCTTCAATGCGGCTGAACTTGAGATCGGCGTCCAGTTTGCCGGCAAAGCGTTCGGTATCGGCCGAGACATCGTTGCGGACGTGTTTCAGATTGCTCAGCACGTGGTCCATGCAGGCGGCCAGCGAACGCGGCATGTCGGCGCGCAGGATCAGCAGTTCGGCAACGCGTTCCGGCGTGATGACGTCGCGATAGACCTTGCGGTAAATCTCGAAGCCCGACACCGAGCGCAGGATCGCGGCCCAGTAATAAAAATCGATCTGACTGTCCTGAGCCTTGGTGTTCGTGCTCAGCAGGCTTTGCTGCTGGCTTTGACCCGGCTTGACGGTTTCCTTGGCGCCGTGGAACTTGACGTCGATGATGCGTGCGGTGTTGTCGGCGCGTTCGAGGAAGGTGCCGAGGCGGATGAAGTGAAAGGCTTCGTCCTTGAGCATGGTGCCGATGGTGACGCCGCGCGACAGATGGGAGCGATGCTTGACCCATTCAAAGAAGTCGCTCGGATTCTGTTCCAGCGCATTGGTCTGCAGGTAGCCCTGCATCTTGATCCAGGTGGCGTTCTGGATTTCCCATGCTTCGGTGGTCAACGCGCCGCGCACTGCGCGGGCGTTCTCGCGCGCCTGCTTGAGGCAAGAGGCGATCGACGACGAATTGCTGGGGTCGCGCACCATGAAGTCGATGACATCCTTTTGCGTCAGCGCATCGTATTTCTTGTTATAGCCATACTGCAGCTCGGAAATGCCGAGCAGCGCGCGCCAGCCTTGCTCGGCGTCGTCGGTTGATTGCGGCAGCAGGGCGGTCTGCACGTGCACGTCAAGCATGCGGGCGGTATTTTCGGCGCGTTCGGTGTAACGCGCCATCCAGAACAGGTGGTCAGCGGTGCGGCTCAACATGATTTATTTCTCCAGAATCCAGGTGTCCTTGGTGCCGCCGCCTTGCGACGAATTCACCACCAGCGAGCCTTCCTTGAGCGCCACGCGCGTGAGGCCGCCCTTGACCATCGAGACGGTCTTGCCGGACAACACGAAGGGTCGCAGATCGAGATGGCGCGGCGCGATGCCGGCATCGACATAGGTCGGGCAGACGGACAGCGCCAGCGTCGGCTGGGCGATGTAGCCATCGGGTTTGGCGATCACGCGCTGGCGGAAATCCTCGATCTCCTGCCTGGTCGACGCCGGGCCGACCAGCATGCCGTAGCCGCCGGCGCCGTGCACTTCCTTGACCACCAGTTTTTCGAGATTGGCCAGCGTGTAGGAAAGGTCTTCCTTCTTGCGGCACTGGTAGGTCGGGACGTTGTTGAGGATGGGTTCCTCGGACAGGTAGAACTTGATCATGTCCGGCACGTACGGATAGATCGATTTGTCGTCGGCGACGCCGGTGCCGATGGCGTTGGTCAGCGTGACCTTGCCGGCGCGATAGGCCGACAGCAGGCCCGGCACGCCCAGCGAGGAATCGGCGCGGAACGCCAGCGGATCGAGGTAGTCGTCGTCGATGCGGCGATAGATCACGTCGACGCGTTTCGGTCCGCGCGTGGTGCGCATGTAGACGGTGTCGTCCTTGACGAACAAATCTTGTCCCTCGACCAGTTCGACGCCCATTTGCTGCGCCAGGAAAGCGTGTTCGAAATACGCCGAGTTGTACATGCCCGGCGTCATCACGACCACGGTCGGATCGACCACGCCGACCGGCGCGACCGAACGCAGATTGTCGAGCAGCATGTCGGGATAGTGATCGACCGGCGCGATCTTGTGGCGCGTGAACAGTTCGGGGAACAGCCGCATCATCATCTTGCGGTTTTCCAGCATGTAGGACACGCCGGACGGCACGCGCAGGTTGTCTTCCAGCACATAAAACTCACCCTCGCCGGCGCGTACGATATCGACGCCGGCGATGTGGGCATAGATGTCGGAGGCAACGTCGACGTCCTGCATTTCGGGACGGTATTGCGCGTTCTTCAGAACCTGCTCGGCCGGAATGACGCCGGCCTTGATGATTTTCTGGCCGTGATAAATGTCGTGGATGAACATGTTGAGCGCTTTGACGCGCTGCACCAGGCCCGCTTCCAGCTTGGCCCATTCGGCGGCATGAATGATGCGCGGAATGATGTCGAAGGGGATCAGCCGCTCCGTGCCTGCATCGTTGCCGTAGACCGCGAAGGTGATGCCGACGCGGCGAAAAATCAGATCGGACTCTGCGCGTTTCCGGACGATCGTCTCAGCGGTTTGGGAAGACAGCCACGCCGCGAATTCATCGTAATGCTTGCGGACGGAAACGGTGCCATCGGAGTACATCTCATCGAAAAAATTTGCCATAAATTTGCTTCGTTTTCTGGTGCTGATGCGGAGGAGTTTTAGCTTGAGACTTTAGCTTGAGACTTCAGCTTGAGCTGGGCGGATATTATTTGTTCATTTGGCGTGCCGGCATCCTCATCGCTGGTGAAGGTAGGTACAGACTATCACGCCATTTCTGTTTTTGGACAGCGAAAATTGCCCTGAATTGCGCCAGCGATGGCGGGTCCCACTTGATGCATGGTTTGCTGAGGCGGCTGGAAAATGATGTAACCCTCCTGGTTCAGGCCCACGGCGTCGGTGCCGGAACGGCAGCCGGCGCGGGCATGTCGATGGTGGTGAAATCGGCCGGGCTGACGATTTCAAGATACTCCATGTCCGGTGAGTAATCGAACAGGAAGTGCACGATGCCCGGCCGCTGGTGAACGCAATCGCCGGTCTTCACCAGCGTTACCTGATCTTCGTACATGAAGCGCGCCCAGCCCTTGAGCATGATGACGATATGAAAATTCGCTTCGTGCCGGTGCCAACCGGTGCCGGCCTCCGGCGCCATGTTGGCCTTGACCAGCTGGGCCACGACCTGGCCGCCGGTGGCCGCGGCGATGCCGAGGTCGCGGTACAGAAAGAAGTCGCGCAGGCCGCCCGGTTCGTATTGCGTGTCGCCTTCGCTGACGTGGGAGAACACATTCAGGGCGGTCGGCTTTGTTTCGGCTATCGTATCCATGACACTGATCCTTTCTGCGGCGAGCCGCATGATTGGCTGATGAAATACCTTGGCTTGCGTCTCCTGATCCACTCTTCTTTTCTTAGAATTCCACGTCCAGTTCGTCGATATCTTCCGGCTCCTTCTGCGCGGCGGCAATCCATTCCTTCATTTCCGGCATCGCCATGATGCGCTTGCTGTAGGCGGCGCAGATCGGTTCCAGCTTGACGTCATAGGTGATGAAGCGGGTGATCACCGGTGCATACATGGCGTCGGCCATGGTGCGCTCGCCGAACAGATAAGGCCCGCCGTAAGTTGCCAGGCATTCTTTCCAGATGGTGGTGATGCGCTGGATGTCGGCCTGCGCGCGCGACCAGACTTTGAAATTGGGGAAGTGCGCCTTGAGGTTCATCGGCAGCGCCGCGCGCAGGGCCGAGAAGCCCGAATGCATTTCGCCGCACACCGAGCGGCAGTGCGCGCGGGCGGCCAGGTCGGCCGGCAGCAGCTTGGCGGCCGGGCGGATTTCGTTGAGGTATTCAGCGATCGCCAGCGTGTCCCAGACAAAGATCTCGCCATGTTTCAGGCTCGGCACCAGGATCGACGAGGACAGCAACAGGATTTCTGCGCGCGCATCGGGATCGTCCGGCGACACGATGTCCTCCTGAAACGGCAACCCGGCAAATTTTGCGAGCAGCCAGCCACGCATGGACCAGGAAGAGTAGTTCTTGCTGGTGATGCGCAAAGTCGTTTTAGGCATGTCAGTCCTTTATGTATATGGGTGCTCTTGACTTTGGCGCGCGGTTTGCGTGGCCGCGTCCGTACGGGCAGACCGCCGTTTCCCGGCCTGCATATGTTGCGAGTCTTCTACTTGCAAAGGGCGTGCCAGCGACGCTGCGGATGCGATGCGGGGTTCATGTGCAGCCGAAGGTCAATGGCATGCATATTGCATCGAAGGAGATACTGGTGAAACCGAGGGAGTGGGTTGTATATGACAAATATTTACCAGGCCTACCAGCAATACGCCGACGCCACCGATCCGCTGCGCGCTTCGGCCCGGGCGGCAGCGCCGTTCCTGGGGCACTCCTGGCCGGGTTTGCCGTCCAGCCCCATGCTGCGCAAAATGGCCGCAGCCTACGAAGTATTTGCACGCACGCAATTGACGCATGTGCGTCCTCCTTTCGATATCGACAGCGTTCAGGACGGTGGGCGCACCGTTGCGGTGCGTGAGGAAGTCATTGACCGCACACCGTTTTGCACGCTCCTGCGTTTCCGCAAGGAAACTGCGGCCGAACAACCGGCGGTGTTGCTGGTGGCGCCGATGTCGGGCCACTTTGCGACGCTGCTGCGCGGCACCGTCAAAACCCTGCTGCGCGACCACGACGTCTACATCACCGACTGGCACAATGCGCGCGATATTGCGCTGGAACACGGCCGCTTCGGTCTCGACGAATACGTCGGTCACCTGATTCGCTTCCTGCAAGTGATCGGCCCCGGTGCGCATCTCGTCGCGGTGTGCCAGCCGACCGTGGCGGCCCTCACTGCCGCCGCCGTGATGGCCGAGGGCGACGACCCGGCCCAGCCGCGCAGCATGACGCTGATGGCCGGGCCGCTCGACACGCGCGTCAATCCGACCACGGTCAACGAGCTTGCCAAGAGCAAGCCGATCGAATGGTTCGAGAAGAATCTGGTCAGCACCGTGCCGGCGCGCCACCCGGGCGGCGGCCGCAAGGTCTATCCGGGCTTCATGCAACTGGCCGCGTTCATGAACATGAACCTCAACCGTCACGTCGATGCCTTCCGCAACCTCTACACGTATTTGATCGAGGAAGAGCACGACAAAGCCGAAGCGATCAAGGTGTTCTACGAAGAATACTTCGCGATGTCGGATCTGCCGGCGGAGTTTTACCTGGAAACGGTGCGGGTGGTGTTTCAGGAACACGCCCTGCCGCTGGGTTTGCTGCAATTCCAGGGGCGTCCGGTCAACCTCAAGGCGATCCGGCGTACCGCACTGTTCACCGTGGAAGGCGAGAAGGACGACATCTGCGCCGTTGGCCAGACTGTCGCTGCACAGGATATGTGCAGCAGCATCCGCCCGTACATGCGCCTGCACCATGTGCAGACGGCGGTGGGCCATTATGGCGTCTTCAACGGGCGCCGCTGGGAAAATGAAATCTATCCACGCCTGAGGGATTTCATTAATATGCACCACAGGTGAACGTTTCCCGGCCTGGTGCAACCCTGGCAGCAATAGGACATCACAGCAGTCCATCACAGCAGTCCATCAGCTCAACTTGTTTGTAGTAAAGGATCTTCATGTCAATTCATGTGGCGCTGAACCATGTCACGTCTTATCGTTACGACCGTGCTATCAACCTGGGGCCTCAAATCGTGCGCCTGCGTCCGGCGCCGCATTGCCGTACGCGGATCCTGAGCTATTCGCTGCGCATCCTTCCCGAACCGCATTACATCAACTGGCAGCAGGACCCGCAGGCCAACTACATGGCGCGGCTGGTGTTTCCCGAGAAGACCGAAGAATTCCGCATCGAAGTCGACCTGGTGGCCGAAATGTCGGTCATCAATCCTTTCGATTTTTTCCTTGAACCGTATGCCGAACAGATTCCGTTCAAGTACGCCGAGGAGCTGCTCAATGAGTTGTCGCCGTATCGCAAGACGCTGCCGTTAAGCTCCGATATGCCGCGCTTCCAGAAATTCCTCGACGGCATTTCGCGCGAGAAGATGAACAGCGCCGACTTTCTGGTCGCGCTCAACCAGAAGCTGGCCGACGCCGTCGCCTACACCATCCGCATGGAGCCGGGCGTGCAGACGCCGGAAGAAACGCTCGAGATCGGTTCCGGTTCCTGCCGCGATTCATCCTGGCTGCTGGTGCAGCTGCTGCGCCATCTGGGCCTGGCGTCGCGCTTCGTCTCCGGCTACCTGATCCAGCTCACTGCCGACCAGAAATCGCTCGACGGCCCGTCCGGACCGGAAGCCGATTTCACCGACCTGCACGCCTGGTGCGAAGTCTATCTGCCGGGCGCCGGCTGGGTTGGCCTCGATCCGACCTCGGGCCTGTTCGCCGGCGAAGGCCACATCCCGCTATCGTGCACGCCCGAACCATCCTCGGCGGCGCCGGTCAGCGGCATGGTCGA
The DNA here is from genome assembly GCF_000256565.1 of Herbaspirillum lusitanum P6-12. GTDB lineage: Bacteria > Pseudomonadota > Gammaproteobacteria > Burkholderiales > Burkholderiaceae_D > Herbaspirillum > Herbaspirillum lusitanum. Next base: position 12,290 of record NZ_AJHH01000030.1, on the reverse strand, counting down.
TCCCTGCGAAGTGGAGTTCGAACATTCGATGAGCGTGTCGCGTTTCTGGGAAGCGCCGCGCGTCACCAAGCCGTACACCGAAGCGCAATGGAGCGAGATCGAAGAACTCGGCCACGCCATCGACGGCGACCTCGACGCGCTTGACGTGCGCCTGACCATGGGCGGCGAGCCGACCTTCGTGTCGCTCGATCATCCAGATGAACCTGAATGGGCCACCGCCGCACTGGGCGCCACCAAGAAGCCGCTGGCGGCCGACCTGTACCATCGCATGCGCGAAAAATACGCCGTGCAGGGCCTGCCGCATTTCGGCCAGGGCAAGTGGTATCCGGGAGAACAATTACCGCGCTGGGCGCTCAACTGCTACTGGCGCCGCGACGGCCAGCCGATCTGGCACAACCGCGATCTGATCGGCGACGAAACCACGCCGAACGTCAAGGACGACGACATCCCGGAGCGCTTCCTCAAGGGCGTGGCCGCGCGTCTGGCGCTCGACGGCAAGCATATCTTCCCGGCCTATGAGGACGTGTTTTATTACATGTGGCGCGAGCGCCGCCTGCCGGGCAACGTCGATCCTTTCGATTCCAAGCTGGACGACAAGCAGGAGCGCGCACGTCTCATGCGGGTCTTTTCGCAAGGTCTCGACAAGGTTGCCGGCCACGTCTTGCCGGTGGCGCGCCGTCCTGACGACCTCGGCTGGCAAAGCGGCGACTGGTTCCTGCGCAGCGAGCGCTGCTACCTGTATCCGGGCGATTCGCCGCTGGGCTATCGTCTGCCGCTGGATTCGCTGCCCTGGGTGAAGGAGGGCGAGTATCCGGCCGTCTATCCGGCCGATCCGACTCAGGCCTTCCGCCCCTTGCCGGGCAGCGCCGAGATCCGCCGCCAGATGGGCAGTCCGCAAGAACCCCTGGCGGGTCTGGGCAAGGCTGTCAGCAGGGCTGCCGCTGCTTCCAGCGCTGCCACCGCTTCCACCATTTCCGATATGGGCCGCGCCAATGCGGCAAGCCCGACCCAGCCTGTGCCCGCGCCCTTTGAATCGGCCAACTGGCTGACCCGCACCGCACTGTGTGCCGAGGTGCGCAATGGCGTGTTCTACCTGTTCATGCCGCCGCTGGCCGAGCTCGAAAATTATCTCGAACTGGTCGCCGCCATCGAAGCCACCGCCGAAGAACTCGGCCAGCCGGTGCTGATGGAAGGCTATGAGCCGCCCAACGATCCGCGCGTGCGCAAGTTCAGCGTCACGCCGGACCCCGGCGTGATCGAAGTCAACATCCAGCCGGCCTACAACTGGCGCGAGCTGGTCGACCAGACCACGCACCTCTACGAAGCCGGCCGCGAATCGCGCCTGACCACCGAGAAGTTCATGCTCGACGGCCATCATTCCGGCACCGGCGGCGGCAATCACATGGTGATGGGCGGCGCCACCACGGCTGATTCGCCGTTCCTGCGCCGGCCCGATCTGCTGCGCAGCCTGATCAGCTACTGGTACAACCATCCGTCGCTGTCCTATCTGTTCTCGGGCATGTTCATCGGCCCGACTTCGCAGGCGCCGCGCATCGATGAAGCGCGCAACGATTCCACCGTGGAAATCGAACTGGCCTTCGCCGAAATGGAAAAGCAGATCGCCCAGGGCGGCTGCGCGCCGTGGCTGGTCGACCGCCTGCTGCGCAACTTGCTGATCGACGTCACAGGCAACACGCACCGCGCCGAGTTCTGCATCGACAAGCTGTATTCGCCGGACAGCTCCACCGGTCGCCTCGGCCTGCTGGAACTGCGCGCCTTTGAAATGCCGCCGCATGCGCGCATGAGCCTGACCCAGCAGTTGCTGCTGCGCGCGCTGGTGGCGCGTTTCTGGAAGACGCCGTACAAGCCGCAACGCCTGGTGCGCTGGGGAACCGAGTTGCACGATCGTTTCCTGTTGCCGCATTTCATCTGGCAGGATTTCAACGACATCATGGACGACATGCAGGAAGCCGGTTATCCGATGCAGGCCGAGTGGTTCGCGCCGCATTTCGAATTCCGCTTCCCCAAGATCGGCGACTTGGCGGTCAAGGGCATGCAACTCGAATTGCGCACCGCGCTGGAACCATGGCACGTCCTCGGCGAAGAGGGCAGCTCGACCGGCACCGCGCGCTATGTCGATTCGTCGGTGGAGCGGCTGGAGGTCAAGGTCAGCGGCATGGCCAAGGATCGCTATGTGCTGACCTGCAACGGCGTCGCCGTGCCGCTGCAACCGACCGGCGTGGTCGGCGAATTCGTCACCGGCGTGCGTTACCGTGCCTGGCAGCCGCCGTCGGCGCTGCATCCGACCATCGGCATCGATTCGCCGCTGACCTTCGACCTGGTCGATACCTGGAACGGCCGCAGCCTGGGCGGATGCCAGTATCACGTGGTGCATCCGGGCGGACGCGGCTACGAGACCTTTCCGGTCAATGCCTTCGAAGCCGAGAGCCGGCGCCTGACGCGTTATCTGCGTCTCAACCACACGCCGGGAAAGATGGAAGTAAGCGCTGCGCGACCATCAATCGAGTTCCCATTTACGTTAGACTTGCGACATTACTAATTAATAACGCGCGCAGTTCTGCCGTTGCCGCAGATCATCGCCAGCCTGGGTGATTGCAGCAACGGCGCCCTCGAAAATCTATGTATCAGCGCCTCCTGCAAAGCTATACCGCCGACGCCGATCGTTACGACGAGATGCTGGCTGCCGACGGTCGCTTGCGACCACATTGGCGCACGCTGATCGATCAGCTGGAAAATCTCTCGCCCGAGATGATGCGCCGCCGCGCCGACGAAGTGCGCGACGCCATCGCCTCCGACGGCATGACCTACAACGTCTATGCCGATCCGCAAGGCGTCAGCCGTCCGTGGGAACTGGACCTGGTGCCGCAGATCGTCGCCGCCGACGAATGGCGGCAGCTCTCGGCTGCCGTGGCGCAACGTGCACGCTTGCTCAATGCCGTGCTCGATGACCTCTACGGCGAACAACACCTGCTGGCCGAAGGCCTGTTGCCGCCGGCGCTGGTGTTCGGCCAGCACGGCTATCTGTGGCCGTGCCGCGACGTGCGTCCGCCGGGCGGCGTGCACCTGCACCTGTACGCCATCGACCTGGCGCGCTCGGCCGACGGCAACTGGTGGGTGATTGCCGACCGTACGCAAGGACCTTCAGGCACCGGCTACGCCTTGCAGAACCGCCAGATCATGACGCGTGCCTTGCCCGAAGCGATGCGCGACATGCACGTGCAACCGCTGCTGAATTATTTCCACGCGCTGCATCAATGCCTGATGCGGCTCGCACCCAAGAGCAGCGAGCCGCCGATGGTGGTGCTGCTGACGCCGGGGCCGTACAACGAAACCTATTCCGAACACGCCTTCCTGGCGCATACGCTGGGCTTCCCGCTGGTCGAAGGGGTCGACCTCACGGTGCGCGGCGACATGGTCTACCTGAAGACGCTGACCGGCCTGCGCCGCGTGCATGCGATCATGCGCCGCCTCGATGACGATTATTGCGACCCGCTTGAATTGCGTTCGGATTCCGCGCTCGGCATTCCGGGCCTGACGCAGGCTGCGCGCTCCGGCAACGTGCTGATCGCCAACGCACTCGGCAGCGGCGTGCTGGAGTCGACCGCGCTGCACGGCTTCCTGCCCGCGATCAGCCAACGCCTGCTGGGCGAAGAACTGGCATTGCCGGCCGTGGCGTCGTGGTGGTGCGGCGAAAAGCCGGCGCTGGAATACACGCTGGCGCATCTGGAAGAGCTGGTGATCATGCCGGCTTTCCCATCAATGCGCATGCAGCCGGTGTTCGGCCATACGCTCAATGCCGCCGCGCGCCGTCGCTTGGTCGAAAGCCTGCAGTTGCAGCCGCACGCCTACGTCGCGCAGGAGTGGGTGCGGCTGTCGCAGGCGCCGGTGCTGTCGCGCAGCGGCGAGTATCACCTGACCAACCGTACCGTCAGCCTGCGCGTGTTTGCTGCCGCCGACGGCGAGGGCGGCTATCACGTGATGCCGGGCGGCTTGACCCGCGTGGCGCCACGTCAGCGGCGCGATGTGGTGTCGATGCAGCAGGGCGGCACCAGCAAGGATGTCTGGGTGCTGAGCGAAAAGACCGACACGGAGGATGCCGCCGGCGTCGCCACCGCCATGGCCGCCGCAGAAACCAGCGTCGCGGTCGGTCCCGGCGCAATGACCGATCCGGTGTCGCGCACGTCGGAACTGATCCGCACTACCGTCGACGTGTCTTCGCATGCCGGTGAAAACCTGTTCTGGATGGGCCGCTACGCCGAGCGCACCGACAATCTCGCACGCCTGTTGCGCACCACCTTGCAATGCACGATCGAGCCGCAATCCGACAATCGCGTGATCCTGCGCAGCGTCAGCGAAATCGGTATCCGCCTCGGCATCCTGATGCCGAAATCGGAACAGGCGCATCCCACCATCACCGCCCTGCAGCAAAGCCTGCAAGCGGCGATCTCGGACCCCAGCGCCGCGGTCAGCATCTCCACGCACCTGCGCCATTTGCATCATTCGGGCTACCAGGTGCGCGAGCATCTGTCGCTGGACAACTGGCATGCGCTCAATCGCATGCCGCCGATGGTGCAGGAAAAAATCAATTCGCCGACCGCCATGCTGCACGTCCTCAACAACGTCATCCAGGGTTGCTCGGGCCTGGCCGGCCATGCGCTGGACGACATGACGCGCGACGCCGGCTGGCAATTCCTGATGGTAGGCCGCCACATCGAGCGCATGGCCAACATGGCCGCGCTGTTCGACAACTTCCTGCGGCTGCCGCCGCAGCGCCAGACGGCGGCGCTGTCCTGGCTGCTGGAGGCGGCCAGCAGCATCGTTACCTATCGCGTGCGCTATCGCCGCACGCCGGAATGGCTGCCGGTGCTGCACCTGCTGGTGTTCGACGTGAGCAATCCGCATGGCATGGCCTACCAGTTCCGCATGCTGCAGCAATACATGAGCGAGATCGCGCAACAGCTGGGCTTGCTCAGCATGACCATTCCCACCCATCTGTCCAGCCAGCTGGAGGCGATGAACCTGAGCGAATTCGCCCATGAGCATCCCAACGTGGAACAGGCCAATGCGCGCCTGACGCAACTGATGCGGGACGCCGTCAGCGGCGGCTACATGCTCTCCGATGATCTGTCCCGCCATTACTTCACGCCGCTCAGCGCGCCGGTCAGCCAGGGAGTATGACGATGAACGACGCTACCTATCACATCGTCCACGAGACCAATTATCAATATGCGGCGCCGGTGCGGCTGTCGCATCAGGTGTTGCGCCTGACGCCGCGCTCGCTGCCGTGGCAGACCTGCACCTCCCATTTCATCAACATCCTGCCGGGTCCGACCAACCTGATCAACCTGTATACCGATAGCTTCGGCAACGCGCTGCAGTCGTTCTCGCTGGACCAGGATCACGCCAGCCTCGACGTCTATGCCGAGTCGTGGGTGGAGATTTCGTCGCGCCTGTTGCCGACCGTAACGCCGCCCTGGGAGCAGGTCGCCGAGACGCTGTCGTATCACGCCGGGCGCAGCCTGCCGGACGACAGGCTGGAAGCGTCGCGCTTCCTGTTCGAGTCTTCGCACGTCAGGATCAAGCGTGAATTCGCGCGCTACGCCGCCGAATGCTTCACGCCCGGATTGCCTTTGCTGCACGGTGTCGAGGCGCTGATGAAACGCATCTTCAATGAATTCACCTTCGACCCGGAGGCGACCACGGTATCGACGCCGGTGACCGACGTCTTCGTCAGCAAGCGCGGCGTGTGCCAGGACTATGCGCACTTCATGCTGTCCTGCCTGCGTTCGCTGGGTTTGTCGGCGCGCTACGTCAGCGGCTATCTGCTGACGCAGCCGCCGCCGGGCCAGCCGCGCCTGATCGGCGCCGATGCATCGCATGCGTGGGTATCGGTATATTGCCCGGGCCGGGACGGCCAGCCGGGCTGCTGGATCGACGCCGATCCGACCAACGGCATCTTCCCGGACATCAGCCACATCACGCTGGGATGGGGCCGTGACTTCCTCGACATCTCGCCCCTGCGCGGCGTGCTGATCGGCGGCGGCCAGCAGACCATGCAGGTGGCCGTCACGGTGATGCCGTCGCAGGAAGTGCCGGGTTTGCCGTTCGCGCGCTGACGAATTTCGACGACTACGGCGTGCGGATGTGATCGATCAGCGCAATGGTTCGTTCATCGGGCGGCGGCGTCAGCAAACTGACGATCACCAGCGCGGCGATGCCGACCGGCACGCCGAACAGCCCGGCCGAGATCGGCGCAATGTGGAACCACTGGTTCGCAGCATTGCCGCCGAAGGCCGGATGCGTGGTCAGCATGTAGTACACGCACATCACGAAGCCGGCGACGATGCCGGCGATGGCGCCGGGCTGGTTGGCGCGCTTCCAGAAAATCCCGAACACCAGCGCCGGGAACAGCGTCGACGCCGCCAGTGAAAACGCCACCCCCACCATCGACAGGATGTCGCCCGGTTTGAGCGACGCCGCATAGGCGGCCAGCAAGGCCACCACCAGCAACAGCAACTTGGAAATCGTCACGCGCTTCTGCGTCGAGGCGGCCGGATCGATCACCTTGTAATACACGTCGTGCGACAGCGCATTGGAAATGGTCAGCAGCAGGCCGTCGGCAGTCGACAGCGCCGCCGCCAGACCGCCCGCCGCCACCAGTCCCGAAATGAAATAAGGCAGGCCGGCGATCTCCGGCGTGGCCAGCACGATGATGTCGCCGTCGAGTGCAATCTCGCCGAGCTGCACCACGTTGTCGTGGTTGAGGTCAGTGATGCTGACCAGCGGATTGACCTTGTCGATGTTGGCCCAGTAGTAGACCCAATCCGGCAAGTGCGCATAGTTGCTGCCGACCAGCGAGGTGTAGATGTCGTACTTCACCAGGATCGCCAGCGCCGGCACCGTGATGTAGATCAGCATGATGAAGAACAGCGTCCAGAACACCGATTTGCGCGCCTCGTGCACCGACGGCGTGGTGTAGTAGCGCATCAGGATGTGCGGCAGCGCGGCGGTGCCGACCATCAGGCAAAACACCAGCGCCAGGAAGTTGTTGCGCTTGATGTTGGCCGCTCCTTCGTCCTTGCCGGGGAAGGGCTCGGTCTGCGACACCGGCGGTTGCGCGCGTGCGATGTTGTAGGCCTTGGCGTCGGTCCATTTGCGCTCGGCGTCCTCGGCGCTCTTGGGGTAGGCCGTCAGCGCGCGGCTGGCGCTCTTGATCTCGGCCAGCGAGGCATGACTGTTGCGTTTGACCTCCTCGATGTGATGCTGGGCGTCGATGCGTCCTTCTTCCCAAGAACGCGGCAGGCTGCGCAGCTTCTTTTCATAGTCGTCGGCGTGCGCCTGGAAGATCGCGCTGACTTCCTTTTCCTTGGGATCGTCGGCGATGCGTTTCTCGGCCGCATTCAGTTTCGGCAGCACCGAACCGTAGGCCACCTGCGGCACCGGCACGCTGGTGTGCTTGGCCGATAGCCAGATCACCGGGATCAGGTAAGCGAACAGGATGATGATGTATTGCGCCACCTGGGTCCAGGTGATCGCGCGCATGCCGCCAAGGAAGGAGCACACCAGGATGCTGGCCAGCCCGAGGAAGATGCCGATCGAAAAGTCGATCCCCGTGAAGCGCGAGGTGATCAGGCCGACGCCATAGATCTGCGCCACCACGTAGGTGAATGAAATGATGATGGTGGCGATCACCGCGAGGATGCGCACCAGGTTGCCGCTGTAGCGTCCGGGATAACGTTCGGCCAGGAAATCGGGAATGGTGTACTGGCCGAACTTGCGCAGGTAGGGCGCGATCAGCAACGCCACCAGGCAATAGCCGCCGGTCCAGCCCATGATGTAGGCGAGGCCGTCGAAGCCTTGCAGATAGAGGCCGCCGGCCAGGCTGATGAAGGTCGCCGCCGAGATCCAGTCGGCCGCCGTCGCCATGCCGTTGAACAGCGCCGGCACACGTCGTCCGGCGACGTAATATTCAGGCACGTCGGAGGTGCGGCTGACCACGCCGATGCCGGCGTACAGCGCGATGGTCACGAACATGAACAGGTAGCCGATCCAGGCGCGCGGCATGCCTTCGTGTTCCAGCACCGCCAATACCAGCAGGAACAGGATGAAGCCGACCGTGTACCACGAGTAGTAGCGCGTCAGCCGCCAGAAAAAACTCTTGTCACTCTCCATGCGTGTGCTCGCCGGTTTGTTGTAGTTGTCGTTCCGCACGGCCCATCCGGGTCGTGTAGACCACCACGATCGCCAGGTAGACCAGCATGATGCCTTGCGCCGCCATGTAAAACGACAGCGGCCAGCCGAACAGATTGACGCGATCCAGCTCGCGCGCGAAGAACACGGCGCCGAAGGTGACCACGAACCACAGTCCCAGCAGCGTCATGGTCAGGCGACGCGTCTTGTCCCAGAAATTGGATGCAGTCTTGTTTTCCATATCAGCCGATGTCGTCCATGTAGGTCTGGCGCGGCGTCATGCGCAGCGTCACGCGGAACAGGCAGCCCGGCGCTTTCGGGTCAGTGCTGCGTGGGTTGTTGGAGATGTCGACCGTGGCCTCATGCTGCTGCGCGATTTCGCGCACGATGGCCAGGCCCAGGCCGCTGCCGGCGGTATGGGTGCCGAGGATGCGGTAAAAGCGTTCGAATACGTGGCCGCGTTCGGTCGGCGCAATGCCGGGACCGGTATCTTCCACTTCCAGGAATGCCTGCCCGGTTTCTTCATCGGCGCGTGCGCGCACGGTCACGCTGCCGAGCGCCGGCGTGTAATGCAAGGCATTGTCGAGCAGGTTGCTGAGCAACTCGCGCAGCATGATCGGATTGCCCGAAATCATGATGGGATGACCAGGCTGTTCGAAGCCGAGATCGATGCGCTGCGTAAAGGACATCGGCACCCAGTCCTGCACGACGTTACGCGCCAGTTCAGACAATTCGATCGGTTCGAACGGTGCGGTCGCCGGCGTCTGGTTTTCGGCGCGCGCCAGCGACAGCAATTGATTGACCAGGCGCGTGGCCGATTCCGAACTCTTGGCCAGTTGTTCCAGCGAGCGATGGATATCGGCCTGGTCGGTCTGGCGCAGGGCAAGCTCGGATTGCATGCGCATGCCGGCCAATGGCGTTTTCATCTGGTGCGCGGCGTCGGCGATGAAGCGTTTTTGCAGCGCGATGGTTTGCGACAGCCGCGCCAGCATGTCGTTGAGCGAGCGCACCAGCGGCGAGATTTCTTCCGGCACCTGGCCCGAGTCGATCGGGCTGAGGTCGTCGGGACGGCGTGCCCGAATGCGCTGCTGCAACTCCGACAGCGGCGACAAGCCGCGCGACAAGGCAAACCAGACCAGCGCCAGCGCCACCGGCAGGATCACGAACTGCGGCAGGATCACGCCCTTGATGATTTCGTTGGCGAGCTGGGCGCGTTTTTCCAGAGTTTCACCGACCTGCACCGTGGCCAGACGCGGCTCTTTTGATGACGCGGCGCGCTGTTCCGACGTGCGGCGCAGATCGACTTGGGTGTAAGCAATGCGCACGTCATTGCCGTGCAGGATGTCATTGCGAAATTGCACCGAACCGATGGTCTTGTCTTCGTCGAGCGGCGGCTGCGGCATGTCGCGATCGCCTTCGACGAATTCCCCGCGCGGGCCGGTGATCTGGAAATAGATGTTGTCGATGTCGTCGGCGCGCAGCAGGTCGCGCGCCGAGACCGGCAGCCGCGCCACGGTCTTGCCGTTGACTTCGGAGACTTGCTGGGCCAGCACGGTGACGCTGTCCTCCAGCGCGCGGTCGAACGGCTGGTTGGCGATCGATTGCGCGATCAGGTAGGTGATCGCGATGCTCATCGGCCAGAGCAGCAGCAGCGGCGCCAGCATCCAGTCGAGGATTTCGCCGAACAGCGAACGCTGGATGCGCTCTTCCGGCTGCGTGGCGATGACGGCGCGGCGCTTGCCTTTGGTTGGGGGCGTTGCTTGAGGATCGATCGGTCGGGCGTCAGGCATGGCTCAGGCCTGCGCCATGCAGGATGGAAACGCGGCGTGCTCAGGCGTTGCTGGCAACGCCGGCGCTCGCGATGGACTCGGGCAGTTTTTCCAGGCAATAGCCGAGGCCGCGCACGGTGGCGATGCGGATGCCGCCGACTTCGATTTTCTTGCGCAGGCGGTGGACATAGACTTCGATCGCATTATTACTGACTTCCTCGCCCCATTCGCATAGATGATCCACCAGCTGTTCCTTGGAAACCAGCCGCCCGGTACGCTGCAATAATACTTCGAGCAGTCCCAGTTCGCGCGCGGAAAGATCAAGCATTTGTTCGCCGATGTAGGCGATCCGGCCGACCTGGTCATAACTGAGCGAACCGTGCCGGATGACGGTCGGACCGCCGCCGGTGGGGTTTACGATGGACTCGGGCAGTTTTTCCAGGCAATAGCCGAGGCCGCGCACGGTGGCGATGCGGATGCCGCCGACTTCGATTTTCTTGCGCAGGCGGTGGACATAGACTTCGATCGCATTATTACTGACTTCCTCGCCCCATTCGCATAGATGATCCACCAGCTGTTCCTTGGAAACCAGCCGCCCGGTACGCTGCAATAATACTTCGAGCAGTCCCAGTTCGCGCGCGGAAAGATCAAGCATTTGTTCGCCGATGTAGGCGATCCGGCCGACCTGGTCATAACTGAGCGAACCGTGCCGGATGACGGTCGGCGCAGGCGGCGCAGTACTTCCAGGCCGGACATCTTGGGCAGGCCAAGGTCGAGGATCAGCAAATCGAAATCCTGGGTCGACAGCGCGGAGTCGGCCTCGACGCCGTTCTTGACGCAATCGGCGGCATAGCCTGAATGGCGCAGCGAGCGCGTCAAACCATCGGCCAGAACACTGTCATCTTCTGCAAGCAGGATACGCATGGTGGTGATCCGCGCAGGTGGCGGCCATTGTCTCGAGTTATTTTAGGAATTTTTGCAATATTTTTCTGCATATTCTACTAAATCGAAGCCTATTGCAATGCATAATCAGGCTTGTTCTTGCGTTCGCGCAAACTAGCTTATTTTTCTGTAAGCCCTTGATAAATCAGCTTAACGCCCGCACTTGGGGCTACTGTTGGTATAATTTTCGAGTTGATTGTCCTAAAATTGCGATGAAGCGTCTTTTTGCCATTTTGCTGATCTGTTTGCTGCCTGTGCAAGTCTTTGCTGGGATGCTCACGTACAAGACCGCCATCGACTCGGTGGCGCTTGAGCAGCAAGTGCAGCAACAGGAGCAATTGCGCCAGGCATTGGAGCTCGCCGCTGCTGCCGGCAGCGACGTCAGTGCCGCCGCCGACAAGGCTGCGCAGGAGCAGGCGCTGGCCGACGCCACCGATGGCGACGACGATCTGTCGTATGCCGACACCGAAGATTTTTCCAGCCATGCCGGCGTGGGCGACGAAACCGTGCTCAATCCGGCCCTGGCCTTTGTTTCCGACTCGGCTACATTGGCGCCTGCGCTTCGCAGCGACGATGCGCGCCAACCGCCTTTCCTCCCTCTCGCCGGCCGTCCGCCGCGCGTTTAAGTCTCCTTTTGCCGTTCGCGGCAAGCACCGGTTTTTCGTCCTTTGTGTGGCGATAGCTGATTGCGCGCGTCTTGTGTTGTCTTGCGTTGCAACCCCGCCATCTGCTGGATCCGACCCGAACCGGCGCCGGCACCGACGCCAACCAGTTTCCAATGCAGTTTCTATTGTTTCACGGCCGATGCGACCGCCTTCGCATCACATTCCATCTCAGGAGATAGCATGAAAAAAGTATTTGTCGCGCTGATAGTGGCTGCGATGACCCTCGCGATCGGCGTCACCAGCGTTGAGGCCAAGCGCCTCGGCGGCGGCGGTTCGATCGGCAAGCAGTCGTCGGGCGCCAGCCGCCAGGCGCAGAGCCCCATGCAGCAGAACCAGGCCGCGGCGGCCAAGCCGGCTGCGCCAGCCGCAGCCCCTGCAGCAGCGGCGCCGAAGCCTAGCCCGTGGAAGGGCATCCTCGGCGGCGCCTTGCTGGGTCTCGGCCTCGGCGCATTGTTGTCGCACTTCGGCCTTGGCGGCGCCATGGCCAGCATGATCAGCACCATTCTGATGGTCGCCTTGCTGGCTTTCGCCGCCATGTTCATCTACCGCATGTTCCGCCGCAAATCGGAAGCCAACAGCAACAGCAATGAGCGTCCGGCCTACGCCGCCAATCAGGGCGACTTCAGCAACCAGACGCCGGCCATCGGCTCGCAACTGGAAGCCGGACAACCGAAGGCGCTGCAAGGCAACACCTTCGGCAGCA
>NZ_AJHH01000029.1 GCF_000256565.1 Herbaspirillum lusitanum P6-12 | reverse complement strand
CGGACAACCGAAGGCGCTGCAAGGCAACACCTTCGGCAGCGTTTTCGGGCGGCGACGCCTGCCGATGTGGCCGCCAGTCCGACCGCGGCCGCTCCGGCCGAACCATCGACGCTGTTATCGGCGCGCGAAAAGGAAGTACTGGATTTCATCACCCGCGGCTTCACCGCGCAGGAGATCGCCAAGCTGATGCAGCTGTCGCCGTTCACCGTGCGCACCTTCGTGCGCCGCATTTACAGCAAGCTCAAGGTCACCTCGAAAACCGAGGCCATCTACGAAGCCAGGACGCTCGGGCTGCTGCCCGACTGAGCGAGCCGATGCATGCCTGATGCCCATCCCCGCATGAAAAAACTGCCTGCATCCCTGCTCTCCGGCGTCGTGCTGCTGCTGTCCGTGGCGCTGTTGATTGCCGTAGGCGCCTGGTACGTGCAGAGCGATGCACCGCATGCCGACGCCACCTTGCATCTGACCCGGGTCGACTGGCAGGACAGCGACGGCCGCGGTTTCAACGCGCCGCCGGC
>NZ_AJHH01000028.1 GCF_000256565.1 Herbaspirillum lusitanum P6-12 | reverse complement strand
CGCCGTCATGGCGCCAGGCCAGCTTGCCGTCGGCGCTACCAGTCACGCCACTACCCGCACTCGCCTCCCCCGCTCTCACCGTGCGCACCACCTGGATGCGCTTTGCGCTTGCCGGCCGGCCTATCCCGGCCGATGCCGATACACCGGCCGCACCGCTCGCGCTCTATGCCAGCCGCATCAAGACCGACGGCACCGTCGCGGTCTACCTCAACGGTCGCCTCGTGCATCGTGCGCAACAACGCGGCCAGTTGTGGAACAGTCTGTTCACGCCGCTATGGATCTTGCCGGATCAGGCCGCCGACGGCGCGCCGCTGAAGGAAATCCTGATTCGCGTGGAGCACGCGCCGGAAACGCCGGTAGGCTTGTCGACGCTCTGGCTGGGTCCCGCCGAGGTCTTGCAGGGGCGTTATTACCTGCGCCAGTGGCTGCAACGGGAATTGCCGGCCACGCTCAGCGCCGCCTTCATGGTGGTTGGAATTTTCGCGTTGTTCGTCTGGTTCCGACGCCGGCATGAGACCGGCTACCTGCTGTTCTTCAATCTGGCGGCAGTCTCTTTCGTTGGACATCTGCATTACTACGTCAGTCTGCCCATCGTGGTCGACTGGTTCGCCTGGCTAACCGCCAACGCCTTGTTCTGGCTGCTCACGGTGATCCACCTTTTCCTCTGCCAGCTGCACGGCCGTCCGCTGCGCCGGCTTACGCGCGCCATCGTCGGCATCACGCTGACGATCAGCATCCTGTCGTTGCCGGTGCTGGGCGTGTTGCCGGTCTTTCCGAGCACCTCGCTGCTGGTGCCGCTGGCGTATGCAATTGCGGTGCTGATGGGCGTTACGGTCAGCGTTGCGGGCGGCGTCTGCTCCTGGAAGCGTTCCCGCGAAGGCTTGCTGCTGACGCTCGGAGTCGGCGTATCGACCTTGCTGGGCATGTCCGACTGGCTGCTGCACAACAACGTCGTCAGTCCGGAAGGCTGGTTCCTGGGCGCCTACACCAACGCCGTCACCTTCGCCATGTTCGGCACGCTGATGTATCGCCGCTACGTCAACGCCATTGCTGAAGTCGAACTGGTCAACGCCGGTCTGGCGCAACGCCTCGAAGCACGCGAGCATGAGCTCGGGCAGACCCACCGGCGCCTGCGCGAAGCTGCTCTGCGACAAACCATCAGCGACGAGCGCCAGCGCCTCATGCAGGATATGCACGACGGCCTCGGCTCAACGCTGATCAGCGCGATCCGTTCGGTGGAACACGGCGGCGTCAGCGATGTGAAGGTGTCGCAAATCCTCAAGGATTGCCTCGACGACCTCAAGCTGACCATCGATTCCATGGAGCCGGTGGAGGCGGATCTGCTGTTGTTGCTGGCGACCTTGCGCTTCCGCCTGGAGCCGCGCCTGGAAGGCACCGACATCGCGCTCGTGTGGGAAGTTCAGGAACTGCCGACGCTGGACTGGCTGGAGCCGTCCAGCGCCTTGCATATTTTGCGCATCGTGCAGGAGAGCATCGCCAACATCCTGCGCCATACACGCGCCGACCGCATCCGCGTCGCCACCGCGCATGC
>NZ_AJHH01000027.1 GCF_000256565.1 Herbaspirillum lusitanum P6-12 | reverse complement strand
AATCAACGGCGCCGCGCGCAGGCGCTGGACGGCGCGGTGACGTGGCTATCCGCAGCGAGCGGTACGCGATTCACGCTCTGGTTGCCGTTGGCACGCGCGTCCAAACCAACGCTGGACGCCTGAAAAGCGATCAGCTCCGGGAAACCGCATCGTTGCTTTCGCCGATGCCGCTGTTCTGCGCTTCGGCGGCGGCGCTCAAGGCCGGGATGTTGGCCTGGAAGACGATGCCTTCGATTCATCGCTGATGCCGCTCATGGTGCTGCCGCGACATCCCCGCCACCATCAGCAACAACGCCAGCACGCACGCCGCCGCGCCCGCCAGGAACGCCGAACCGTAACCGAAGTAGCCGATCAGCACGCCCACCACCGGACCAGTCAATCCTGCCGCGAGGTCGATGAAGGCCATGAAGGTCGCCACCGCCAGCCCGCGCGAATGCGCGGGCACACGCGCCATCGCCTGCACGCCCATGGACGGGAACACCAGCGAGAAGCCGATGCCGGTCAGCAACGTACCCAGGCCCGCCATCAGCGGATCGTGCGACTGCCACAGCAGCAATTGTCCGACCAGCTCGATTGCCACCGACACCGCACCCACTTTGGCGCCGCCGATGCGGTCCGGCAGATGCGCGAAGAACAGGCGCACGCCGACGTAGCCGACCGAGAAACCGAGGATCGCGATGCCCGCGCCCGACCAGTTGTTGCTGGCGTAGAGCAGCACCAGGAAGCTGGTGATGATGGCGAACGGCATGGCGCTCAGCGCCAGCGCCATGCCGAAGCGCCAGATCAGGCGCAGCACTTCCGACATGGCCACGCCGCCGCCCTTGTTGCCCAATGCAGGCAGACCGCGCAGTGTCGTCGCAATCGCCAGGCCGACCAGCGGCAACACCATGGTGGTCAGCGCCACGCCGGCAAAACCGAAGCGTTGCTGGATCGCGATGCCGATCGGCGCACCGAGTCCCAGTGCGGCGAACATGGCGATACCCTGCCACGCCATCACCTTGCCGGTACGCTGCATGCCGACGCGGCCGATGCCCCAGGTCATGGTGCCGGTAAGGAACAGGCTTTCCGCCGGCCCCATCAGCAGGCGGCCGATGAAGAGCACCTCCAGGCTGGCGCCGGCATCGGCGATCAGCGTCGATGCGAGGTAAAGCAAGCCGGCCGCCGCCGCCATCGGCAAGCCGACTGCGACCGCGCGCTTGGGACCGTGGCGGTCGCAATACGAGCCGGAGAATTTGCGCGACAGGATGGTCGAGAACGACTGGATCCCCACCACCCAGCCGACCGTCAATGCGCTGAAACCGAGCACGCCGTTGACGTGCAACGGCAAGGCCGGCAGCGGAATGCCGATGCACAGGAAACTGGTGAAGACGATGGCGACCAGCGGCAGCAAACCGCTCGCCACGCTGTCATTGGATTGTTGTGTTGTCGTAGTCATGAGGTTATCGGTCCCGAATGGAAATGAGCGGACGTGCGCAGTCGTCGATCGGCAGGGCGATCACTGCAACGGTCGGTATGTCAGCGAGGAAATGCATCGCAGCCTTGGCTGCGGGGAAGTGCAAAGTGGATGTCACTGCGGACAAGGCAAGCTCGTCCTGGAGAAGTAAGCGTATCGTCAATTTTTCACCTTGGCGTTATACACATGCGTGCGACGGAATCGCTGCCTGAACCTTCAGGCATGCACGTGAATGACGCGTTGGTTGACGTGAACGCTTACGTAACGAAGCAAGAGGCCGGCAAGGAGGAAGCGAAGAAAGAAGCGAAGAAAGAAGCGAAGAAAGAAGCAAAGAAAAAACAGCTTCAGCTTAACCCGGGGCGTCCTGTTTCGTTATTTGCGGCCGATTATACAGAATAGTTTTTATTCTTGTCGAGCCGCGTCAACTTGCCACTGCGGCGCACTGACGCGACAAAGCCCGCACGGAGCGGGCTTTGTCGGACGCCGGCAATGTTGCCGCCGGCGGTGCTTCTACAGCGACAGGTTTTCTACAGCTACAACCGTCTTCAACATCAGTTTCAACTGCAACTTCTACTACGGGTACATCTACAACAACAGCTACTACTCAGAGATCAAGCGGCGTTGCGTTCCAGGCGATGCACGTTGTCGCTGTTGATTTCGATCTTGCGCGGCTTCAGCGCTTCAGGCACTTCACGCACCAGTTCGATGCTCAGCAGACCGTTTTCCATCTGGGCGCCGACCACTTTGATATGGTTGGCAAGCTGGAAGCGCTGTTCAAAATCACGCGCCGCGATGCCGCGATGCAGGAAGTTGACGGACTGGTCTTCCTTCTGTTTGCGACCGACAATTTTCAGCGTGTCGTTTTCGGCTTCGATGTCGATTTCAGCATTGCTGAAACCAGCCACGGCCATGGTGATCCGGTATTTGTCTTCGGCAACCAGCTCGATGTTGTAAGGCGGATAGCTCGGTTGCGAATCCGCGCGCTGCGCGTTGTCGAACAGTTGAGCCAGGCGATCGAAGCCGATTGCGGAACGGTAGAGTGGGGAGAAATCATGAGTACGCATAATAGTATCCTTGTAAGAAAAAGCGATAAATGAACGCGAACCTCCATTGAGCATTCGCTGGGCCGGCGGGTGGTCTGCTACTGACTCCCACTGCCTTGTTACCGATATACGTTCGGACTTTTTCTTTTCAAGAGATTTTTTTCATGGCGTTGATTATTTTTTTTGACGTCGATTTTTACCCTTGATTTTCAGGCCCCAGTTTTAAAGTGGCCGGTTAACGGCCGTCGTTTTTCATCGCGGCAACAACCGTGCGCAACACCCCTTGCGCACGCGTATCGCGCACGCTGGTATGCAGCATCACCTGCGCCAGCGGCAACGACGGCAACTTCATGCTCTTGCCGACGTCGATCGCCCCGGCCGGCTTGACGCGATACAACAATGCGGTCACCGCCAGCCCTGCCGTGACCGCCGCCGCGACGGCATGCACTCCGCCGCCGACAAAGACCTCGATCCACGGTATGCCGGCGTCTTCCAGACGGCGCACGGCCAGTTCGCGAATGCCGCAACTGGGCGAAAACGTCGCCAGCCGGAGTGGCTCCCCCGCGCGCGGTTGCCACTGCGGCGCGGCGAACCAGCCCATGCGTTCTTCCTGAATCAGTTCACCATCGCTGCGCTCACCGTCGCGGCGCACGATCACGGCATCGAGCTCACCGCGCTCGTAGAGTGGCATGAGGTCATGCGAGGAAGCGACCCGCACTTCCACCACCACACCGGGATCAAGCGCATGCACCTGCGCCAGTGCACGCGGCAGGCTGGCGCCGGCGACGTGATCGCTGATGCCCACCGAAAATCGGACCGGTCCCTGATCGAGTTGCTCGAGCGCGCGCTCATGCGCGGCCAGCAATTCCCGCGCCGCCGGCAGGAACTGCTGGCCCTCGGCCGACAGCCGCACCTGGCGTGGCGTGCGCTCCAGCAGGCGGCGGCCCAGGCGCTGCTCCAGCTTCTTGAGCTTGAGGCTGATGGCGGACTGCGTGGTGTAGAGCGCCTCGGCCGCACGCGTAAAACTTTGCATATCGGCAACCAAAACAAAAGCCTGGACGGCGTCGAGGTCAAGCGGGCGTTGGGTCGGTTCCATTTTCTGACTCATTGAGATTGCTTATGGATGGACGTTAGTCATTTCAAATGAATATCATTGAAATATACATGGATATATTTTCAAAATGATACACCCGATCTAAGATGCTTGCATACCCACTCGCGATTCATCACTTTCCAAGGAGAACATCATGCCTTTTGCCCGAGTCGTCATCCGCCGCGGCGAGACCCGCGAATATCGCCAGGCCATCCTCGACAATCTTTATGAGGCCATGGTCGAAACCTTCAACGTGCCCGAAGACGACAAGTTCATGGTGATCGATGAATATGATCCGGAGAACTTCGTCTTCAGCAAGACCTACATGAACATCGCGCGCAGCGACAAGTTCGTGATAATCCAGCTGACCGTCAGCAACACGCGCACCATTGAGCAGAAAAAAGCGCTGTACGTACGCATCGTCGAGCGCCTGAACCAACAACCCGGCATCCGTCCGGAAGATATCTTCATCAACCTGGTCGAAGTGAACAAGGAGAACTGGTCGTTCGGCCACGGGCTTGCGCAATACGCGTTGTAGGCTTGTGCGGCAATCCATGCGCCACCCCGGCGCGGGATAGCTGATAGCATGGCAAGCCTGATCAACTTGCCTGCCATCCTCGTCCCATGCCGATAACAAGAACAAAGCCCGCCACGCGCAGTTACCTGCGTCGCATCGCCCTGGTTGTGGCGCTGGTCAGCGCCGGTTGTGCCGCGGCGAGCAAGTATTACGATCCCGAAAAACCCAATCGGACGCCATCCGGCTTCCGCAATACCGCTCCGCAGGAACCGCGCGCATCGCTGCTGAAATGGCAGTGGGAACGCCTCACGCAAGGTTTGCCGAAAGCGCCGGCCAACAACTACAAGTTTCCGATGGCCACGCCCGAGATCGCCTGGCTGCAAGCCAACCAGAGCGTCGCCAGCGTAACCTGGATCAGCCATGCGACGGCGCTGTTGCAAATCAGCGGCATGAACGTGATCACGGATCCGATCTTCTCCGGGCGCGCCTCGCCGTTCAGCTTCGTCGGTCCCTTGCGCAAGGTGCCGCTCAACATCACGCCGGAACAATTGCCGCATATCGACGTGGTCGTGATTTCGCATAATCATTACGATCACCTCGACCAGGCCAGCGTCGAGCAGCTCAACCGTCAGCCTGGCGGACCGCCGCTGTTCCTGGTGCCGCTGGGCGTGAAGGAATGGATGGCCGGCGTCGGCATCACCAACGTGCGCGAAATGGACTGGTGGGACAAGACCAGCGCCGGCAAGCTCGACATTAGCTTCGTGCCGGCGCAGCACTGGTCTGCGCGCAGCCTGACCGACCGCTCCGAGACGCTGTGGGGCGGCTGGGTGATCAAGACTGCCGACGGCGCGCCGCATCCGTTCTCGGTGTTCTTCGCGGGCGACACCGGCTATTCAAAAGACTTCCAGGACATCGGCCGCAAGTTCGGCAGCTTCGACTTCGCGCTGATTCCCATCGGCGCCTACGCGCCGCGCTGGTTCATGCAGGGCCAGCACGTCGATCCGGAACAGGCCGTGCAGATCCACAAGGACGTGCATGCGAAGCGCTCGATCGGGATTCATTGGGGGACCTTCGAACTGGCCGACGAGCCGCTCGACGAACCGCCTCAGTTGCTCGCCGAGGCGGTGAAGAAAGCCGGCTTGCCGGCGCAGGAATTTACCGTGCTCAAACATGGCGAGACGGTGAAGCTGGATTGATCCGGGCATAAAAAAATCGCAGG
>NZ_AJHH01000026.1 GCF_000256565.1 Herbaspirillum lusitanum P6-12 | reverse complement strand
ACAACAGCTGCTTCCGCATTGTCGGCCACCTGATAGCTCATGCCGGCCTTGAGCAGGAAAGTGCGACCGTCGTCCAGCTCGGTATGCAACTCCCCTTCCAGGCACAGCAGCACGTGGCCTTTCTTGCACCAGTGGTCGGCCAGGTACCCCGGCGTGTACTCGACCATGCGTACGCGAATCGGCCCGAACTGGCGCGTGCGCCAGGTGGCCATGCCGCTGTCGCCCTTGTGTTCGGTACGCTCGACGGTGCTCCAGTCGGTGGTGCCGAACGGCAGGTTGCCGATGTCCATTACAGCTTGGCGGCGATGAGTTTGCCGAGGCGTTCGATGCCGGCGCGGATTTTTTCCGGCGGCACGGTGACGAAGCTCAGGCGCAGCGTGTTTTGTTGCGGTTCGTTGGCGTAGAACGGCGCGCCGGGTACGAAGGCGACGTGCTGTTCGACCGCTTCCTTGAGCAAGGCGCCGCTGTCGATGTGCGCCGGCAGCGTCACCCAGATGAACATGCCGCCTTCCGGTCTGGTCCAGCTGGTGCCGGCCGGGAAGTAGGTTTGCAGCGCATCGAGCATGGCCTGGCATTGGTCCGCGTACAACTTGCGGATGGTCGGGATGTGCGTTTGCAGGAAGCCGTCCTTGATCGCTTCGTACACCACCATCTGGGTCAGCTGCGCGGTGTGCAGGTCGGCCGCTTGCTTGGCCTGTTCCATCTTCAGGATCAGCGGCGTCGGAGCGACCACGTAGCCGAGGCGGATGCCCGGCGTCAGCACTTTCGAGAACGAACCCATGTAGATCACGCCGGCCGGATTCATGTTGAGCATCTTCGGCAGCGGATCGTTGCGATAGCTCAGGGCGCCGTACGGATCATCTTCGATCAGCGGCAGGCCCAGGCGGGCGCAGGCTTCCACCAGCGCGAAGCGGCGTTCCAGCGGCAGCGTGCGGCCGGTCGGGTTCTGGAAGTTCGGCAGCGAGTACAGCAGGCGCGCGCCG
>NZ_AJHH01000025.1 GCF_000256565.1 Herbaspirillum lusitanum P6-12 | reverse complement strand
TTCTGGAAGTTCGGCAGCGAGTACAGACATCAATGACATCCGCGAATTCACCACGCCGGAAATGTTCGGCGAACTGAAGATGCAATTGACCGAGCGCGGCGCCTCGGCCAATCACACCGACGTGGTGTCGCTGGATGCGGACATGCTGGGCGTCGAGACGGTCGGCAACGACTATCTGGCAAGCGTGAAATTCTTCGGCTTCATCAAGGAAGACCAGAACGCTTCGCCGACCCAGTTCAACGAAATCTGGAACCTGTCCAAGCCTGTCACCGGCAACGGCGGCTGGGTATTGGCCGGTATTCAGCAATTGTCCTGATCGGTGTTTCGATCTGACTGGAAAGCCGCTCTTCGGAGCGGCTTTTTTTTGTCCACGATGTTAGCGTCAACGCCGATGTCCTCAACTCCTACGCCCGCTTGCGCGCTTGTCCTATGTCGCTGTCCCGGTAGCCGTCGCATGATGATCGTTTAGTCCGACCATGCCAAAGGAGAACACCATGCAACGACAAGCTTCCGCCGTCTGGAACGGCAGTCTGAGAGACGGCAAGGGCGCGCTGACCACCGAGAGCAAGACGCTGGACGCGACGCAGTATTCATTTTCCACGCGCTTTGAAAACGGCGTCGGCACCAATCCCGAAGAACTGATCGCCGCCGCCCATGCGGGTTGTTTTTCGATGGATTTGTCCAGCCGCCTCGGCAAGGCCGGACTCACCGTCGAACGCATCGACACCAACGCCACGCTGACGCTGGAAAAAGTGGAAGACGGCTTTTCCATCACCGCCATCGTGCTGGATGTAAAGGCGAAACTGCAGAATCCGGATCAGGCCAAGTTCGACCAAGCAGTCGATGCGGCGAAGAAGGGCTGTCCGGTGTCGAAGGTGTTGAAGGCCGACATCAGCGTGCGCGCCAGCCTCGTTTAAGCGTTTATCCCGACCTGCTTGGCGGACTTACGCCGGTTTCCAGATCGATACTTCGGTGGCGTTGACCTTCTTCGGCAGCAGGCCTGCGGCGAAGAAGGCATCGGCGATGCGCTGCTGTTCACCGAGCGCATTTACCACCACCGCACGCACGTCGTAGCTGCGGCGGCTGTTCGCCAGTTCAATGGTCGGCGCGTCCAGGCCCCAGATCGGCGCCAGGAAAG
>NZ_AJHH01000024.1 GCF_000256565.1 Herbaspirillum lusitanum P6-12 | reverse complement strand
AATGGTCGGCGCGTCCAGGCCCCAGATCGGCGCCAGGCGCGCCCTTGCCCAACTCTTCGACGGCCGAAGGAATCAGACCTTGTTCATCGCTCGGCACCGAAATGAAGTTCGGACCGTAGATCGAGAACGCCTGCAGCGCGCCCAGATAGCTCGGCGTTTCCACCATCACGTTGCTGCCTTCGTCGATCAGCACTTTGCCCAGCAGGTCCAGGCCTTGTTGCGAGCCCGAGACCATCAGCACTTGTTCGGGCAGGATCCGGGCGCCGTCGGTGGACAGCGAATTGGCCACCCATTCGCGCAGCGGACCGTAACCGTCGGTCGGACCGTATTGCAGCGCGATCTTGCCCTGGTTCGTCAGGACAGTGTCGAACGCCGCTTTCATGCGCTCCACCGGGAAGGTCGCCGGCGACGGCAGGCCGCCTGCGAACGAGGTGATTTCCGGACGCATGGTGATCTTCAGGATTTCGCGAATGGCCGAGCTTTGCAGCTGCTGCGAGCGTTTGGAGAAATTCCACTGAAGCGGATTGGGGTTTTCGATTTTCATGATGCCTGCCAAAAATAGGGTCGTGTAATAGGATCGTATTGCACGGTATTGGATACAGCCGGGAGCGGTCATCCGCCGGTCCGGCGACAAATTGATTGTTTTATGCGATCTCTGCGATCAGTTCGATCTCGACGCAGGCGCCCATCGGAATCTGCGCCACGCCGAAAGCCGAACGCGCATGCTTGCCCTGATCGCCGAACAATTCGCCGATCAGTTCGGAGGCGCCGTTGGTCACCAGATGCTGTTCCGTGAAATCGCCGGTCGAGTTGACCAGGCTCATCAGCTTGACGATGCGCTTGACCCGTGTCAGGTCGCCGCCGCAAGCCGCTTGCAATGTCGCCAGCAAATCAATCGCCACCGCGCGGGCCGCCAGCTTGCCCTGTTCCGTCGTCGTGTCCTTGCCGAGCTGGCCAACCCACACCTTGCCGTCCTTCTTGGCCAGGTGGCCGGACAGGAATACGGTGTTGCCGGTTTGCGCATACATGACGTAGGCGGCGGCCGGTGCGGCCACGGCTGGCAATTCAATATTCAGGGCTTTGAGTTTTTCGTAGACGGACATGCGATGCTCCTGTTTGCTGTGGCCGGCTCACCGTCGTCAGCGTATTGACGCCAGGCAAGGCAGCACGTTTCGAAATGAAAACAAAAAATGTAGTCCGCCATTATCGCAAATATCGCAGCGTTGTGACGGACAACATGACGAAAAGCGTTGCCCCGACTGAATTAGCGCCGATTCAACTGAGGCGCGATGACGGGTGCGCGCCGGATCGCCATGCGCCGCCCGATTGCCACAACGGCAATAACCGCCGTCGCGAACAACAAGTGACTCGCATCCAGGGTTTCGCCGACGATCACCGCTGCACCTACCAGCGTCATGAACGGCTGCAGCAATTGCACCTGGCCGACTCGCGCAATACCGCCCAGCGCCAGGCCCTTGTACCAGAAGAAAAATCCGATGAACATCGAGAAGAACGACACGTAGGCAAACGACATCCATGCCTGCGGAGAAGCTGCCACGCCGTAGTGCATACCGAGCCAGATCGTGACCGGCAACAATACCGGCATCGACAGCACCAGTGCCCAGCAGATCACCTGCTGGCCGCCCATGCTCTGCGACAGGCGACCGCCTTCGGCATAGCCCATGGCCGCCGCCACCACCGCCGCGAACAACGCGAAGTCGGCGGTATGGAAACTGCCGCCGCCCTGGCGCAACGCAAAAGCGATCACGATGAAGCTGCCGATCAGCGCCGCGATCCAGAATCCCGTCGAAGGACGCTCGCCGAAACGCAGCGCGCCGAACAAGGCCGTCGCCAGCGGCAACAAGCCCACCACCACTGCACCGTGCGAGGCGGGTACGTAATGCATGGCGATTGATGAGAACAAGGGGAATCCGACCACCACTCCCAGCGAAGTAATCAGCAACCCGCGCACTTGCAGCCGGGTCGGGAGCTTCGCCTTCAGATGCCACAGCATGCCGATCGCGCATACCGCAGCCACCACCGCGCGGCCGAAGGCGACGAAGGCGGGGCTGAGTTCAGCCACGGCGATGCGGGTAAAGGGCAAGGTGAGACTGAAGACGGCCACGCCGATGAGCCCCAGCCACATGCCCCGGCTTTCATTGCGCGCCACATTGCCTTCGGCTGTGGCAGTGACGACTGGTTTGCTGCTTGCCTGCATGAGAACTCCCCTGTGATCGAATCGATGCAAATTGAGCCAGCTCAGAACCAGATGGCCAATGCCGAATAGAGCGTCAGCAGCACCATGACCGCCGCAAAGGCCATGCGCCACAGCGGGCGCTCCAGGTAACGGCGCAGCACCGCCCCCGCGCCCGCCCAGACGGATACGCAAGGCAGGTTGATGGCGCAGAACACCAGGCAATAGATGGCGATGGCCAGCCACACCGGCTGCACCAGCGGCAGGAACGCGGCTGCGCCCGTGATGGCCATCACCCACGCCTTGGGATTGGCGAACTGGAACAGCGCCGCTCCCATGAATGACATCGGCCGCACATGCGCGCTGTCTTCCTGGCTGAAGCGCATGCTGCGCAGTTTCCATGCAAGGTACAGCAGATAACCGGAGCCGGCGATCTTCAGCAATACGTGGATGGCCGGCACGGCGATGACGAGGCTGCCGATGCCGGCGGCGCAGATCGCCAGCAGCACCATGAAACCGAAGGTGATGCCGAGCATATGCGGAATCGATCGCAGGAAACCGAACCATACGCCCGAAGACGTCAGCATGATGTTGTTCGGTCCCGGCGTGATCGACGTGACGAAGGCGAACGAGGCCAGCGGCAACAAGGCTTCCATCACTGTCCTCCCTGGCGGACGGCGGTGTGCGGAAATCGCGCCAAGGCACGTTGCCACAAGCTGCGCGCCATCAGGCAACGCGCCTTGAGCCACAATCCTGCACCGGGCTTGCTGCGGTTTTCCATGAAGATTTCACTGGCGATGACAGCTTCCACCACGATGGTGCGACCGGGCTGCACGATCAGCGCATCGCCGGCATGCAGCCAGAAATCTTCAGGCCGGCCTTCCTGGGTAACCCAGACATAGCCGCGCCGCACCAGCAGCAAGCGGCTGCGTTCGAACTTGCCCGAGGCCAGCGCGCCGGCGCCCAGGTGCAGATGATGATGTTCGCGTGTCAGTGCAGTCATGCCGCCCTCCTCTGTTGATTGAGGTCAACGTTGCGATCAGCCAGCTGCGCGTTCTGGTCGGGGCGCGACAGAATCTGCGCGAACATGTCGTGGTCGACGTTGCCGCCCGACAGCGTCAGGCCGATGCGCTGTCCCCGCAGGCGATGGCGGATCTGCATCGCTGCCGCCCCGCGCCTTCGGCGACATTGTGGGTGGCGGTGAAATACAATTTCATTGCTGCGGCGACTTCATCGTCGCTGACGGCGATCACTTCATCGACTTCATTCAGGATCACTTCCAGCGAGGCCTCGTCCGGCACGCGACAGGCCATGCCGTCGGCAATCACGGTGGTCACCGGCGACTCGACCTTGCTGCGGCCGTCGAACGACAGCTTGTAAGCCAGCGCATGCGCCGACACCACGCCGATGATGCGGGTCGACAGGCCCAGCGCATTGCGCGCAGCGACTGCGCCGCACATGCCCGAGCCCTGGCCGATGGGAACCAGCACCACATCCAGCCCCGGCTGGGCCGCGAACAGTTCCATCCAGTAGCTGGCCACGCCGGCCACCAGATCGCGGTGCAAGGAGGGAATCATGTGCAGTTGTTCTTGCTGCGCCAACATGGCGGCATGCTCGCGGCTTTCCTGGAACTCCTGTCCGAACTCCACCAGCTCAACGCCCAGCGCGCGCATGGCGGCGTTCTTTTCACGGCTGTTTCCTTGCGGGACCACGATGGTGGCCGGGATGCCGTAACGGCGCGCGGCGAAACCGACCGACTGGCCGTGGTTGCCGCGCGTGGCGGAAATCACGCCGCGCACCTGTTGCTGGCGCGGACGCTGCGCCAGGTTTTGCAGGTAGACCAGGCCGCCGCGGATCTTGAAGGCGCCGGTCGGCGTATGGTTTTCATGCTTGACCCAGGCCTCGGCGCCGAGCGCTTCGCTCAGCAGCGGCCATGCATATTGCGGCGTCGCCGGCATCGCGGCGTACACGGCCTTGGCGGCTTGCTCGATATCGGCATGCGTTGGCAACAAATGGGTCATGAAAGTCTCCTGGTGATGAATCTGTCGTGAATCTGTTTTCTGGTCAATTGAACAAGCGCCGGGTTTCCATCGATCTTCCTGATGACTTCCGATTGACGCCGCTCTTGACATGGGTCTATCCTAATCGACATCGCCAGTACAGTACCAGTACACTTAACCAAATAATTGCTTACATTGTCACGGTAAAATGACCAATACAGCCCGTATCAAAACGCTTCCGCCGGCCGCCATGCCGACTACCCTGCCGCTACTGTCGCGCGAGAGCGGCGACTCGCTGGTCGATCAAATCGTCCGCACGGTGCAGTCGCGCGTTGACGACAAACTGTTGCGCACCGGCGCGCGCATGCCGTCCATACGCCAGTTCGCCGACCTGCACAGCGTGTCGCGCTTCACCGTGGTGGAAGCCTATGATCGCCTAGTGGCCCAGGGTTTCCTTGAATCGCGGCGCGGCTCCGGTTTTTTCGTGCGTGAGCGCTCGCCTGTTGCCAATCCGTCAATGGCCGGTACAGTTGTATCGGCTGCAGGCCACAATCCGGGCAGCGATGCTGCATCGCAACCGCAACAACTCGACGTGGTCTGGCTGGTGCGCAACATGTTCCGCCAGATGCCGGCGCAAAAAATGCCCGGCGGCGGCCTGCTGCCGCCGGATTGGCTGGACGGCGACCTGATCGCCAACGGCCTGCGCGCGGTGGGTCGGCAAAACCAGTCGCTGCTGCTCAGCTACGGCACGCCGCAAGGCTTCCTGCCGCTGCGCCAGCAGTTGCAGCTGAAGCTGGCCGAACTGGAGATTTCCGCCGCGCCCGAACAGATCCTGATGACCTCCGGCGTGACGCAGGGACTGGACATCGTGGCGCGCCATTTCCTGCGCCCCGGCGATGTGATCTTCGTCGACGATCCGGCGTGGTTCCTGATGTTCGGCTCGTTTGCCGCGATGGGCGCCAAGGTGGTCGGCATCCCGCGTCTGGCCGACGGCCCCGACATCGCCAAACTGGCGGAACTGGCGGCGCTGCACAAGCCGCGCCTGTACGTGATCAACTCGGTGCTGCACAACCCGACCTCGACCTCGTTGTCGGCGGCCAAGGCATTCCAGATCCTGCGCATCGCCGAAGAACACGACTTCACCATCGTCGAGGACGACATCTATTGCGACATGCATGCCGGCAATGCCGGTGCGGGCGCCGGCGGCCAGGCGGCCACGCGCATCGCGGCGCTGGACCAGTTGCACCGGGTGATTTACCTGGGGGGATTTTCCAAGACCCTGTCGGCCAACCTGCGCGTGGGCTTCATCGCCACCTCGCCTGACCTGGCGCGCCATCTGGCCGATCGCAAGATGCTGTCGACCCTGACCACCACCGAAATCGGCGAACGCGTGGTCTACAAGATCCTCTCCGAAGGCCATTACCGCAAGCACACCGAACGGCTGCGCAACCGTCTCAACGGCGTGCGCGACAAGGTGGTGCGGCAATTGGAAAGAGTCGGCCTGGGCACCGGCACGGCAACCTCGAACGGCATGTTCGTGTGGGCCGACGCCGGCTGCGATACGAGTGTATTGACCGAGAAGGCCATGGCGCAGGGATTCCTGCTGGCGCCGGGCAGCCTGTTCTCGCCGAATCAGCTGCCGTCCACCAAGATGCGCATCAACGTCGCCAGCATGACGGATCCGGCGATCTGGCGTTTTCTTGACGAAGAACTGGGACGTTGAAACTTCCGCTACCCGATCAATTCAGGTAGCGGAAAAGCGGACGACAAACGCGTTACGCCAAGTGAATCCGCGCAACTTCCACATTGGATGCGTTGTAGAACGCATAGTCCGTGGTGCCGGGGAAGTAGACGTAATGGTCCGATCCGTTGGCCGCAATCTGCAAGCTCTCGCTACCGCTCATCTTGACCGTCAGAATATGCGATGAGGCACCGCTGGCGATGCCCATCTTGATGACATCGTCAGCGGTGATC
>NZ_AJHH01000023.1 GCF_000256565.1 Herbaspirillum lusitanum P6-12 | reverse complement strand
CGAGACACCAACGCCGGCTGCAGCATCCACGCCTGCCGAGCCGGTGTGGTGGAACAGGTCGACCACCACGGCATTGCCTGAACGCGCATAGTTGACGGTATCGCCGTTGGCGACATGGCCGCTGCCCTCGAAGGCGTTGGCCGCGGAACTGGCGAAGAAGACATCGTCGAAGTTGCTGCCGATCAGGTTGCTGATGCCCGTGAATTTGTCGCCGTTGGCAAAACCGCCGCTGGTGCCCGCACCGGTGGTGTTCGACAGATCCACGGTGACGCCCACGCCCGACGCCAGATAGCTCACTGTATCGACGCCGCCCGCGCCGCCGTCAAAGCTGTTGTTCTGGTTGTTGGCGACGAAGGTATCGTTGAAGCTGCTGCCGATCAGGTTGTCAATGAGACTGAGCTTGTCGCCCGCCGCATCGCCGCCGCTGGTGCCGGTGCT
>NZ_AJHH01000022.1 GCF_000256565.1 Herbaspirillum lusitanum P6-12 | reverse complement strand
AGCTTGTCGCCCGCCGCATCGCCGCCGCTGGTGCCGCTGCCGCTGGTCATGTCGAGGGTGGTGATGCCGGTGACCTTGCTGGAGAAATTGGCCAGCGTGATGGAACTGCCCAGGTCGGCGAAATGCAAGGTCGTCGTGCCGGCCCCGCCGCTGATGGTGGAGATGTTTGACACCCCCGTGGCCTGGTTGACCATGTCGCTCTGCGCACCGAGCGAGCTATGCGAACCGGCGCTGACGTTGATCGTATTGAGGCCGCTGCCGACCGCCACGCTGTTGGTCCCGCCATCCACCGCATTGAAGACATCGGTACCGCTTGCCGCCCCTCCGCCAATGAGCGCATTGGTGGTGGCCGTTCCTTTGGCCGTCAGGATATTGGCATTGGCGTCGCCGGTCAGCGTGCTGTTGAGGAAGGCGCTGCCGGTCAGGTTTTCGATGTTGGTGTAAGTGTCGCCGTTGGCGTCGCCGCCGGTGCCTGCATGCGTGCCGAGATTGGCGATGATGTCGCCGTTGGCGTTGGAAAACTCGTAGCTGACGGTATCGCTGGTGCCGCCGGCGCCGTCGAACTTGTTGGCGTTGCTGTCGGCATAGAACGTGTCGTTGAAGCTGCTGCCGACCACGTTCTGGATATTGCTGTAGGAGTCGCCGGTGGAGAACGAGACACCGGCGCCGGCTGCAGCATCCACGCCTGCCGAGCCGGTGTGGTGGAACAGGTCGACCACCACGGCATTGCCTGAACGCGCATAGTTGACGGTATCGCCGTTGGCGACATGGCCGCTGCCCTCGAAGGCGTTGGCCGCGGAACTGGCGAAGAAGACATCGTCGAAGTTGCTGCCGATCAGGTTGCTGATGCCCGTGAATTTGTCGCCGTTGGCAAAACCGCCGCTGGTGCCCGCACCGGTGGTGTTCGACAGATCCACGGTGACGCCCACGCCCGACGCCAGATAGCTCACTGTATCGACGCCGCCCGCGCCGCCGTCAAAGCTGTTGTTCTGGTTGTTGGCGACGAAGGTATCGTTGAAGCTGCTGCCGATCAGGTTGTCAATGAGACTGAGCTTGTCGCCCGCCGCATCGCCGCCGCTGGTGCCGGTGCCATCGGTGGCGTTCAGATCGACGGTGACGCCGAAGGCAGAGCCTGCATAGCTGGCATAGGTATTAGCGCGATTGCCCACCGCACCGGCCAGCGTGTCGCCGCCGCCGCCGCCGGTCAGGACCGTCTTGTTGGCTGCGGCACCGGTCAGGAAATCGTCGAAATTGCTACCAACCAGGTTTTCAATGTTGGCGTACGTGTCATTGGCAGCGGAGCCGCCGCTGCCGGCGACGCCGCTGCTCAGGTTGACCGTCACGGCAGATAGCGACCGGGCGTAGCTGACCGTATCCGAACCGGCGCCGCCGTCAAAACTGTTGGCCTGGCCATTGGCGACGAAGGTATCGTCAAAGGAGCTGCCGATCAGATTGTCGATGAAATTCAGCTTGTCGCCGGTGGCGTCGGCGCCGCTGGTGCCGGTGCCGT
>NZ_AJHH01000021.1 GCF_000256565.1 Herbaspirillum lusitanum P6-12 | reverse complement strand
AGGTGATAATTGTTATGATTATAATAGTTGTAATGGCGACGGCGCTTCCTGCGCCACGTAGGTCAGTTTTGCGCCGGCTGCCTGGGCGAATACCGGCACGGTATCGGCAACGTCGGCGCTGAGGTCGACACCGCCGACATTGAGCGCTTCCAGCAGCGGCAGGCCGCTGGAGAATTCATGCCAGCTGATCTTGACATTGAGCGGCGCCAGCAGTTTTTCGAGCGTGCCGTTGGTCTTGAGCACGGTCAACAGCGTCGAGGATTTTTGATAGCCGATGCGCGCCTGCACCGGCTTGCCGGTTTGTGCGAAGGCGGGCAGGGCGAGGCTGCCGGCGGCAGCGGCGGAAGTCATTGTGGCGATGGCCTGGAGCAGGCGGCGGCGTTGCAATTGAGTTGTCATGATAGAGAAGATCAAGGTCGAAAAATGGGTCAGTCGGGTCAGTCTGGTCGAGAAGCCAGCACGTCGCGCCAACGCAATTTGCGCGTCTCGATATGCTTGAGCAGGCTGTCGGAAAGTTTTCCCAGCGTGGCCAGGATGATGATGGCGGCCAGCACGATGTCGGGACGGCTGCTTTCGCGGCCGTCGGACAACAGGTAGCCGACGCCCTTGGTGGCGGCGATCAGTTCGGCCGCGACCAGGAACATCCAGGACAGGCTGAGGCCGGTACGCAATCCCGTGAACAGGTTCGGCAAGGCGGCCGGCAACAGGATGCGGCGAATCAGGTCGCGTGATGAAAGACCATGGATTTTGCCGACTTCGAGCAGTTTGCGATCGACGTTGTGAATGCCGGCCACCAGGTTGATGTAGACCGGGAAGAAAGCGCCGATGGCGATCAACACAATCTTGGGCGTCTCGTCGATGCCCAGCCACAGCAGCAGCAAGGGAATCCAGGCCAGGCTGGGAATCGCGCGCAGCGCCTGGAACGACGGTTCCAGCAGCGACTCGGCGCGGCGATGCATGCCGACCAATACGCCGAAGGCGACCGCCAGCAGCGCGCCGATCGAGAAGCCGGCGGCCACGCGCGCCACGCTGACGGCGATGTGGGCGAACAGGTCGCGCTTGGCCAGCGCGTAGATGGTCTGCGCAATCTCGCTCGGCGGCGGCAGTAGCCGTGAAGGGATCAGATCGAACGCCGAGCCGATTTCCAAGGCGCCCAGAAAAGCCACGGGCAGCAGGGCTCCCCAAGGCCAGTTGAAGGACTTGCGTCTGGCGTTGCGTTGTTGCGCGACGTCCTCAATGCGGTCATCGCCCTGATGCGCGAAGTCTGCCTGATGTGCTTCCAGCGACAGCAGCGAGTGCGACTCTTTCATGGCCTCATGCCTGGCGGATCAGGCCTTGCGAGTACGCAGGATCGATCAGCGCGGTGATGGTTCTGGAGAGATCGGTGCCGCTCCTGACCAGTTCCTCGTCGAGCAAGATAGGCGCGGCGGCGCGCAGCGCATCGATGTGTTCCTTGCCGATTTGCGGATTGGAAAAATCGTTGCGTTTGAGTTGCAGCTGCGCCACCGGCAGCGACAGCCTGGCTTCTTCGGCGATCAGTTTGGCGGTCTCGTCGGGGTTCTTGATGATCCACAGGCGTGCGCGTTCGTAAGCGCGGATCACGCGCTTGACCTCGTCCGGATATTTGGCGGCGAAGCTATCGCTGACGTTGAGGAACCCGTAGGTATTGAAATTGACGTTGCGATAGATCAGCCTGGAGCCGGCTTCCAGTTCACTGGCCGCCAGATGCGGATCGAGTCCGGCCCAGGCGTCGACGCGTTTCTGTTCCAGCGCGACGCGGCCGTCGGGATGTTGCAGGTGGAGGATTTCTACGTCGCTCTTGGCCAGACCGTTTTCATGCAGCGCACGCAGCAGGAACAGGTAGGGATCGGTGCCTTTGGTGGCGGCGATTTTCTTGCCCTTGAGTTCTTTCACCGATCGGATGGTGGAATCTTTTTGCACCGCCAGCGCGGTCCACTCCGGGCGCGAAAACACATACACGGCCTTGGCGGGATTGCCGTTGGCGCGTGCCAGCAGGGCGGCCAGGCCGGCAGTGCTGCCGAAGTCGACGCTGTCGCTGTTGAGGTATTCGAGCGCGCGATTGCTGCCCTGGCTCAGCACCCATTTGACCGAGCCGCCGGAGGACTTCAGGTCTTCTTCCAGCCAGCCGAATTTCTTCAGCACCAGGCTGGGTGGCGAATACGTCGCGTAGTCGAGGCGGATGGTCTTGGGCGCGTCGGCGGCGCGGCCGGTCAGCGGCAAGCCCAAAGCGGCAGCACCAACGGTTGCAGTGCTCAACTGGAGGAAGTGGCGGCGTTGCATGATGTCCTTTTCTTGTTAGTCTGTCAGGCGGCATCGTGTAGACGAGGCCGGCCTGTCCCTGTCGGGATGACTCTACGGACGAAGTCCGCGGAAAAGAACGATTTTTTTCGCGCTTGCTTATGCGCTCAACGCATGCCGGGCAAGGAAAGGATCAGGGAAAAGTCGGGGAAAAATCAGGGCAAATGCAGCTCGAACTGGGCGCCGCCGTCGGGGTGGTTGGCCAGCAGCGCTTCGCCTTTCTTGTCGCCTTTTTGGTGGGCGGCGGCGATCGCCTGGCACAAATCCATGCCGAGACCGGTGGACGGTTTGACTTCGTGCGTGCCGATGCCGGGGCCGTCATCGCGGATGCTGAAGACCACGCCGTTGCCATCCTTGCGGCAGGCCAGTTCGATATGCGAGCGGGCAAAGCGCGTGGCGTTCTGCAACGCCGCTTCGAGCGCCAGGCCGACCAGGTTTTCATCGAAGAAGGCAATCAGCGGCATGCCTTCGCTGTTGATCGAGACCTCGAGGCCGGATTGGCCGATGGTCAGGTGGCGCCGCAGGCCTTCGAGGAAATCCTGCGGCGACAATGCTTCGATCTGCGCCGTCAGTCCTTGCGAGGATGCTTTATACAGCGTCAGGAAGCCGATCAGCTTTTCCTGCAGCGTGAGGCAGGTCAGGTGCGCATGGCCGGCGCGTTCGTCGGGCGACTCGGCGGCAAGCACGCGCAACTCACCCTCCAGTACGCCGAGCGAATTCTTGATGTCGTGAACAATGATGGCGGCCAGTTTTGCGTCCATGGATCAGCTCTTCTGCGCCGCTTTGGCGACCGCGTCTCGCAGGAATTTATGCATCTTGCTGACACGGTCGTTGCCCGGGATCAGGCGGTCCAGCGTATTGAGGTAGCGGTTGACGCGCTTGACGTAGTCCTGGTTGATGCCGCGCTGGCTCATCCACAACAGATGCAGCTGGGCTGCCGCCATCAGCACGCCGGTGTTTTCCGGCATGCTGTGCAATGCTTCTTCCAGTTTGGCCAGCGATTCGTCCGGCTTGGCGCTGCGCATCAGCGTATTGGCTTCGGCGATGATGCCCATGCACTGCTTGACGGCGCCGTCGACCAGTTCGTCGGTCATGCCTTCCTTGCCGCAATCGGCCAGCACCTTGCGCGCCAGTGTCAGCAGCGTCTTGTTTTCGTGGTCGGACTTCACCGCCTGCGAAATCAGCTGCGCGCCTTCTTCGTCACGGCCGACCGAGAAAGCCGCCTTGGCCAGCGCGAGCGTCCCCATTTCCGA
Source organism: Herbaspirillum lusitanum P6-12 (assembly GCF_000256565.1). Lineage (GTDB taxonomy): Bacteria > Pseudomonadota > Gammaproteobacteria > Burkholderiales > Burkholderiaceae_D > Herbaspirillum > Herbaspirillum lusitanum. Next base: position 7,206 of record NZ_AJHH01000021.1, on the reverse strand, counting down.
CGGCGTACCTTCGGCGGCGTTGCGCGCCGCTTCGAACGCCATCTCGGCGGAAATCATGTCGCCCAGCTGGACATACGCCTGCGCCGCCACGGCCGATTGCGTCGAGATGAACATCTTCGATTCAGCATAACGCTTGGGCGCATTGGCCAGCAGCGCCAGCGCTGCATCTCCGTCGCCGGTGTCGACGTGCACCTGCGCCAACGTCAGCAGGTCGCCCGGCTGCGCGGTCAGCGAACCCTTGGTGTGCTTGAGCACCTTGTCGAACGCTTCCTTGGCCTGGTCCAGGTCGCCGACGCGATAGGCGGCGTCACCGACCAGGCGGCTGCGGCGCGCCGACGGGATGATTTCGGAAGAGCGGGCGAGAGCGTCCAGCGCCTGTTGCTGATTGCCTTGCGCGTCTTCAATCTGCGCCAGCAAGTCATAGGCTTCAATATATTGGGAATTCTGTGCGAGTACAGCTTGCACCAGCACCTTGGCGTCGTCGTATTGGCCGGCCACGATATTGCAGCGCGCCATGCCGACCTTGGCCCATACCTGGTCGTCGCGCATTTCCAGCGCTTGCGCGTAGACCGCGCGCGCCTCTTCGATGCGGCGCAATTCGACCAGCAGGCTGCCCTTGATCTTGAGGATGTCGACGATCCATTTGGGTGCGACCTTCACCACGTTGTCGCATTCGACGATGGCGCCGGCCTGGTCCTTGCGCTTGAGCTTTTCATTGATCGGCAGCAGCGCGTTCTGTTTTTCCAGCAGGCGGTCGATGCGATCGGCCAGCTTGGATGCCGTCAGCGGCTTGAGCATGTAGGCGTCGGGCTGGAACTCGGCGGCGCTGGCGACCAGGTTGTAGCCGCTTTCGGCCGTGACCATGATGAACATGGTGGTGGGCGACAGCATGTGCTGAGTGCGGAAAAATTCCAGCAGCTGCTGACCGTTGGTTTCCTTGTTCAGGTTGTAGTCGCAGACGATGAGGTCGTAGGTGCTGCCCCCCTGGACGGCGCGAATCGCTTCGTCGGGCGTGCCGGCCTGGTCGACTTTGGTAATGCCGAGCTGGCCCAGATGCATGCGAATGTTTTGGCGCATGGCCGGCATGTCGTCAATGATGAGCGAGCGCAGGCTGGAAATGCGGCTGAATGGAACCAGGGTCATAGGGGGAAAGCAGAAAACTCGTAATATTACTGGCTAGAAATGTATATCAAATACGTCGAATATCCGTAATAAATCTAGGATATTCCTTGAAATCATTTGCATTATCGCTGAAAGACGCTACAGCCGTCGCTCTCGAAAGGGCGGGAGCCGACGTTGTGCACGCATGAACCGTACCGGCGGGACCGTTATAATCGGAATTTCGGCAATCGGGGATCGGCGGCATACTAACAGACTATCGAAGATTTTTTGTCTGCAACCGTATTCCTTGTGCTGCCGGGCCATTTCGGCCATTCCGCTATTCCAGATTGCAACAGCAGAAAAAGAACTTGCACAAACAACTGTTTTTTTATACAGTGCTGCTTAGTTGATCTCTGACTGATCCGAACGAACACTTTGTTGAAAGAACCCTATGGACGATAAAAAATCCGCGAACAATACTGAGAAGGGCAAAGCGCTGGCCGCAGCCCTTGCTCAGATCGAGAAGCAATTCGGCAAGGGCTCGGTCATGCGCATGGAAGACGGCGCGGTCCTCGAGGAAATCCAGGTCGTCTCGACCGGTTCCCTCGGCCTGGACATCGCGTTGGGCGTCGGCGGTCTGCCGCGCGGCCGCGTGATCGAAATCTACGGTCCGGAATCCTCGGGTAAGACGACGCTGACGCTGCAAGCCATTGCTGAAATGCAAAAGATCGGCGGCACCTGCGCCTTCATCGACGCGGAACACGCATTGGACGTGACCTACGCGCAGAAGCTGGGCGTCAATCTGTCCGATCTGCTGATTTCGCAACCCGACACCGGCGAACAAGCGCTGGAAATCACCGACGCGCTGGTACGTTCCGGCGGCGTTGACCTGATCGTCATCGACTCGGTCGCCGCATTGACGCCGCGCGCCGAAATCGAAGGCGACATGGGCGACTCCCTGCCGGGCCTGCAGGCACGCCTGATGTCGCAAGCGCTGCGCAAGCTGACCGGCAGCATCAACCGCACCAGCACCACCGTGATCTTCATCAATCAGATCCGCATGAAGATCGGTGTCATGTTCGGTAATCCCGAAACGACCACCGGTGGCAATGCGCTCAAGTTTTACGCCTCTGTGCGCCTGGATATCCGCCGCACCGGTTCGATCAAGTCCGGCGACGAAGTCATCGGCAGCGAAACCAAGGTCAAGGTCGTCAAGAACAAGGTGGCGCCGCCATTCCGCGAAGCCCACTTCGATATTCTTTATGGCGAAGGCACATCGCGCGAAGGTGAAATCCTCGATCTGGGCTCTGACGCCAAGATCGTGGAAAAGTCCGGCGCCTGGTACAGCTATAACGGCGAACGTATCGGCCAAGGCAAGGACAATGCACGCAATTTCCTGAAAGAACGTCCGGAACTGGCGCGCGAAATCGAAAACAAGGTACGTGCTTCCCTCGGCGTTCCTGAGTTGGCTGCAAGTGGCGCTGGTGCTGCTGCAACACCGGCACCGACTGGCAAAGGTTCTGCAAAGAACGTAGCAGCAGAAGAATCCTGATGCCGTTGTACTTCGCTCGCGTCTTGTCGGTCGCAACGATCGCGACGGTGTGACAGATGCCCAGGCCGCAAATCAGCCTGAAGGCGCGAGCGCTCAAATATCTCTCTTCACGTGAGCATAGTCGTCTGGAACTTGCGCGTAAGTTAACCCCTTACGCGCAAGATGGCGACGATATCGAAGCCCTGCTCAACTGGCTGCAAGAGTCCAAATTCCTTTCCCAAGAACGTTTTTCCGAATCATTGGTGAATCGTCGCGTCGGTCGTTACGGCAACAATCGCATCCTTTCCGAATTGAAAAGCCACGGTATCACCGGCGAAGCGCTGGGCGACGCCAAAATCGGCCTGACCCAGGGTGAAAACGAACGGGCGCGCGAGGTCTTGCGGCGCAAGTTCGATGAAGCGCCGGCCGACGGCATGGGTTTCTGCAGCAGCGCGGATTTTCGCATCGGGCAATTCAGGCCGCGGTCAAAACCGCCTGGAGTGATGGTGAGCACGATGATTTTGATTGAATGATCGGTCGATTAATTGCGATTACTCCTGATTACGTACAGCGCAGCCGGGATTTTTGTCCGCACGCCAATCCCTCAAAAATAGTCTCCATAAGCCCATCCCGCTGCCGAGGCGGGGCCAGATGTGCTAAAATCTCCGGGTTTTTGCTGCGCCGCATTAGCGGCTGTCATGGCAATCTTTGCGATGACGACACGCAATGCGACAACGATTAAATGTTGATCAAATGGCATTCTCTATGCCCAATGCACTGTCCGCACCTTCTACTAAGCAATCCGCCCGGCTGCATCAGCCGCGCGTCTCCTCGTTCGGAGACGGCGCGCCAGCGCGGATTCTTGCCTCCATTCGCGCCGCGCGGTGTTGCCGCCAGCCGGATTTCAATCCAGTAAGTTTTATTTAATAGTGTCTTAAAGGGAAGCTCCCATGAAAATCCATGAGTATCAGGGCAAAGAAATCCTCCGCCAATTCGGCGTGACCGTTCCACGCGGCATTCCATGCCAATCCGTTGAAGATGCCGTCAAGGCAGCTGAAACGCTGGGCGGTCCGGTGTGGGTCGTCAAGGCGCAAATCCATGCGGGTGGCCGCGGCAAGGGCGGCGGCGTGAAAGTTGCCAAGTCCCTCGAGCAAGTCAGGGAATACGCCAACCAGATCCTCGGCATGCAACTGATCACGCACCAGACCGGCCCGGAAGGCCAAAAAGTGCGTCGCCTGCTGATCGAAGAAGGCGCGGACATCAAGAAGGAACTGTACGTTTCCATGGTCACCGACCGCGTCAGCCAACGCGTGGTCCTGATGGCTTCCAGCGAAGGCGGCATGGACATCGAAGAAGTTGCTGAAAGCCACCCTGAACTGATTCACCAGATCGCCATCGATCCGTCGACCGGCCTGACCGATGCCGACGCTGACAGCATCGCCACCAAGATCGGCGTTCCAGCCGCGTCCGTGGTTGACGCGCGCAAGCAATTGCAAGGTCTGTACAAGGCATACTGGGACACCGATGCTTCGCTGGCCGAAATCAACCCGCTGATCCTGACCGGCGACGGCAAGGTCATCGCTCTGGACGCGAAATTCAACTTCGACTCCAACGCCCTGTTCCGTCATCCTGAAATCGTCGCCTACCGCGATCTGGACGAAGAAGATCCGGCTGAAGTCGAAGCTTCCAAGTTCGACCTGGCCTACATCTCCCTCGACGGCAACATCGGCTGCCTGGTCAACGGCGCCGGTCTGGCCATGGCCACCATGGACACCATCAAGCTGTTCGGCGGCGAGCCTGCCAACTTCCTGGACGTCGGCGGCGGCGCAACCACAGAGAAGGTTACCGAAGCATTCAAGATCATGCTGAAGAACCCGGAACTGAAAGCCATCCTGGTCAACATCTTCGGCGGCATCATGCGCTGTGACGTGATCGCCGAAGGCGTGATCGCTGCGTCCAAGGCCGTTTCCCTGAAAGTGCCGCTGGTCGTGCGCATGAAGGGCACCAACGAAGAAATCGGCAAGAAGCTGCTGGCCGACTCCGGCCTGCCGATCATCTCGGCAGACAGCATGGAAGAAGCTGCGCAAAAAGTTGTTGCTGCAGCCAACGGTAAATAATAGGACAAGGAATAGCTATGTCGATTCTGATCAATAAAGACACCAAAGTCATCACCCAAGGCATCACCGGCAAAACCGGTCAATTCCATACCCGCATGTGCCGCGAATACGCGAACGGCAAGAACGCTTTCGTTGCAGGCGTGAACCCGAAGAAGGCCGGCGAAGATTTCGAAGGCATTCCAATTTTCGCGAATGTGTCCGAAGCCAAGAAGGCCACCGGCGCAAATGTTTCCGTGATCTACGTGCCACCTGCAGGCGCTGCTGCTGCCATCTGGGAAGCCGTTGAAGCCGAGCTGGACCTGGCCATCTGTATCACTGAAGGCATCCCTGTCCGCGACATGCTGGAACTGAAAAACCGCATGGCGAAGTCCGGCAGCAAGACGCTGCTGCTGGGTCCTAACTGCCCAGGTCTGATCACTCCGGACGAAATCAAGATCGGCATCATGCCGGGCCACATCCACAAAAAGGGCCGCATCGGCGTGGTTTCCCGTTCGGGTACATTGACCTATGAAGCAGTCGGTCAGCTGACCGCACTGGGTCTGGGTCAATCGTCCGCAGTCGGTATCGGCGGCGACCCGATCAACGGTCTGAAGCACATCGACATCATGAAGGCACCGACGCCGTCATCATGATCGGTGAAATCGGCGGCCCTGACGAAGCCAACGCTTCGTACTGGGTCAAGGACAACATGAAGAAACCGGTCATCGGCTTCATCGCCGGCGTGACTGCACCTCCAGGCAAGCGCATGGGCCACGCCGGCGCGCTGATCTCCGGTGGCGCCGACACGGCTGAAGCCAAGCTTGCGATCATGGAAGAATGCGGCATCAAGGCAACACGCAATCCTTCGGAAATGGCGCGTCTGCTGAAGTCGGTTCTGTAATTCATTGACCGCAACAGCAAGCAAAACGGCAGGCTGGAAGCATTTGTCTGAGCGTCGACAGAACTTCCCGGCCTGACCGGTGACATACCAATATGGGGAGCTCCGGCTCCCCATATTGTTTTAGTGTTCACGAATATTTTGGGGGTTGTATGGAATTTTTGGCGGAATTGAACTGGCTCGCAGTCGGCCAGATCATCCTGATCGATATTTTGCTCGGTGGCGACAATGCCATCGTGATCGCGCTGGCATGTCGCAATCTGCCGGACAACCTGCGCTTGCGCGGCATCCTGTGGGGCACTTTCGGCGCCATCGCCATCCGCATTGTCCTGATCGCTTTTGCGGTGACCTTGCTGCAGATGCCGTTCATCAAATTGGTCGGCGGCGTGCTGCTGTTCTGGATCGGCACCAAGCTGCTCAGCGATGACGACGGACACGGCGAAATCAGCGGAAGCGACAAGTTGCTGTCGGCGATCAAGACCATCGTCGTCGCCGACCTGGTGATGAGCCTGGACAACGTCATCGCCATCGCCAGCGCCGCCGAACAGGCGGCCGGCGAGCATCAGTTGCTGCTGGTGATTTTCGGCATCCTGGTCAGCATTCCCATTATCGTCTGGGGCAGCACGCTGGTGCTCAAGTTGATGGAAAAGGTGCCGCTGATCATCACGCTCGGCGCGGCCTTGCTTGGATACCTCGCGGGCGGCATGATCATCTCCGACGTGGCGATCAAGGACTGGGTGCAGACCTATCTGCCGCACCATGAGTTCGTAATGCCGGGCATGCAATTGCACCTGAGCTTGCCGGGCATGGTCGGCGCCATCGGCGTCGTGGTTGTCGGCAACTGGCTGGCGCGCAGGGCGCGGAAGCAGGCGGCATAAAGAAGGTATAAAGCGGCCGGGCGAGGCCGGATGATGAATCCCGCCTTGCCCGTGCGGTTATAAAGATGTTCACAAAATCGCCGTTGGCGAATATGATCCATGCGGGGAGTCTGGCGTTGCCCGAGAGAAAACGGCGGCCATGAACAGATGACCAGGCAACGCTCCCGAAAACTCGATTTTTTTGTAATAGGAAAACAATATGCAAGCGAAGCGGTCTGCACGTTACTCACCCACCGGTTTCACCCTGATTGAATTGATGATCGTCATCGCCATTGTGGGTGTTCTCGCGATGGTGGCGATTCCGCAATACCGGGACTACTTGGTCCGTACCAAAGTAGCCGAAGGGCTGAACCTCGCGACGCCGGCGAAGATGGCCGTGTCCGAGACAATTGCCTCCAAGGGGAGCGCAGACTTTGAACAAGCCGCGACAGGCTATACATTTACGCCGTCGAAAGAAATCACATCGGTTTCCGACATCAAAATCGAAAAAGGCGGCGCGATCACCATTACCTTTGGCGATATTGGCGGCGAGGCAAAAGGCAAGACGCTGAAGCTGGTGCCATCGGCAGCTAACCCGAGCGCCATTACCTGGCTGTGCCAAACGGCACCTGCCAAGGCTGCTGCGGACTCACCCTTGCTGCCGGCAAAATATGCACCGGAAGTCTGTCGCGGCTGATTCATCCGGCGACAATACCGGGTTTT
>NZ_AJHH01000020.1 GCF_000256565.1 Herbaspirillum lusitanum P6-12 | reverse complement strand
CGCTTTTTTTACGTCCGCAGCAAACGCCTCAAGCCTGCGACCAAGACCCCGATTTTCCGCCATGCTTTTCCTGCACGCGAATATCCGACATCACCATGCCGCGATCGATTGCCTTGGACATGTCGTAAATCGTCAGCAGCCCGACCTGCACTGCCGTCAGCGCTTCCATCTCGACTCCCGTCTTGCCGTTGGTTTCGACACGCACGGTGCAGCTGATGCGCGACTGCCCTGCATCGACGGCGAACTCCACCGATACATGCGTCAGCGCCAGCGGATGGCACAACGGAATCAGGTCGCTGGTGCGTTTGGACGCCATGATGGCGGCGATGCGGGCGATGCCGAGGACGTCGCCTTTCTTCGCGGTGCCGGACTGGATTACGGCCAGCGTTTGGGGCTTCATGGAAATGACGCCGCTGGCGACGGCGACGCGATGGGTATCATGCTTGGCGCCGACATCGACCATGTGCGCTTGTCCACCCTGATCGAAATGGGTCAGGCCCTGGTTGGCGTCGGCCGGTGAATTTGCGGTTTTGGAATCGGTCATGGCGGCGGAAAGTGAAAGTCGGTCATTACTGCAGGTATCATAGCAGGCATTGAAAGAGCCCTTCACGCTCCACGCCACCCCATCTATTACCCAGTGCCCGTCTATGCGTCAGTCCGTATCTTCTGTACACACACGTCGTCGTAGTTCTCTGTTGCGTCCCGTGTTGCGTCCAGCTTTGCGCTCCCTGTTCGCAGCACTCGCGCTGACTGTAGCGATCCTGCCGCTGGCCGTCGCGCCGACCACAGGTGTGGCGCAGGCTTTGCCGACGCTGGGAGACACCGAGCGCGAAGGATTGTCGCCGCTGATGGAGCGCAAACTCGGCGAGCAGATCATGCGCGATATCCGGCGCGATCCGGACTATCTCGACGACGGTCCGGTATTGGAATACCTCAACAACTTCGGCTCCAACCTGGTCTCCGTGCGGCCCGACGTGCGCGGTGAAGCCGGCTACGATTTCTTTTTCTTCGCGGTCCGCGATCCGGTGTTGAACGCCTTCGCCTTGCCGGGCGGCTTTATCGCCGTGCACTCCGGTTTGCTGCTGGCGGCGCAAAGCGAGTCCGAATTGGCCTCCGTACTTGCGCATGAAATCGGTCACGTCGCGCAGCGCCACATCGCGCGCATGATCGGCCAGCAAAAGCAGAATTCCATGATTCAACTGGCCTCCATCGTTCTCGGTGCATTGGCCGGTGTCTCGCGCGTGGGTGGCGACGCCGCCATGGCGACGATGATGGGCGGCACCGGCCTGGCGATGCAACGGCAATTGAATTTCAGTCGCGATGCCGAACGCGAAGCAGACCGCGTCGGTTTGCAAATCCTGCGCGACGGTGGCTTCGACACCTCGGGCATGGTGGCGTTTTTCGGTCGCCTGCAAAGCGCGTCGCGCGGTTTTGGCGATGCGGTGCCGCCGTATCTGCTGACGCACCCGCTGACCACCGAACGTATCGCCGACATCGAGGCGCGCATCCGCGACCAGCGCTACAAGCAGCGCGCCGATAATCCCGATTTTCAGCTGATCCGCGCGCGCGTGCGTTTGCTGCAGAACAATACGTCGCAAGGCATCCGTGACGCCCAGGCGTATTTTGAATCGCAACTGCGCCAGAACACCAAGATGCAGATCATGGTGTCGAAGTACGGGCTGGCGTACGCGGCTTACCTGCAACGCTCTTACGACAAGGCCGAGGGTTTGCTGCAGGAAGCGCGCGCAGCCTCGCAGTCGATGGTGCCGAGCATCCTGTTCACCAACCTCGACATCGACATCAAGCTGGCTAAAAAGCAGGGTGCGCAGGCGCTCAAGGAAGCCGACGCCGCGCGCAAGCAATTCCCGTTGTCGCGCGTGGTGGCGCATCAGTACGCGGATGCGTTGATCGAGGGGCAGCGCAACGATGCCGCCGTCGCCTATTTGCGCGACCAGGCGCAGCTGTACCGTCACGAAGTCGCCGTGCAGGATCTGCTCGCCAAGGCCTATGCGGCGCAGGGCAAGCAAGCGCTGCAGCATATGGCGCTGGCGGAATCCTATGTGCTGCAAGGCAGTTTGCCGGCGGCGCTGGAGCAGCTCGGCATTGCGCGCAAGGCGCCGGATGCCACCTTCTACGATCAGGCTATGATCGACGCGCGCGAGCGTGATCTCAAGGAGCAGTGGAAAGAAGAGATGAAGGAAACCAAGGGGCGCGGATAGTCGTCGCTGCTCAAACCCTTGTCAGGCCGTCGCGCGAGGGTGCGTGACAAAGCCGAATTGTCTGGCCAGCTTGTCCGCACTGATTCGTTGCAAGGGAAGTTCATTGCCGCCCTGTGAGAAAACCAGAGCGACCTTATCGCTTCCTTCCAGCCATTCCATGATTTCTTCGTCGCTCGCCGGCCGTCCTGCAACCGTCAGCGTCGCCAGCACGGCGGCGGCGTCGCGGTCGTCCAGCGCGGCGACGATAGCGCTCGATGCCAGCACCAGTTGACCTTCCCGCGTCAGCCAGGCTTGTGAAACCGCTTCCAGCGTGACGCCGGTCTGGGTGATGAATCCTGCGACCGGATCGGTACGCACGATATGCGGCGTCAGTTCCAGATCAACATAGACCCGCTGCGGACCGTTCTGGAAATACCAGCGGCCTTCCTCGTCGTGCGTGTAATTGCGATTGATGAAGCCGAGCAGCGCCGGATGCGCGATCTTGTCGCCGGGAAGATCAAGATGCTGGGCGCGCTCGTCGCGCATGCGCCAGTGTCCGCGCGCATCCAGCTTCAGCCAGCCGAAACAGTGCGGCACATTCGGCCACTTGGCCATCGCTTGCCTGACGACGTCATCCATTGCCTATTTACCTTCCAGAAAATGCAGCATGCGTTGCGGCAGCCAGCCCAGATCGCCCGGCGGCGCACCGGTGGGAAAGCCGACATGGCCGCCTTCTTCAGGATATTCCAGTTTGACGCATGCGGCAGCGCTTTTGGGCAAATACTGCGGCGGCAGGAACGGATCGTTCTTGGCGTTGAGCACCAGCGTTGGCACCGTGATGTCGTGCAGGATGTGCTTGGCGCTGGCGCGGTCCCAGTAGTCTTCGGTGTTGCGGTAGCCATGCAGCGGCGCCGTGACGATGTTGTCGAAGGTGTACAGGTCGCGCGCCTGCAGCAGCGCGTCGCGGCTGAACAGGCCGGGGAACTGATCCAGCTTGACCAGGCATTTGGGGCGCATGGTGCGCAGGAACACATGCGAATAAATCCGGTTGAAGCCATGCGCCAGCGCCGCGCCGCCGCCGGCCAGGTCGAGCGGCGCCGACACTGCGCATGCGGCATCGATGAACTCGGCCTGATGCTGCGATTCGCCGAGCCAGCGCAGCAAGGCGTTGGCGCCGAGCGATACGCCGGTGGCGTAGAACTTGCCGGCGCCGATGGCGGCACGGTGCGTACCCAGACGGCGCAAGATCCAGTCGAGTTCGCTGCTGTCGCCGGAATGGTAGAAGCGCGGCGCCAGGTTGATTTCGCCCGAGCAGCCGCGGAAATGCGGCACCACGCCGGTCCATCCGCGCGCAGCCACTGCCGCCATCAGGGCGCGGCAATAATGGCTGTCGGATGAACCCTCGAGGCCGTGGAACAGCACCACCAGCGGTTGTCCCGGCTGGCCGTCGACGAAGTCGACATCGATGAAGTCGTCGTCGGGCGTGTCCCAGCGCTCGCGCCGGAAGCGCACCGGCGGCTTGGCGATGAAGGTCGACGGATAAATCGTTTGAAGATTGCCGCCGGGAAGCCAGCGAGGCGCGATGTATTGCATGGATGAAGAACAGTGGATGCGCCGCCGCAGGACAGGATGCAAAGCGGGCGGCGCAGGAAAAATATCAATGCAGCATGGTCTCGGCGATGGGTTCCGACGGTGCCGGTCCCGGCGCGACCGAGGCGTGGTGCGTGACGATGCGCCAGCCTTGCGCGGTCTTCATGTAAACATTGGTGGCGATGACGTGCACGTCCGGTTGGCTGTTGTCGGGATGGTGGATCTCCTCGATCACGTTGTGCACGGCGGTGGTGATGGTGTGCGCCGCATGCAACTGGCGCGGCTGGATGTGCAGACCTCCGCGCGCGAGGATTTCTTCCCAGCTGTTGCGGATGGCGACATGGCCGACCAGGCGCGCTGCGCCAGGATGGATGCAGACGATTTCTTCGTCGTCGGCCCACAGCGCCATCAGCGCATCGAGGTCGGCGCGGGACAGCGCATCGTAATACGCTGCTTCGATTTCATCGGGTGAACCATGTAACAGTTTGGCGCGCGGCATGTTTTCTCCAGGAGGAAAAAGCAAAGAGGACCAATCGTTTCCTGGTGGTCCTCTTTATCGGTGTTGCGGCTGCTTGCGGCGGCAATGATCTGCGGCCTTAGTGCGCCTTGACAACGGCGCCCGGCTTGAGCTGGTATTGCGTGCCGCAGTACGGACACTTGGCGGCGCCGTGGTCGTCGAGCTCCAGGAACACGCGCGGGTGCGACGACCAGTGCGGCATGTTCGGGTTGGGGCAGTGGGCCGGCAGGTCTTTGCCGTCGAGTTGAACTGGCTGGGTTTGTTGGACTTGGCTCATGGTGTTTCTCCGTTGCGATATTGTGCTTATTTAAATTAAACCAGTGTCAGCCAATGCTGATATTGGGGCGCCTTGCCCGACACGACGTCGAAGAACAAGGTTTGCAGTTTTTCCGTGATCGGACCGCGGCCACCGTTGCCGATGGTACGGTTGTCGAGCTCGCGGATGGGGGTTATTTCTGCGGCGGTGCCGGTGAAGAAGGCTTCGTCGCAGCAATACATTTCGTCGCGCGTGATGCGCTTTTCAATGACTTCGATGCCAAGGTCGCGCGCCATCGTCAGCACTGCATCGCGCGTGATGCCGTCGAGGCAGGAGGCGAGGTCGGGCGTATAGAGTTTGCCGTCGCGGATGATGAAGACGTTTTCGCCCGAGCCTTCCGAGACGTAGCCGTCGGTGTCCAGCAGCAGCGCCTCGTCGTAGCCGTCGGCCAGCGCTTCCTGATTGGCCAGGATCGAGTTGATGTAGTAGCCCGAGGCCTTGGCGCGCACCAGCGAGACGTTGACGTGGTGGCGGCTGAACGACGAGGTCTTGACGCGGATGCCCTTGTTGATGCCGTCTTCGCCGAGGTAGGCGCCCCACGGCCACGCCGCGATGGCGACATGGATCTTGTTGCCCTTGGCGGAGACGCCGAGCTTCTCCGAGCCGATCCAGATCAGCGGACGGATGTAGCAGGACTCGAGCTGGTTTTCGCGCACCACCTGGCATTGCGCTTCGAGGATGGTGGCCTGGTCGAACGGCACTTCCATCTGGAAAATCTTGGCCGAATTGAACAGGCGCCGGGTGTGTTCCTTCAGCCGGAAGATCGCCGTGCCCTGCGGCGTCTTGTAGGCGCGCACGCCCTCGAACACGCCCATGCCGTAATGCAACGTATGGGTCAGCACGTGGATGGTCGCATCGCGCCAGTCGATCAATGCGCCGTCTTTCCAGATTTTTCCGTCGCGGTCGTCCATGGACATGGGAGGTCTCCGATGGGGTTCAAGAGGCAAAGACCACATTTTAACGGAACAAGCGCGTAAAAAGTTTCATCTGTAAAATGTCCGGACTGAGTAAAAATGCCGTATTGCAAGTTCATCGCATTCAATAAAAGCGGACCAGGGCAAGAATGAATAAGGAGACGGACGCCGGGGACAGTCGACCTGACCCGGCAGTCAATGGAGCATCTGCGGATGTTGCCGCTGTTGTTGCCACAACTGCTACCGCGGCACTCGCGGCGCGGCGCATCGAAAAGGAAGCGTTTCAGGAGGGCTGGCGTGCAAGCGCCTCGACGATTCCGGCCGTGGCCGCCTGGGGCGTGGTTTCCGGCATGGCGATGGTCAAATCCGGCATGACACTCTGGCAATCGCTGGCGATGACGCTGACGGTCTATGCCGGTTCCGCCCAGTTTGCGGTGCTGCCTTTGCTGGCGGCGCATACGCCGCTGATCGTGATCTTCCTGACGGCCATGATCGTCAACCTCCGTTTCGTCATCTTCTCCGCCGCCGTGGCGCCGCATTTCGCCCATCTGCCGTGGTACCGGCGGGTTTGGTACGGCTACTTCAACGGCGACATCTCGATGGGATTCTTCCCGCGGCGCTTTCCCGCCCACACGGTGCATCAGCCGGCCGGCAAGATCGGCTTTTTCGAAGCGATCTGCTATCCGGGCTGGTTTGCCTGGCAGATCGGCGCGATCGTCGGCATCTTGCTGGCCAGCCAGATCCCGGAAAGCTGGAACATCGGCTTCGCCGGCACCCTGGCGCTGATCGCCATCACCATCCCGATGATCATCAACCGCGCGGCGCTGGCGGGCGTGGTGGTCTCCGGGGCGGTCGCGGTAGCGGCGATCAGCCTGCCTTACCGGCTCGGCCTGCTGCTGGCGGTGGTGATCGGCATGGCGGCGGCAATGGTGGCCGACAAATTCATCGGGAAGGAAAAAGAATGAACGCCTTCGACGTTTGGGTTTCTATAGTCTTGTTGGTTGTGTCGACATTGATCACGCGCAGCGGGTTTTTCCTGTTCGGCCATGCGGTCAAGCTGCCGCCCAAGCTCCAGCATGCGCTCGGTTATGCGCCGGCCGCGGCAATGGCGGCGATCGTCTTGCCGGACCTGGTGACGACGGGTGGCGCGATTGACATCAACTGGGCCAATCCCAAATTGCTGGCCGGCATCGGCGGCGGCGTGTTTTTCTTGGCAACACGACATCTTTTGGGGACGATTGTTGCCGGGATGGCACTGTTCACCGTGCTGCGCCTGGCGTTGTAAGCCCTTCCCGGAAGGCCTTGCCCGGCCACCGGACCGATTACTGCGGGAATGCGGCGCCGAATGCTTCATTCCTCTCTGAAAACCATGCTGGTGGCAGGGCGGGTAGAGTAAAATAACGCCTTTTTGCCCCACCTTAGATTCTGCGAAAAATGAAATTCAATCGATTCAGCGACCTCCTCTCCGCCAACCAACTTCAAGGCAAGCGCGTCTTCATTCGCGCCGATCTGAACGTGCCGCAGGACGATGCCGGCAATATCACCGAAGATACGCGCATCCGCGCCTCGGTGCCGGCCATCCGCCAGGCGCGCGACGCGGTGATGGTGACATCGCATCTGGGGCGTCCGGTCGAGGGCGAATTCAAGCCGGAAGATTCGCTGGCGCCGGTCGCCAAGCGCCTGTCAGAACTGTTGGGCGCAGAAGTCAAACTGGTCTCGGACTGGACCGAAGGCGTTGACGTCGCGCCCGGCCAGGTCGTGTTGCTGGAAAACTGCCGCCTCAACAAGGGCGAAAAGAAGAACAGCGACGAGCTGGCGCAAAAGATCGCCAAGCTGTGCGACGTCTATGTCAACGACGCTTTCGGTACTGCCCACCGCGCTGAAGCCACCACGTACGGTATCGCCAAATTTGCCCCGGTCGCTTGCGCCGGCCCGCTGCTGGCAGCCGAACTCGATGCGCTGGGCAAGGCCCTGAACCAGCCGGCGCGTCCGCTGGTGGCGATTGTCGCCGGCTCGAAAGTCTCCAGCAAATTGACTATCCTGAAAGCACTGGCCGACAAGGTCGACAACCTGATCGTCGGCGGCGGCATTGCCAACACCTTCATGCTGGCGTCCGGCCTGAAGATCGGCAAGTCGCTGGTCGAAGCCGATCTGGTCGACGAAGCCAAGGCCATCATCGACATGATGGCCAAGCGCGGCGCTTCGGTGCCGATCCCGGTCGATGTGGTGTGCGGCAAGGAGTTTTCGCCGACTGCGGTCGCGACCGTCAAGGACGCCAGGGATGTCGCGGACGACGACATGATTTTCGACATCGGTCCGAAGACCGCAGCAACGCTGGCAGCGCAACTGGCGAAAGCCGGCACCATCGTCTGGAACGGCCCGGTCGGCGTGTTTGAATTCGACCAGTTCGGCGGCGGCACCAAGGCGCTGGCGCAGGCGATTGCGGATTCAGACGGCTTTTCGATTGCGGGCGGCGGCGACACGCTGGCGGCCATCGCCAAATACGGCATTACCGACAAGGTCGGCTATATTTCGACCGGCGGCGGCGCTTTCCTCGAATTCCTCGAAGGCAAGACTTTGCCGGCCGTGGAAATCCTGATGCAGCGCGCGCAATAAGAACAGCGAAAACAACGAGACACCAAGCTTTACCACCACGTCAGAGAAAGATTTTCATGCAAAGAGCCACCAAGATTGTTGCCACCATCGGCCCCGCTTCCAGCGACCGAGACACGCTGACGCGCATGATCAAGGCGGGCGTTAACGTGGTGCGCCTGAACTTCTCTCACGGTAAGGCGCAGGATCATATCGACCGCGCCGTATTGGTGCGTGAAGTGGCCGATGCCTGTGGCGTCAAGGTCGCCATCATGGCCGACCTGCAAGGTCCGAAGATCCGCGTCGGCAAGTTTGAAAACGGCAAGATCAATCTCGAAAACGGCGACAAGTTCATCCTCGACGCCGATTGCGCCATGGGCAACCAGGAACGCGTCGGTCTCGACTACAAGGCATTGCCGCGCGACCTCAGGGGCGACGACGTGCTGTTGCTCAACGACGGCCTGATCGTGCTGGTGGTCGAGCGTGTGCTGGGCAATGAGATTCACACCGTCGTCAAGATCGGCGGCGAGCTGTCCAACAACAAGGGCATCAACCGCCAGGGCGGCGGTTTGTCGGCGCCGGCGCTGACAGCCAAGGACATGGACGACATCAAGACGGCGATGAGCTTCCAGGCCGACTACGTCGCGGTATCGTTTCCGAAGAATGCGACCGACATGGAAATGGCGCGCCAGCTCGGCAATGTCGCCGGTGAACCGTTCGGCCACAAGCCGCTGATGATCGCCAAGATCGAGCGCGCTGAAGCGATCCCGCTGCTGCAGGAAATCCTCGACGCCTCCGACGGCATCATGGTGGCGCGCGGCGATCTGGCCGTGGAAGTCGGCAACGCCGCCGTGCCTGGTCTGCAAAAGCGCATGATCAAGATGGCGCGCGCTTCCAACAAGCTGACCATCACCGCTACCCAGATGATGGAATCGATGATCGTCAACGCCGTGCCGACGCGCGCGGAAGTGTCCGACGTCGCCAACGCGGTGCTGGACGGCACCGACGCCGTAATGACTTCGGCTGAAACTGCATCGGGCAAGTATCCGGTGGAAACCGTCGAAGCCATGTCGGCCATCTGCCTGGCCGCGGAAAAATCCGAAGACTGCAAGCTCGACGCCGATTTCCTGAATCTGCAATTCACCCGCGTCGACCAGTCGATCGCGTACGGTGCGCTGTTCACTGCGCATCACCTGCGCGTGAAGGCGATTGCCGCGCTGACCGAGTCCGGCTCCACTGCGTTGTGGATGAGCCGGCACAACATCGACATCCCTATTTTTGCCATCACCCCCAACGTCGCGACGCGCCAAAAGGCTGCGCTGTTCCGCAATGTACGCACGTTCGAGCTGGCGCAGTCCACCGACACCGAAGTGGTGTTGAAGGCCGTGCAGGACTTGCTGCTGGCGCAAGGCGTCGTGCAAAAGGGTGATTTGATCGTCGTGACCTGGGGCGAGCCGATTGGACAAGTCGGCGGCACCAACGCCCTGAAGATCCTCAGGGTCGGCGAGTACTGATTTTCATTGTTCTGGAGTTTTATCATGCCTCTCGTATCCATGCGTCAATTGCTGGACCACGCCGCCGAAAACGGCTACGGTCTGCCAGCCTTCAACGTCAACAATCTGGAGCAAGTCACTGCGATCATGCAGGCTGCCGACGAAGTTGGCGCGCCAGTCATCATGCAAGCTTCCGCCGGCGCCCGCAAATATGCCGGGGAAGCGTTCCTGCGCCACCTGATCGAAGCCGCGGTCGAAGCGTATCCGCATATCCCCGTCGTCATGCACCAGGACCACGGCCAGTCGCCGGCAGTCTGCATGGCCGCGATCAAATCGGGTTTCACTTCGGTGATGATGGATGGTTCGCTGATGGAAGACGGCAAGTCCGTCGCGAGCTACGAATACAACGTCGAAGTCTCGCGCAAGGTGGTCGAGTTCTCGCACGCCATCGGCGTCACGGTGGAAGCCGAACTGGGCGTACTCGGTTCGCTGGAAACCATGATGGGCGACAAGGAAGACGGCCACGGCGCCGACGGCAAGATGACGCGTGAGCAGTTGCTGACCGACGTCGCGCAAGCCGCCGACTTCGTCAAGCAAACGCAATGCGACGCGCTGGCCATCGCCATCGGTACTTCGCACGGCGCCTACAAGTTCTCGCGCAAGCCGACCGGCGATATCCTCGCCATCGACCGCATCAAGGAAATCCACGCACGCATCCCCAACACCCATCTGGTGATGCACGGTTCGTCTTCCGTTCCGCAAGAGCTGCTGGCCGAGATCCGCCAGTTCGGCGGCGACATGAAGGAAACCTACGGCGTGCCGGTCGAAGAGATCCAGGAAGGCATCAAGCACGGCGTGCGCAAGATCAACATCGACACCGACATTCGTCTGGCGATGACCGGCGCTATCCGTCGCTATCTGATGGAAAATCCAGGCAAGTTCGACCCGCGCGATTACCTCAAGCCGGCCCGCGAAGCTGCGAAGCTGGTGTGCAAGGCGCGCTACCTGTCGTTCGGCTGCGAAGGCCAGGCTGGCAAGATCAAGGCAGTCCCGCTGGAAAAGATTGCAGAGAAATACAAGAAGGGCGAGCTGTCGCAGATTGTGCAGTGACTGCGTAAGCGCTAGCCAAGCGACCGACCGGGACTAAGCATCAGCAGTCCCGGTTTTTTGACTTTAAAGGTGGGAAGAAAAACGGCAGTCTTGCCGTTTTCGCATAGCCCACAGATTGACCGGAATCAACATGACCAGCCTCTACAAAACTTCCATCACTTCACTCCCTTTGCTGGGCAACGGCAAGGTGCGCGACAACTACGCCGTCGGCGACGACAAGCTGCTGATCGTGACGACCGACCGCCTGTCGGCATTCGACGTCATCATGAACGAACCGATTCCGGGCAAGGGAAAAGTGTTGAACCAGATGTCGGATTTCTGGTTCGAGAAGCTGGGCGACATCGTGCCGAATCATTTGACCGGCATCGCACCGGAAACCGTGGTTGCCGCCAATGAAGTCGAACAGGTGCGCGGTCGCGCCGTGGTCGCCAAGCGCTTGAAGCCGATCCTGGTGGAAGCGGTGGTGCGCGGTTACATCATCGGCTCCGGCTGGAAGGATTATCAGGATACCGGTTCGATCTGCGGCATCAAATTGCCGGAAGGTCTGCAGCAAGCAGCCAAGCTGGCCGAGCCCATCTTCACGCCGGCCGCCAAGGCCGACCTCGGCGAGCACGACGAAAACATCAGCTTCGCCGAGATGGAAAAGCGCATCGGCAGCGAACTGGCCAACAAGATGCGCGACATCAGCATCAAGCTGTACAAGACCGCCGCCGACTACGCCGCCACGCGCGGCATCATCATCGCCGACACCAAGTTCGAATTCGGCCTTGACGACAACGGCGTGCTGCACCTGATGGACGAAGTGCTGACTGCCGACTCGTCGCGCTTCTGGCCGGCGGACAGCTACAAGGTCGGCATCTCGCCGCCGTCGTTCGACAAGCAATTCGTGCGCGACTATCTGGAAACCGTCGACGGCTGGAAGAAGACGCCGCCTGCCCCCGCATTGCCTGCTGAAGTGATCGAAAAGACCGGCGCCAAGTACCGTGAAGCGCTGGAGCGTCTGACCGGCAATTCGCTCAAGGACTGATGATGAGCCAGAACAACGCACAAGCCAATGCACAAGCGCCGGTCGTCGGCGTCGTCATGGGATCGTCGTCCGACTGGGATGTGATGCAACATGCCGTGGCGATCCTGAAGGAATTCGGCATCCCGCATGAGGCTCAGGTCGTTTCGGCGCACCGCATGCCGGACCAGATGTTTGACTACGCCGAAAAAGCACGTGGACGCGGCCTGCGCGCCATCATCGCCGGTGCCGGCGGTGCAGCGCATCTGCCGGGCATGATTGCCGCCAAGACCATCGTGCCGGTGCTCGGCGTGCCGGTGCCTTCCAAATATCTGCGCGGCGAAGATTCGCTGTTATCCATCGTGCAAATGCCCAAGGGCATCCCGGTCGCGACTTACGCCATCGGCGAAGCCGGCGCCGCCAACGCCGCCTTGTCGGCGATCGCCATGCTGGCCACCACCGACGAGGCGCTGGCGGCGAAGCTGGAAGCCTTCCGCGTCAAGCAGACGCAAGTTGCCCTGGATATGAAGTTGCCGTTATGAGTCAGAAGCAGTCTCCGTTGAACACAGTTTCGATTCCCACCACGACACCGGCCACCTGGCTGGGCGTGATGGGCGGCGGCCAGCTCGGCCGCATGTTCGCCCACGCCGCACAGGCGATGGGCTTCAAGGTCGCCGTGCTGGAGCAGGAGGAAGATTGTCCGGCCGGGCAAGTTGCAGATCGCCTGATTCGCACGTCTTATACCGACGCCAGGGGTTTGGAAGAATTGGCGTCGCTGTGCGGTGCGGTCACGACAGAATTTGAAAACGTTTCTGCCGACAGTCTTGCTGCCTTGGCCGAAAAAACCTATGTCGCGCCGTCGGCTGCCGGTGTTTCGATTGCGCAGGACCGCATTGCCGAGAAGCGCTTCTTCGTCGATTGCGGCGCCAGTTCCGACGTGCAGCCTGCGCCGCATAAGGTCATCGCTTCCGAGGCGGACATCGATGCGATCCCCGCCGATTTGCTGCCGGGGATTTTGAAGACCGTACGCATGGGGTACGACGGCAAGGGCCAGGTGCGCGTGCACAGCATCGCCGACGTCAAGGCTGCGTTCGCCGAGATGAAGGGGGTGACCTGCCTGCTGGAAAAAATGCTGCCGCTCGCCTATGAAGTATCGGTTCTGGTGGCGCGCGGGCGCCGACGGCGCTGCCGTGGTGTATCCGATTGCCGAGAACGTGCATCGCGATGGCATCCTCTTCACCACCACCGTACCCGGTCCCAACATCAAGGCCGATGCTGCTGCGCGTGCACAGCAGGCGGCGTTGCAGATCATCGGCGCGCTGCAGTACGTGGGCGTGCTGTGCATCGAATTCTTCGTGCTGGAAGACGGTGCGCTGGTGGTCAATGAAATGGCCCCGCGCCCGCACAACAGCGGCCACTACACCATCGATGCCTGCGTCACCAGCCAGTTCGAACAACAGGCCCGCGCCATGGCGCGCCTGCCGCTGGGCGATACGCGCCAGCATTCGCCGTCGGTGATGTTGAACATCCTGGGTGATGTCTGGTACGAGGGCGACACCGACACCCAGCGCGAACCCGCCTGGGACCAGGTGCTGGCGCTGCCGGGCGCACACGTGCACTTGTACGGCAAGGCCGAAGCACGCCGTGGCCGCAAGATGGGCCACGTCACCTTCACCGGCGCCACGCTGGCCGATGCGCAGCAGCAGCTGACGGCGGCTTGCGCCATCCTTGGCATTGCCCTGTAAGGTAAGAGGGCGGCGATGAACGACAAGAGCGCATCTTCCTCGGCCATTGACGCTGCGGCCGTCATGCATGCGGCGCGTACGCTGGAGCGCGGCGGCCTGGTGGCCTTCCCCACCGAGACCGTCTATGGCCTGGGCGGGGATGCCGAGAACCCGGCGGCGATTGCGGCCATCTATGCCGCCAAAGGTCGTCCCGCCAATCATCCGGTCATCGTTCACGTCGCTCCTGAAGCAGACATTTCGTATTGGGCCGCCGACGTGCCGCCGCAGGCGCGGGCATTGATCGACGCATTCTGGCCCGGTCCGCTGACGCTGATTCTCAAGCGTGCCGCACACGTTCCGGCAGCAGCTTCCGGCGGTCAGGATTCGATCGGCGTGCGTTGTCCGTCGCATCCGGTTGCGCAGGCGCTGCTGCGTGAATTCAAGGGCGGCAAGGGCGGCGTCGCCGGACCTTCGGCCAACAAATTCGGTCATGTAAGTCCGACCACCGCGCAACATGTGCGCGAAGAATTCGGCGAAGCCGACAGCCTGCTCGACTACGTCCTGGATGGCGGGCAAAGCGAAGTCGGCATCGAATCAACCATCGTCGATCTGTCGCGCGTGGAAACCCATGGCGCGGTTTTGCTGCGTCCGGGCCAGATCAGCGTGGACCAGATTGCTGCCGTGCTGGGTGTCGCGCCACGCGCTCCCGATGCGGCCGCGCCGCGCGCCTCCGGCACGCTCGATGCGCACTATGCGCCGCATACGCCGGTGGCTCAGGTGGCGCCGGAACAACTCGCCGGCGTGCTGCAACAGCTCGCTGCAGGCGGTTACAAAGTGGCGTTGATTTATCGCACCGCCGCAATGCCGGTGCATGCTTCAGCAGCCATGTCGACGGACGCCGACCGCTACGCCCACGGCTTGTATGCTGCGCTGCGGGATATGGATCACAAGGGCGCCGACGTGATCGTGGTGGAGTCGTTGCCGCAGACTGCGGAATGGCAAGGTATCAACGATCGCTTGCGCCGCGCGGCCTTCGATTCGACTGGAATTCTGTCGCGCTTATTGGCGACCTGACGTTCTTTTTCTCTCTTCTTCCGCACTGATTTTGGCTTGGAAATCATTTCCAGTTGCCAAAAAAATACACGTCTATACAAAGCGAATTAAAGCTGGCATAGTATCGCAAAAGAATAGCACGCACGTTCTTTTTGTTAAATGAGTGCAAGGCGGGAGGGCAGTCCTTCCCAATGTGCATTCAACCAAGAATAGGCGACGAACAACGTTGTCGACACTTCCCGAACCATAGTCGGAATAATTTATAAAACAGGGCGCAGCCCTTCACATTTGGAGACGACACATGAAGCAACAATTTTCCCTTTTGCCAAAAATCGCTGCGCTGTCCATCGCTGCCGCTTTCGCTGCACCGGCAATGGCGCAAACCGCCGGCAGCAATGTCGTGAACGTCGGTTGGTTCCATCTGGCGCCACAAGATTCCAGCGAGACATTGCGCAAGATTGACGGACCGAATGCCGGCCCGATCGCAGGCAGCGGTGCCTCGATTTCCAACGCCGATACCGTAGGCGTCGCGCTGACCCATTTCTTCACCGACAATTTCGCACTTACCGCTGACGTTGGCATTCCGCCTAAATTCAAACTGAACGGCACCGGCACATTGCAAGGTGTTGGTGAAATCGGCAATGCCAAGCAATGGAGCCCGGCAATCGTCGCCAAATGGTTCTTCGGCGACGGTAACAGCAAGTTTCGCCCATTCGTCGGCGCGGGTGTTACCTATGTCTGGTACTCGGACGTCAAGTTGAGCAGCAATTTCCAGCAGACTATTTCGCGCAGCTATTCCGGTCCGTTCGCGTCGACCTCAGCGACATCTACCGCAGATCTGAGCTCGTCGTGGGCACCCGTGCTGAACCTGGGTGCTACGTATAACTTCGACAACAACTGGTCGCTTGGTTTTTCCGTGTCCTATATTCCGCTGAAGACAGATGCAACCATCACAACCACGGGTCTTCCAACAGGAACCGGTTCGGGTGCAGCCGCAAACGGCCCTGTGACGTCGCGCACCAGCCTGACACTGAACCCGATTGTTACTTTCTTGTCCGTCGGCTACAAGTTCTAAGTCTTGAATCGCCAAATAAAAAA
>NZ_AJHH01000019.1 GCF_000256565.1 Herbaspirillum lusitanum P6-12 | reverse complement strand
CAGCCCGAGGGCGCTTTTTTATTTGAGTACGTGCTTTTCTGATTTAGTCGGTCTTCACAAAGCGGCCATCATGGAAGACCAGCGCAGCTTGCGGCGTGACCTCGCAATGTTCGACTTCACCAACGAAAATCACATGATCCCCTTCCGGATAGCGGCTGCGGTTATGGCATTCGAACCAGGCCGAGACGCCTTTCAGCACCGGTTGACCGGTACGCGACAAGGTGTAGTCGACGCCGTCGAAACGATCGGCGGACTTGCGCGAAAATTGTTCCGCCAGCGCAGCCTGTTCGGCGCCAAGGATATTGATCACGTAGTGCGAATTGCCGGAGAAAACCGGCATGCTGCTGGCTTGTTCGGACAGACTCCACAGCACCAGCGGCGGCGACAGCGACACTGAATTGAACGAGCTCGCGGTCAGTCCGAGCAAGGTGCCGTCGTCCAGGCGCGTAGTGATGACGGTGACGCCGGTCGCGAACTGAGACAATGCCTTGCGGAAATGAGTTGAGTCGAAAGCACGCGTGGTAGCGCGTGGGGAGCGAGAATGCATCTAAGACCTGTGTAAACGGTTCTGACAAGTAGGACATTATGCCCAAAAAATCATCGGACGTAACCCAAGGCCTGCTTGAGACAGGCCGGGGGTATTTTCTGAATGTAATTGTTGAGTACGGCCAGTTGTTAATTATTGATGTATCTGGCAATGCCGAAATACCTCGCCTGAGCCTCGGTTTCGGCAGCGGCATTTGCCGACGCTAGGTTTTTGTTCGCGAGCAATGGTATAAACGTAGCTATGCGGCATGAATTGCAAAGCGTATGCCGCAAGATCCATTTGAATCCAGACGCAGGAGCGATCGTGAGTACTTCAACTGAAACAGCAGTTCTCGGCGGCGGGTGTTTTTGGTGCCTCGAAGCGGTATACCAGCAACTCAAGGGCGTGCAGCACGTAGAGTCTGGCTACACCGGCGGCCACGTAAAGAATCCGACCTACGAACAGGTTTGCGCCGGCGATACCGGCCATGCGGAGGTCGTGAAGCTGAGCTTCGATCCGGCACTTATCAGCTTCAGGGAAATTCTGGAAGTCTTCTTCACCATCCATGACCCTACTACGCTGAATCGCCAAGGCAACGACGTCGGCACGCAATACCGTTCGGTGATTTACTACAATTCGCCTGCCCAGTACGATACGGCCAAGCATATCATCGCCGAGATGGCACTGGTATGGGATGCGCCGCTCGTGACGGAACTGAGCCCGGTGGAAACGTATTACAAAGCTGAGGATTACCATCAGAATTACTTTCAGCAACATCCGTTCCAAGGATATTGCGCATTCGTGGTGGCGCCGAAACTGGCCAAATTCCGTGAAGTGTTCGCTGCCAAGAGCAGGCAGGAATAAGCGGAGACAAGGGCGAGCAAAAACAGGATCAAGCGACAAGATCAACAAAAGAAACAGCCGGCCACACGCCGGCTGTTTTCATTGGGATCGCAGGTGTTTCCGACTATTGCGCGTCGTAGATATAACGGCGCGATTGCGGCAATGCCGCCGCAGGACGATTCGCTTTGCCGCAGACGACCTGATAGAGCGAGATCCAGTCCTTGTCGAAGCCATGCGAACTGCCCGCAAGATAAACGCGCCAGATGCGATAGCGCTTTTCGTCGGTCAGCTTCTTGATTTCTTCTGAGCGTGCTTCAAAGTTATCGGCCCAGATAGCGCAGGTCCTGGCGTAATGACGACGCAGGTTTTCCACGTCGAACACTTCCAATCCGCCCTGTTGCATGGTTTTCAACACCAGACTGACATGCGGCAACTCACCGGCGGGGAAAACGTATTTGTCGACAAACTCGCCCCCGCCATAGGGGGATTCGCCATTTTCAATATCCGTGCTGGTGATACCGTGGTTCATCACCAGGCCGTCATCGGCGAGCAGCGCGTTGATATGCGAAAAATACAGCGGCAAATTCTTCAGGCCGACGTGTTCGAACATGCCGACGCTGGTGATGCGGTCGAAGGTGCCGGTGACGTCGCGATAATCCTGCAACCGGATTTCAATGCGGTCGCTCAGGCCGGCTTTTTCGACGCGCTCCCTGGCCAGCGCGTACTGGTTCTCGGACAAGGTGACGCCGACGCATTGCGCGCCGAATTTCTGTGCCGCGCGCAACACCAGCGCACCCCAGCCACAGCCAATGTCGAGCAGCCTGTCGCCGGGACGCACCTTGATCTTGGTCAGGATGTGGTCGATCTTCTTGATCTGCGCGGTGGCGAGATCTTCGTCGCCGTTCTCGAAGTAGGCACAGGAATACACCATGTTCTCGTCCAGGAAGAGTTTGTAAAACTCGTTCGAAACGTCATAGTGGTAGCGGATCGCTTCGGCATCCTTTTCCTTGCTGTGGCGCACCGTGCGGACGATGCGCGACAGTTTTCCTTCCGCCTTCAGGGTTTTTGCGGCAAGCAGGTTGGCGACGTTGATGATGCTGGCGACGGGGCCGTCGACGTCAATCTTGCCTTCGACGTAGGCCTCTCCCAAATTGGAGAGCGAGGGGCGGAACAGGTAGGGCAGCGCCGAGACGTGCGGCACGCGCAAAGTGACTTGCGGCGCGTTGTCACTGAAATCGAATTGGCGGCCGTTCCATAACTCAAGGCGCAACGGCAGTGCGGTTGCGTGTCGGACGTCGTCTACCCAAGCTGCTAGCTTCTTTTCCCAAAACACGATGTTTTCCTCCGTGCGAGTAATGATGCTGTAGCGCGGCCCTTTCCGATGGCGTCGTCAACAGGGACGAGCTAGGGCTGCAGGCGCTGCCGGCTCCATGCACCGTCTGCACCGCGCGTATAGACAACACGGTCATGCAGGCGCGAGGGCCGGCCTTGCCAGAATTCGATCTTATCCGGTATCACGCGGTAGCCGCCCCAATGCGCGGGACGGACCGGATGAGTGCCGTACTTTTGTTCCGCCGCGGCGAACTGCGTTTCCAGCGTTTCGCGCTGGTCGACCGGTGCGCTTTGTTCGGAAGCGATGGCGCCCAGTTGGCTGCGCAGCGGACGGCTGGAAAAATAGGCGTCGCTTTCGGCGGCAGCGACCTGCTCTATCCTTCCTTCGATGCGAACCTGGCGTTCTAGTTCTACCCAATGGAATAACAAGGCGACATAAGGATGTTCCTCGATGTCGCGCCCCTTGCGGCTGTGATAGTTGGTGAACCAGGTAAAACCGCCGGCGTCGACCTGTTTGAGCAGCACGATACGCGATGAAGGGCGGCCGTCGGCGCCTACCGTGGCGATGCTCATGGCGTTGGGTTCCGGAATTTCCGCTTTCAGCGCTTCATCGAACCATGTTGAAAATTGAACAACAGGATCGGCGGCGACGTCGTTTTCCGACAAGCTGGCGCGGCTGTAATCCTTGCGAAGATCTGCTATCGACATTCTTGCTTCTTCCTAAATGGGTAGTGCGGGGGCTGCGTTAGAGTAGCGCGTTTTTAAAAAAAAAAAAA
>NZ_AJHH01000018.1 GCF_000256565.1 Herbaspirillum lusitanum P6-12 | reverse complement strand
AAAAATCATACCGAGACGATATACCCCCGGGGCCGCACATCCTGATGCGCTACTACACCACGCCGTCGGTGCACGAGGCGCGCAAATCGGTGTTCTGGACGCTGTTCTTCATCATGCTGATCTACATCACGGTGCCGGCGCTGGCGATCCTGGTGAAGTACGACATCTACACCTCGCTGGTCGGCAGCAACTATGCGCACTTGCCGGATTGGGTCTACTACTGGGCCAACATCGACAAGGTCAATCCGCTGGTCAGCATCACTGACCTCAACCACGACAACGTGGTGCAGCTCGGCGAGATTGCACTCGACGGCGACATCATCGTGCTGGCCACGCCGGAGATCGCCGGCCTGCCTTATTTCATTTCGGGACTGGTGGCGGCGGGCGGTCTGGCGGCGGCGCTGTCGACTGCCGACGGCCTGCTGCTGACCATTTCCAATGCGCTGTCGCACGACGTGTATTACAAGGTGATCGATCCGGCCGCCTCGACGCAGAAGCGCGTGACGATTTCCAAGTTGCTGTTGCTGGTGGTGGCCTTGCTGGCCGCCTATGCGGCGTCGCTCAAACCGGGCGACATCCTGTCGATGGTGGGGGTGGCGTTTTCACTGGCGGCGTCGACGCTGTTCCCGGCGCTGGTGTTCGGGATTTTCTGGAAGCGCGCCAACCAGCCCGGCGCCATCGCCGGCATCGTCGCCGGCTTCGTGATGTGCGTGTACTACATGCTGACCACGCATCCGGCCTTCGGCGGCAATGCTGCGAACCAGTGGTTCCACATTGCGCCGATCTCGGCCGGGCTGTTCGGCGTGCCGGTCGGCATCGCCGCGCTGGTGATCGTCAGTTTGCTGACGCCGCCGCCCGATGAACGAACCATTGCGCTGATCGATCACATCCGCACGCCGTAGTCGTCGAAATTCGTCAGCGCGCGAACGGCAAACCCGGCACTTCCTGCGACGGCATCACCGTGACGGCCACCTGCATGGTCTGCTGGCCGCCGCCGATCAGCACGCCGCGCAGGGGCGAGATGTCGAGGAAGTCACGGCCCCATCCCAGCGTGATGTGGCTGATGTCCGGGAAGATGCCGTTGGTCGGATCGGCGTCGATCCAGCAGCCCGGCTGGCCGTCCCGGCCCGGGCAATATACCGATACCCACGCATGCGATGCATCGGCGCCGCAGACTTCGCGCTTGAGCATGGGATGCTGGATGCAAGTGAACTTGTTGATCTTCAGTTGCACTGGCTTGGTCACGCCATGCAACGTCAGCTCGCCGTCAACGGCAACCGGCTTGTCGCCTTCGAATTTGATCGAGGTGCCCTTGTAGGTGGCGGTCGGGAATTTCTGTACGTCGAACACGTCGGGGCCCTTGACGTGATCGTTGAGCTTGGCGTGGCCGAAGTCGACCGACGACGCGTCAATGGTGATGTCCAGCGAGCCGGTCTTGGCGGCGCGATCCAGCGTCACGGTGCCGGAAGTCTTGGTGAACTTGCCGCGCCACACGGAAATGCCCATGTGATCCGCTTCGAAGCTTGGATAGGTGTGGCTTGGATCGATGGTGTAGGTGTCGGCGGCGAAGGCCGGGACGGATGTCGCGGCCAGCAGGGAAATCAGGGCGAGTTTCAGTTTCATGGTGAATCCTTTTCAATGAGCGGTAATAAGCAGTTGGTTGGGTATCGGTTGAGTATCGAAACGCTTTGTGATGAGCAAGTCTTAAGGCGTGGTGACGACGTGGAACTTGATCGTCACTTCGTCGGCGACCATGCCGGTGTCTTTCCATTCGCCTTCGCCGATGTTGAACGCCAGACGCTTGATCGGCAAGGCGCCGTCAAAAGTCTGGCCGCTGCCTTCTTTCCTGACCGTCAGCGGGAAGTGCACATCCGCAGTCTTGCCCTTGATGGTCAGCTTGCCGGCGACGTCATACTTGGTGCCGGCCGGTGCGCCCGCCGTCGGCTTGATCGAGTTGGCGACGAAGGTGGCCTTGGGGAATTGTGCGGCGTTGAACCATTCCTTTTTCAGCACTTCCTTGTTGTACTCGGCTTCACCCAGGTCGAAGCTGGCGATGTCGATGTCCACGCTGGCCTTGGCAGCATCGGGTTTGGTGCTGTCGAAATCAATTTGCGCGACGAATTTCTTGAATTTCGCTTCGACCGGCACGTTCAGTTGCTTGAACACGGCGCTGACCGTGCTTTTGGCGGCGTCGACTTTGAGTGGGGCTGCAACTGCAACGGCGGAGGCAACCAGGCCGAAGACGGCGATGCCGCCGACCATGGCATGGACCAATGTAGTACGCAGAGTCATGAGATTTCCTTGGAAAGAGAGTCAGGGCAGGATACGTCTGAGCACACCGTCGCGATCAATGAACTGATGCTTCAGGGCGGCCAGCACATGCAGGCAGAAAGCGGCTAGCAAAGTCATGTTCAGCCAGTAATGCACCAGCTTGAGCAAGGGTTTGAGTTCGGGATTCGGGTCGATGATCACCGGCAGCGGCAGCACGCCGAGATAGACCACGGGGATGCCGGCGGCAAGACTGTACAGATAGCCGGAAACCGGAATCGCGAAAATCAGGATGTAGAGCAGAAAATGCAGCGCGTGCGCGGCGCTTTGCTGCCAGCGCGGCATCTGCACCGGGTATGGCGGCGCCGCATGCGTCAGGCGCCAGAGCAAGCGCAGGCAAGCCAGGCCGAGCACGGTGACGCCCAGCCATTTATGCCAGGAAAAATATTTGAGCTTGGTCGGGGTCAGACCGGGAATGTTGGTCATCGTCAGGCCGAGCGCAAAGGCGGCAATGATCAGCAGAGCAATGAGCCAGTGCAGCAGGACGGCGGGTTTGGTGTAGCGTTCCATGGCGATTGCTGGTGGAGTATCAGGTTGGACGGCAAGTGGTGCCGGATCGTACAGGCGCCGGCGCGACTGCGTGCAGAGTCTGGTCTTTCGCAGTGGCGCCGTAGCGGCAGGCTAACTCAGCAGAATAAGGTGTTTTCATCGGCGGCAATAGATAGGCATATTTGATTTCACTCATCCATTGATGTTGTGAATGAAGCTGACTGCCGCTCGATTGGAGTGGATCGGGCGGCTTTGGTTTCCGCCCGATCGTTGCTGTGATTAAATATTTTTGGCCAGAGCGATCGCTTCGCCGATGTAATTTGCCGGCGTCATCGCCAGCAAATGGTCCTTGGCGTTTTGCGGAATGGCCAGGCCGTTGATGAAGTCGCGCAACGCATCCTTGGAAATCCCTTTGCCGCGCGTCAGTTCCTTCAGTTGCTCATACGGATTTTCGATGCCGTAGCGGCGCATCACGGTTTGCACCGGCTCGGCCAGTACTTCCCAGGTGTTGTCCAGATCGGCTGCCAGGCGCGTCGGATTGACTTCCAGCTTGTTCAGGCCGCGCAGGCAGCTGTCATAGGCCAGCACCGCATAGCCGAACGCTACGCCGATGTTGCGCAGCACGGTGGAGTCGGTCAGGTCGCGCTGCCAGCGCGAGACCGGCAGTTTTTCCGACAGATGCTTGAGCACGGCGTTGGCCATGCCGAGGTTGCCTTCGGAATTCTCGAAGTCGATCGGATTGACCTTGTGCGGCATGGTCGACGAACCGATCTCGCCGGCCTTGGTGCGCTGCTTGAAGTAACCCAGCGAAATGTAGCCCCAGACGTCGCGGTTCAGATCCAGCAGGATGGTGTTGGCGCGCGCCACGGCGTCGAACAGTTCAGCCATGTAGTCGTGCGGCTCGATCTGGATGGTGTACGGATTGAACACCAGGCCCAGGCGTTGTTCGATGACGTTTTTGGAGAACGCCGCCCAGTCGGTTTCCGGATAGGCGGACAGATGGGCGTTGTAGTTGCCGACCGCACCGTTCATCTTGCCGAGGATTTCGACGGCGGCGATGCGTTTGACGGCGCGCTGCAGACGGGCGACGACGTTGGCGATTTCCTTGCCCAGCGTGGTCGGACTGGCCGGCTGGCCGTGGGTGCGCGACATCATCGGCACGGCGGCGTGTTCATGCGCCAGTTCGGTCAGCTTGGCGACCAGGCCTTGCAGCGCCGGCAACACGACCGTGTCGCGCGCGGACTTGAGCATCATGCCGTGCGAGGTGTTGTTGATGTCTTCGGAGGTGCAGGCGAAATGGATGAATTCGGAGGCGGCCACCAGTTCCGGCACGTCCTTGACCTTTTCCTTGAGCCAGTACTCGACAGCCTTGACGTCATGGTTGGTGACGGCTTCGATTTCCTTGATGCGGGCGGCGTCGGCTTCGGTGAAGTCGGCTGCCAGCTTGTCCAGCAACGCGGTGGCGCTGGCGGAAAATGGCTTGATCTCGGCAAAACCTGCAGCCGACAGAGCTTGCAGCCAGGCAATTTCCACTTTCACCCGATGGTGCATGAAACCTGCTTCGGACAGGATGGGACGCAGCTTGTCGGTTTTGGCGGCGTAACGGCCGTCGAGCGGGGAGAGAGCGGAAAGTGCGGAAAGTGACATGATGATATGCGGATGAAAAGACGTTGAAATGACGTGGAAAATTCGTTGAAAATACGACGCGCAAGGCTCTCGGTATGTGCTGCCGTCATCCGGCAGCGGAGCAAACCTGCATTGACTCGCGATTTTACCATTGCCCGGGGCCGTAACCCGTAACGTTGCAGCTTGTCCTCCAGACGGTCGTCTCGGACGTTGATGGTAAATACCCGATGCTATAATCGGGCCGGATTATTACAAGAAATGTTATGAAACTGATCGCCTCGCTGGTAAGCCCTTACGCTCGCAAAGTCCGCATTGTCATGGCGGAAAAAAAGATCGATTTCGAATTGGTGCTGGAAGACGTATGGAGTGAGACCACCACGATCCAGCAATTCAATCCGCTCGGCAAAGTACCGTGCCTGATGATGGACGATGGCGGCGCCATGTTCGACTCGCGCGTGATTTCCGAATACCTCGATATTCTGACCCCGGTGGGCAAGTTGATGCCGACCAGTGGTCGTGAGCGCGCTGAAGTCAAATGCTGGGAAGCGCTGGCCGATGGCCTGCTCGAAGCCGCCATCCTGGTGCGTCTCGAGAAGAAGCGCCCGACGCGCCAGCAAAGCCCGGAATGGATCAAACGGCAATGGAGCAAGGTCGAGGCGGGTCTGAAGGCGATGTCGGTCGGTCTGGGCGAAAAGAATTATTGCGTCGGCAACCATTACACTCTGGCCGACGTCGCCGTCGGCTGTGCGTTGGGTTGGCTGGAATTCCGTTTTCCGGAGACCCAGTGGAAAGACAGCTATCCGGAGTTGCTGCGCTTGTACGAGAAGCTGTCCGAACGCCAGTCCTTCAAGGATACATTCCCGCAGTAAGAACGATGCGCCGTTGCACATTGCCGTGCATCCCGGCGCCTTCAAAATAAAAAACGCGACCGGCAAGGGTCGCGTTTTTTTGTGCCGCCGCTTCGCAGAGGAGGCGACTTCTGCAGTCAGCCTACTCCGCGATGATCTGCGTTTGCAGGTAATTCTGGATGCCGATTTTATCGATGATGTCGAGCTGGGTTTCGAGCCAGTCGATATGTTCTTCGGTGTCGTCGAGGATCATCTGGAACAGTTCGCGCGAGACATAGTCGCCATGCTGTTCGCAAGTGGCGATGCCTTCCTTGACGGTTTTGTGCGCAGCTCTTTCCAGGTTCAGGTCACATTGCAGCATCTCGGGCGTGTTCTCGCCGATCATCAGCTTGTGCAACGCCTGCAGGTTAGGCAAGCCGTCCAGCATCAGGATGCGGTCGATCAGCTTGTCGGCATGTTTCATTTCACCGATGGATTCGGCGTACTCTTTCTTTGCAATCTTTTCGAAACCCCAATGCTTGTACATGCGGGCGTGCAAAAAATACTGGTTGATCGCTGTCAGTTCGTTGGTTAACTGAGCATTGAGCAGTTTGATGACCGCTGGATCGCCTTTCATAGGTGCCTCTGGAATAGTGGGAGAAGACAGGCTGACAGGGCGGGAGGGCGCAATAGCTGCGATACGCAATCCGGCGCACATGAAGTTCAGCCGCGTGAACGGACGGATCATAGCGCAGTGGGGTACAGACTTCACCTTAAATTAGCGCGAATCATTCTTACTTTATTTCTGGCGCGCAATGAGATTTGTTCCAAAGCGCAAAAAACAAAAGCCCCCGCCGGGGAGGGCGGAGGCTTTGTGCGCAGCGAAACAGCTGGAACTTATTTCGCTTGCGGGTCGGTAACGAAACCGATTTTGGACAGACCGCCTGACTGAGCTGCCGCCATGACCTGAGCGACCTTCTCGTATTGCGTCGTACGCTCGGCGCGAAGGTGCAATTCAGGTTGCGGCTGCTTCCTGGCAGCTTCGGCGATACGGGCGGTCAGCTGCTCGCTGTCGATCGCTTCCTCGTTCCAGAACACCTTGCCGCCGGCATCGATCGAGAGACTGATGTTTTGCGGTTTCGGCTCATCCGGCTGGTTGGTGGCGCGCGGCAGATCGATCTTGACCGCATGGTTCATGACCGGAATGGTGATGATGAAAATGATCAGCAGCACCAGCATCACGTCGACCAACGGCGTGGTGTTGATTTCCGGGTTGAAGTCGTCGTCCGAATCGGACAGGGAACCCATCGCCATTACGCTCTCCCGACAGCCGTCAGTTTGGCGCTTTTGGTGGCGCCCGTTTCGGCGTCCTCGGTGGCAGAGCGGGCGCCGGTGACGAACAGGGCGTGCAGGTCGAAACCGAACTTGTTCAGCTTGGCGATTGTGGTCTTGTTACCGCGCACCAGGGCGTTGTAGCCGAAGGTTGCCGGAATTGCGACCGCCAGGCCCAGCGCGGTCATGATCAGCGCTTCGCCGACCGGACCGGCGACCTTGTCAATGCTGGCCTGGCCGGATGTGCCGATCGACACGAGTGCGTGGTAAATGCCCCAGACGGTGCCGAACAGGCCGACAAACGGTGCCGTCGAACCGACCGACGCCAGCACGGCCATCCCGGTTTGCAGCTTGCCCGATGCTTCGTCGATTGCCTGACGCAGCGACAGCGTCACCCAGTCGCTGACCGACAACTGGTCATGCAGGTGGCCCTTGTGGGCGGTGTGGTGGCTCATCGAGGTGACGCCGGCTTTGGCGACTTCGGCGAACGGGTTGTCGTTGCCCAATGTGGCGACGCCTTCCGGCAGACTGGTGGTGTCCCAGAATGCATGGCCGGCCGCATCGGATGCGCGACGGAAGCGCAGCAGTTGCAGCGCCTTGGTGACGATGACATACCAGGACGCGATCGACATGGCGACCAGCAGCACTGCGACGCCTTTAGTGACGAAATCCCCTTGCGCCCACAGGCTTTCCAATCCGTACGGACTTACTTCCATGATGACTTCCTTTGCTTATTGACTTGAATGAATAGACGAATGAATGAACGAATAGACGAATGAATCAGCGATCGAGCTTGAAATTGATGACGCCGGTGGCGGACACGACAATCGCCTTGCCGTCTTCAATGTAGGGTTTGAACACCGCACGCATGACTGCGCGTCGCGCTTCATCGTCCAGGCGGGACGAACCGGAGCCCTTGATGATGTCAACTTTTTCGGCTCTGCCGCCGGTATTGACCAGTACCCGGAACTGTACGACGCCTTCTTCGCCCATGCGCTTGGAGGCTGCAGGGTAGCTGACGCGAGGCGGTTCAATGTATTCGATGCCGGAGGTGATCTGCTTGGGCAGCACCGGTCCGGGCGGCGCGGCGGGCGCCGGGGTCGGCTCGGCGGCCACCTGTGGCGCCGGGGCGGCAGGCTGCGGCGGTTGCGGCGGCGCCGTGATGGCCGTGGGAGCGGGCGTTTCGGTGACCGGGATGGGTTTGGGCGGCGTCACCGCCTTCTTGACGATCTTCACTTCCTTGGGCGGCGCCGGTTGGGCCTTGGGCGGGGCCGGCTCAGGTGCTTTCTCGGGAACGATGAAGGTGGCGATCACTTCCTTCGGAATCGCGCTGGCGACCTGATGGATGAGGCCACTTTGCAGCGCATAGAAGAAGGCGATATGCAGCAGGATGATGAAGCCGAGCGGGCCGATTTTCTTGACCTGGCGCCAGGCGGCGCCAGCAGGATTGGACGAGCTGCTACTCATAGTAGGCGATAAAGCGTTCATGAATGAAGTGATCTTTAGGCAATCATGGTATTCGCACGGAATACCAGAGTCTGCACTGTGTTGCGTGTTTGATTGGAGTTGCTCAGACATTCGCGGAGGACATGTTTGGCGCAGGTATGACATTTGCCGCAAGAAGTGCCAATACCGAGCTCCTTGCGAAGCTCGGACATGGTGGTCATGCCTGCGTTCACTGCCTGGTGAATCTTGCCTTCGGAAATGTTGTTACAAACACATACGATCATTGTACGCCTTGCCGCCCGGGTATGTAGGCTCTTAAATGGATCTCGCTCCTGAAACGATGCGAGCGAACAGATTAAATTTCTCGGGTTGCGGCATCGTTCGTTCCACTACGGTACCCCACTGTTCCGACAATTGTTGGCAAGTTGCCCGCAATACCGGCGCCAGATTCGGCAAATCCGCCAGCGCTTTCAGGTGTCGTTCAATCACTGACGCCAATTTGACGCAGCTTTTGGTTTCCTGATTACTGGCAGTGTAATGAGACATCAAATGCAGCACTGCTGAGACCAGCAGCTCTGGCTGTGCCGGTGCGTTATTGGGTTCCACGAAAGCGGAATCCATTTTGTCGGTAACCATCAAACTCTCCTTAATCGGCTAGCTTGGCTGGCTAACGCGTAACGCATGGCATCACCGTTGGCTGGCTGGTTTTTACATCGCTTCACTACGAATCCTGAAGCGACTCCTTAATATGGTTACGCCGTCAGAATTAATTTGTTCAACTGCGTCAGACGCAGTTTATAAATACGGCCGCCATGGTCGATTTCCAACTCGCGCATTTGCCGGAACAAATCCTGGCTCTTGATGCGCGTAATGGGGGAGCCATTGGCTGCTGTGGCCGGTTTGTTGCGACGCTCGGTTCCGTGCTCGATCAGTTGGTTCATCATGAACTCCTATTAAATACGAACAATTCTTATTTAGATTATTCGTCATTTGATCCAAGACTGCAAGCTCTTTTATGATTTGTTGCGAGTTTCTTGCCGCGGGGAAATCGACACGCCGGATTTTGTTGCCGAAAAAGCAAAAACGCCCCGCTGCGCAAGGCAAGCGGGGCGCTTCAAAGGAGCGGAAGTGTCTAAACGGACTCGATAATGCCGCCGCCAAGGCAAACGTCGCCTTGGTACAGCACGGCCGATTGACCTGGCGTCACGGCCCATTGCGGGTCGCTGAAGCGCAGATCGAAGCGGCCGCCGGCATCGCTGAACGAGCAGGGCACGTCAGCCTGGCGGTAGCGCGTCTTGGCGCTCAGTCCGGCCCCGCTCATATTGGGCGCCTCGCCGGCGACCCAGCTGATCTGGCTGGCGCCGAGTTGCGACGACAGCAGCCATGGATGCTCATGACCCTGCACGATATAAAGTGTGTTGGTGTCGACGTCCTTGCGGGCGACATACCAGGCGTCGCTGTTGCCGTCGGCGTTCTGATGCGCCTTGATGCCGCCCAGTCCGATGCCCTTGCGCTGGCCCAGAGTATAAAAGCTCAGGCCGACATGTTCGCCGACGATGTCGCCGTCAGGCGTCTTCATCGGACCGGGTTTGTAAGACAGGTAGCGGTTCAGGAATTCCCGGAACGGCCGTTCGCCGATGAAGCAAATGCCGGTCGAGTCCTTTTTTGTCGCGTTCGGCAGTTTCAGTTGCTCGGCGATCCTGCGCACCTCGGTCTTGTGGATTTCGCCCAGCGGAAACAGCGTTTTCGACAATTGCGCCTGGTTCAGCCGATGCAGGAAATAACTCTGGTCCTTGCTGGCGTCCACCGCTTTCATCAGCTCGAACTTGCCGACCGGATTTTCGCGTACGCGCGCATAGTGGCCGGTGGCGATCAGGTCCGCGCCCAGATGCATGGCATGGTCGAGGAAGGCCTTGAACTTGATCTCGGCGTTGCACAGCACGTCGGGGTTGGGCGTACGGCCGGCCTGGTATTCACGCAAAAATTCCGCAAACACGCGGTCCTTGTATTCAGAGGCGAAGTTGACGGCTTCGATGTCGACGCCGACCACATCGGCGACGCTGACCGCGTCGATCCAGTCCTGACGCGTCGAGCAGTACTCGGAATCGTCGTCGTCTTCCCAGTTCTTCATGAACAGGCCGATTACCTCGTAGCCTTGTTCCTTCAGCAGCCAGGCGGAGACCGACGAATCGACGCCGCCGGACATGCCGATCACCACTTTTTTCTTAGCCATGAGCGACTCCTGCGGCGATTTCCGTCGATGCCGTCACGCTGGGGTCCGTATGGAGCAGCGACAGCGGCGCGCGCTGGCCGCTGAGGTAGTCGTCCACGCAACGCAGCACCAGCGGGCTGCGATGGCGTTCGCGGCAGGCGGCGATCTCGTCGCGCGCCATCCACAGCGTGCGCACGATGCCGTCATCCAGCGGGCGATCATGCTGCAGGCCCAGTGTGCCGGCAAACGCAAAACGCAAGTAGGTCGTGTCGGCGCCGCCGCGCGAGGACGAGACATTGCGCGACATGTACATGCCGACCAGCGCGGTCGGCTCGAAATCGTGGGCGGATTCTTCCAGCGCCTCGCGCACCACCGCCTGCGTCAGCGTCTCGCCCTGGTCGAGATGGCCGGCCGGCTGGTTCAGGCGCAAGCCGTCGCCGGCCTGCTCTTCTATCATCAAAAAACGGCCCTCGCGCTCGATGATCGCTGCGACCGTGACGGAGGGTTTCCAGACTTCAGACATAATATTCCTTACAAGAGCCGACATTTTACCGTGGCTGGACAAAGGCTTCAGCGCGGCGGCCCGGAACGCATCGCATATGCGAGTCCCGGCTCCTGCAATGCTTTTGCGCAAAGTTGTTGATCTTCAAATTTTACGTGTAAGATTCCGGTAAGAATTTACAACTACAGGAGCTCTGAATGAGGCTAGGCATCCCCGTCGAAAGTCGGGACGGAGAAACACGCGTTGCGGCAACCCCGGAAACGGTCAAGAAACTGGTTGCCGCCAAACATGAGGTGTTGGTGGAGTCGGGGGCCGGCACCAAATCCAGCATTACGGACGAAGCCTATGTCGCCGCCGGCGCGGTCATTGCCGCCGCGGCCGACGTCTATGGCGCCGAAGCCTTGCTCAAGGTGCGCGCGCCGAGTGCGGACGAACGTGCACGCCTGAAGTCCGGCACCGTCGTGGTCGGTATCCTGAATCCGTTCGATGCCGACAACCTGGCCGCGATGGCCGCCGCCGGATTGACCGCTTTCGCGCTGGAAGCTGCGCCGCGCACCACCCGCGCGCAGTCGATGGACGTGCTGTCCTCGCAGGCGAACATTGCCGGCTACAAGGCCGTGTTGATGGCTGCCAATACCTACCAGCGTTTCATGCCGATGCTGATGACCGCCGCGGGCACCGTCAAGGCCGCGCGCATGCTGATCATGGGCGCCGGCGTCGCCGGTTTGCAGGCGATTGCGACGGCCAAGCGTCTTGGTGCCGTGATCGAGGCATCCGACGTGCGTCCGGCCGTCAAGGAACAGATTGAATCGCTGGGCGCCAAATTCCTCGATGTACCCTTCATCACCGATGAAGAAAAGGAAATCGCCCAGGGCGTCGGCGGCTATGCACGTCCGATGCCGGCCGACTGGATGCGCCGTCAGGCCGAGCTGGTGCATGAGCGCGCCAAGCAAGCCGACATCATCATCACGACTGCGCTGATTCCGGGCCGCAAGGCGCCGGTGCTGATCAGCGAAGAAACCGTCAAGGCCATGAAGCCGGGTTCGGTCATCCTCGACATGGCGGTCGACCAGGGCGGCAACTGTCCGTTGTCCGAGCCGGGCAAGACGGTGATCAAGCACGGCGTGCACATCATTGGCGAAGGCAATCTGGCGGCGCTGGTGGCGGCTGATGCCTCGGCCCTGTATTCGCGTAACGTGCTCGATTTCCTCAAGCTGATCGTCGATGCCGAAGGCAAGCTGGTCATCAACCGCGAAGACGACATCGTCGCGGCGACTCTGTTGTGCAGCGGCGGCGAAGTGCTGCGCAAATAAGGCAGCATCAACGCAACGTCAATGCGTCGCATCATCCATGCCGGTTCGCGCCAGCGTTCCGGAGCAGAACAAGAGAATTAAAGAGTAAAGCCTTATGCAACGAATCATGCTGCGCGCGAAGATCCACCGCGCGACTGTGACCGAATGTGACCTGAACTACGAAGGTTCCTGCGGTATCGACGAAGACCTGCTGGAAGCCGCCGATATCCGGGAGTTTGAAAAGATCGAGCTGTACAACGTCAACAACGGCGAACGCTTCTCCACCTACGCTATCCGCGGCAGGCGTGGCAGCGGCGAGATTTCCCTGAACGGCGCGGCAGCCCGCCGCGCGCACCTGGGCGATCTGCTGATCATCTGCACCTATGCACCCATGACGGACGCAGAAATCGCCAGCTATGTACCGAAGATCGTTTTCGTCGACGACAAGAATCACATCACCAGCCTGAAAGCCATATAAAACCAAACAGGTCGCGGCATCGACCAATAAATTCATGCCGCAGCCACAGAAAGGAATGACATCATGGAAGTCAGTCACACCATCATCAACCTGATCATCTTCGTACTGGCGATCTACGTCGGCTACCACGTGGTCTGGACCGTTACGCCGGCCTTGCACACGCCGCTGATGGCGGTCACCAACGCCATCTCGGCGATCATCATCATCGGCGCCATGCTGGCGGCCGGCCTGACAGAAGGACCGGTCGGCCGCATCGCCGGCACGCTGGCCGTGGCGCTGGCGGCGGTCAACGTCTTCGGCGGCTTCATGGTCACGCAGCGCATGCTGGAAATGTTCAAGAAGAAAGAGCCCAAGGCCAAGTCGGGAGAACAAGCATGAGCATGAACCTGGTGACCCTGCTGTACCTGATCGCATCGATCTGCTTCATCCAGGCCCTGAAGGGCCTGTCGCACCCGGCCACGGCGCGGCGCGGCAACAGCTTCGGCATCGCCGGCATGGTGATTGCGGTGCTGACCACGCTGGCGCTGATCGTCAAGATCAAGGGCGAGGGCGGCAATCCTTCCGGTGACATCGGTTACCTGCTGGTGGCCGGCGGCGTGATCGTCGGTGGCGGCATCGGGGCGTATCTTGCGCGCAGCGTCGAGATGACCAAGATGCCTGAGCTGGTCGCGGCGATGCACTCGCTGATCGGTCTGGCGGCAGTCTGTATCGCCGTCGCTGCAGTTGCAGAGCCATGGGCCTTCAACATCGCCGCGCACGGCGAAGCGATCCCGCTGGGCAATCGCGTCGAATTGTTCATCGGCACCTTCGTCGGCGCGATCACCTTCTCCGGTTCGGTGATTGCGTTCGGCAAGCTGTCGGGCAAGTACAAGTTCCGCCTGTTCCAGGGGGCGCCGGTCAGCTTCTCGGGCCAGCACATGCTGAACCTGTTGCTGGCGGTGGCGATGATCGGCTTCGGCGTGATCTTCGTGCTGACGCAGAACTGGCTGCCGTTCATCATCATGGCGGCAATCGCCTTCGTGCTCGGCGTGCTGATCATCATCCCGATCGGCGGCGCCGACATGCCGGTGGTGGTGTCGATGTTGAACAGCTACTCCGGCTGGGCCGCAGCGGGCATTGGTTTCTCTCTGAATAACTCGATGCTGATCATCGCCGGTTCGCTGGTCGGATCGTCCGGTGCGATCCTGTCGTACATCATGTGCAAGGCGATGAACCGGTCGTTCTTCAATGTGATTCTGGGCGGTTTTGGTGGCGATCCTGCCGCTGCTGCCGCAGTTGGCGGCCAGGCGCAGCGCAACGTCAAGTCGGGTTCGGCTGACGACGCGGCTTTCCTGATGGGCAATGCGGAAACCGTGATCATCGTGCCGGGCTACGGCCTGGCGGTGGCGCGCGCGCAGCATGCACTGAAGGAACTGACCGAGAAGCTGACCCACAAGGGCGTGATCGTGAAGTACGCGATCCATCCCGTGGCCGGCCGCATGCCGGGTCACATGAACGTGCTGTTGGCCGAAGCGGAAGTGCCTTACGACCAGGTCTTTGAAATGGAAGACATCAACAGCGAGTTCGGTCAGGCCGACGTGGTGCTGGTGCTGGGCGCCAACGACGTGGTCAATCCGGCGGCCAAGGATCCGAAGTCCTCGATCGCGGGGATGCCGATTCTTGAGGCATACAAGGCCAAGACGGTCATCGTCAACAAGCGTTCGATGGCAGCCGGTTATGCCGGGTTGGACAACGAACTGTTCTACATGGACAAGACCATGATGGTCTTCGGCGACGCCAAGAAAGTCATTGAGGATATGGTCAAGGCGGTTGAGTAAGCCTTGATTGCATGAAGTAAAAAAGCCGCCGGATTCAACATCCGGCGGCTTTTTTCATGGTGCTGAGATTTATTTGGTGCCGAAAATCCGGTCGCCTGCATCGCCCAGGCCCGGCACGATGTAGGCATGGCTGTCGAGATGCGAATCGAGCGAGGCGACATACAGCTTCACATCGGGATGTGCATCATGGAATACCTGTACGCCTTCGGGTGCCGCCACCAGCGCGACGAAAATGATGTTCTCGGCCGTCACGCCGCGTTTCTTGAGGACGTCGATGGCGTACACAGCGGAGTTGCCGGTCGCCACCATCGGGTCGCACAGGATCATGGTGCGGTCTTGCAGGTCGGGCAGGCGCACCAGGTATTCCACCGGCTGGTGCTGGTCGTTGCGATACACGCCGATATGGCCGACGCGTGCCGAGGGGATCAATTCCAGCAAACCGTCGCTCATGCCGATGCCGGCGCGCAGCACGGGAACCACGGCCAGTTTCTTGCCGGCGATCACCGGTGCATCGTAGGTGACCAGCGGCGTCTCAATCGACTCGGTGGTCAGCGGCAGGTCGCGCGTGATTTCGTAGCCCATCAGCAAGGTGATCTCGCGCAGCAGGTCGCGGAAGGTGCGCGTCGAAGTGCGCTTGTCGCGCATGTGCGAGAGCTTGTGCTGGATCAGCGGGTGGTTGAGGATGAACAGATTGGGAAAGCGGGGATCTTGTTTCATGATCTTATTTCATGGTCTTGTCAGTCAGGACCGCAAGCGTGCGGCAATGCTGCATTGTCTCATGCCGGACACTGCGGCAAGGGATTCAGGGCAAGCTTAACGCCAGCCGAACATCATCTGTTCGGCCAGGACGCGTTTCGCCGGCGCGGCAACGTCGATCAATCCCAATGACAATCCGAGCAGCGCCTGCGACGGCGCACCATCCGGCGCGCTGGCGAAAACCCGCGCCATCATGTCGGTCAGCCTGATCGTGGCGTTGCGGTCGCGCCGCCGCTGCGCAGCGAATTGTTCGAGTGCGGCAGGCGTGGAGCTTGTGCGTGTCAGCGCGCTTGCCAATACCGCGGCATCACGCAGACCCAGGTTGAGTCCCTGGCCCGCGACCGGGTGCAGTGTTTGCGCGGCGTTGCCGATGGCGACCGTGCGTGCGGAGGCGGCGGGTGCGGCGTTCAGGCCCAGTGGGTAACTATGGCGAGCGCTGCAGGAAGCAAAGCGGCCAACCCGTCCG
Source organism: Herbaspirillum lusitanum P6-12 (assembly GCF_000256565.1). GTDB lineage: Bacteria > Pseudomonadota > Gammaproteobacteria > Burkholderiales > Burkholderiaceae_D > Herbaspirillum > Herbaspirillum lusitanum. Next base: position 27,658 of record NZ_AJHH01000018.1, on the reverse strand, counting down.
CCGAAGACTTCGCCGAGTTCGTGCAGGAACGCCTTTTCATCGAGCGCCAGCAGGCGCCTTGCCGTGTCCGGACGCACGCACCACACCAGCGCATAACCGTCATCCTGCGGCAACAAAGCCAGCGGCCCTTGCGCGGTAAAGCGTTCGAACGCGCGATGGGCAATCGCGGCCGTGGCGGTGACGTGGGCGACGATGGCGACCTGATCGTAGTCGCGTTGGACGGCCTTGGCGGTTTGTTCCGAGAACACGCCGCCTTCGGCCTGCACCACGACGCCGGCGCTGAGCGTGCGGCCGTCGGCCAGTCGTACGTCGGCCTGCAGACCTTGCTCATCGATGGCGGACACTTGCTCCGGGCGCAGCACGGCCACGTTGGTCTTCGTCAGCGCTGCGGACAAGGCTGTCACCAGCGCGCCATACCGCACCACATAACCGAGTGCGGGCAGGGCGTAGTCTTCGCGATTGATCAGCGTGCGGCCGAAATGCTTGCGTCGCGACACGTGGATCTGGTTGATCGATGTCACCGATGGCGCCATCAGGGACCAGGTGCCGATTTCCTGCAGGATTTGCTGGCTGCCGTGCGAGAGCGCAATCGTGCGCGGATCCTGCGCCGCCTGCTCGCTCGACTTGGCGTCGATCAGTGCGATGCGGTGCGCCGGCATGCCGCGCTTGTGCAGCAGTGCGGCGGCGCTGAGGCCGACCGGACCGGCGCCGCAGATGATGACGTCGTAATCCGGCTGGGCTGGCGCGGCGGTGTCGGAAGAACTCATGGCAGGCGTGGAAAGATATCCGTAACGATTCACGCCGAACGCATCAGCGCTTCGATGTCGGCCACTTTGTTGGGCACGGCCGTGGTCAGGATTTCGCAGCCGTCCGGCGTGACGTGGGCATCGTCTTCGATACGGATGCCGATGTTCCAGTATTTTTCCGGCACGCCTTCGCCAGGGCGCACGTAGATGCCCGGCTCGACCGTCAGCACCATGCCCGGTTGCAGCGTGCGCCACGGCTTGTCGCCATCGGCCGTGGCCGGGTCGCGATATTCGCCGACGTCGTGCACGTCCATGCCCAGCCAGTGGCCGGTGCGATGCATGTAGAACTGGCGATAGTCGCCCTTGGCGATCACGTCGTCGAGCGAGCCGACCTTGTTCTTGTCGAGCAGGCCGGTGTCGAGCATGCCTTGCGCCAGCACGCGCACGGCGGCGTCGTGGCCGTCCATGAAGCGTTTGCCTGGGCGGGTGTCGGCGATGGCGGCGTCTTGCGCGGCCAGGACGATCTCGTACAGTTCTTTTTGCGGACCGGAGAACTTGCCGTTGGCCGGGAAGGTGCGCGTGATGTCGGAAGCGTAGCTGTCGAGTTCGCAGCCGGCATCGATGAGCACCAGGTCGCCGTCCCTGAGTTCGGCGTCGCCGGCGCGGTAATGCAGCACGCAGGCGTTGGCGCCGGTGGCGACGATGGAGCCGTAGGCCGGATATTGCGAACCGTTGTTGCGGAATTCGTGCAGCAGCTCGGCTTCCAGATGATATTCGCGCAGGCCGGGACGCGACAGGCGCATGGCGCGGCAATGCGCTTCGGCCGAAATGAGTCCGGCGCGTTTCATGACCGCGATTTCGCCGGCGTCCTTGAACAGGCGCATCTCGTCGAGCAGCACGTTGACGTCGACGATGGATGATGGTGCGGTGATGCCGGAACGACCAAGTGCGCGTACGCTTTGCAACCATTCCTGCAGCTGCGCATCGCGCTTGACGTCGCGGCCCAACGCATAAAAAACGGCCGGTGCATCGGCCAGCAATTGCGGCATTTCCTTGTTGAGCGTATCGACGGCGAAGGCTTCGTCGAAACCGAATTCCTGGCGCGCGGCATCGGGGCCGTAGCGATAACCGTCCCAGATTTCACGTTCGAGATTTTTGTCGCGGCAGAACAGAATGCTGCGGCTTTCCTTGCCCGGAGCGGCAATCAGGACGATGACCGCTTCCGGTTCCGTGAAACCGGACAGATAGTAGAAATAACTGTCGTGGCGATAAGGATAGTCGGCGTCGCGATTGCGCATGACTTCGTGCGCGGTCGGGATGATGGCGACGCCGCCGCCTTTTGCTTGCATCTGCGCGATCAAGCTGGCGCGGCGGGCGATAAAGGAGGCTGTGGTCATCTTGGTGCTTTCTTCCGGGTGATCCGGATTATCTGCCGGCGAGGGGCGTATTCAATTCTTCCAGCTGTTCGACGGTGCCGACGTTGATCCATTCGCCGCGGTAAATTTCTCCGCCGACCTGGCCACGCGCCGCGTATTCGCGCAGCAGGGGGCCGAGCTTGGCATGTTCACCCGGCGCAATGGCGTCGAACATCTGCGGTCGGTACACGCCGATATTGGCGAAGGTGAACAAGGGCGATCCTTCATTGGCGATCGAAAAACTGTTCAGCGCGAAATCGCCGGTGGGATGGTGCTGTGGATTTTTCACCAGATAGATCCAGGCGACGTCGCGCTTGTCCAATGGTATCGGATTTCCCCACAGGTCGTTGTCTTCGAGGACGGTTTTGACCTGTTCGAAATCGAAATGAGGGATGTAGATATCGCCCGAGATGGCGACGAACACTTCTTCGCCGAGCAGGTGGCGCGCCTTGGCGATGCCGCCGGCGGTTTCCAGTGCAGTTCCCTCGGCAGAATACTGAATCTGCGCGCCGAACTGCGAGCCGTCGCCCAGCGTTTCTTCAAGCAGGTGGCCGAGATGCGCGTGGTTGATCACGATTTCAGTGATGCCGGCGCGCACCAGGTTCAGGATCTGCCAGACGATCAACGGGCGGCCGCGTACTTTCAGCAGAGGTTTGGGGCAGGTATCGGTCAGCGGGCGCATGCGGCGGCAAAAATCATCGCTTTCATGGCGTAGCCGGCCTCAGAAGGTGTAGCCGACTTGCGGCGCTTTGTCTTCCAGCTTCTCGATCAGTCTGACCAGCGGGATCAGCGCGCTGTAGCGGCGTGCCGCCTTGAGCGTGTATTCCATGACCAGCGGCATGTCCTTCAGGTAAGCGTCCTTGCCGTCGCGATGGTAAAGGCGTGCAAATATGCCCAGCACTTTCAGATGACGCTGCAGGCCCATGAACTCGAAATCGCGATAGAAGGTATCGATGTCCGGCGCCACCGACAGGCCGGCGCGCTTGGCGCGTTCCCAGTAGCGGATGACCCAGTCCAGCACCATTTCTTCGTCCCACTGGATGTAGGCGTCGCGCAGCAGCGAAACCAGATCGTACGTGATCGGGCCGTAGACCGCGTCCTGGAAATCGATGATGCCCGGATTGCCGGTCGGCAGGACCATCAGGTTGCGCGAGTGATAGTCGCGGTGGACGAACACCTGCGTCTGCGACAGGTTATTGGCCAGCAGCGTGTCGAAGACCTTGCTCAGCGTGTTCTTCTGGTCGTCGGTCAGCGTCACGTTCAGGTGCCTGGCGATGTACCAGTCGGGGAACAACTGCAACTCGCGCGACAGCAGGGCGCGGTCGTATTCCGGCAGCACATCTGGCTTGCTCTGGGTCTGCAGCAGCACCAGCGCATCGATGGCGTCGATGTAGAGCTTGTGGGCGGTGTCGTTGTTGAGCTGATTCAGGTAAGTCGTCGTGCCCAGGTCCGACAACAGCAGGAAGCCGCGTTCGACATCCTGCGCCAGTAGGGTCGGCACCGACACGCCGGTTTTGCCGAAGACCTCGGCGACATGGATGAATGGGCGCACGTTTTCTTGCGGTGGCGGCGCGTCCATGACGATCAGCGTTTTACCATCCGGCGTGTCCACGCGGAAATAACGGCGGAAGCTGGCATCGGCCGAAGCGGGGCGCAGCGTATCGACATTGGTGGGGGTGGCGAGGGTGGGCAGCCATTCTTGCAGCAGGGACAGGCGCGGATCGGCAGGGGAATTATTTAAAGACATGAACAATCAGAGGAATTCGTTTGATGATGTTGAGTTCCCATATAATAAGGGATTAAATCCAAAAAATCGCCTGCCATGGTGTTTGAACGCTTCTTTACATGATCCGCTTTTTCAAGTTTCCATTTGGTCGTTGTGCCGACTTGCGGATGTCGCGTTTCTTTACGTCCCTGGCCTCTCTCGCCGTCGCGGCGTCGGCAACGACCGTTTTGCCGGTCTCCGCGCAGGCGCAGACCACCCAGAATACCCCGGCCACGCCCAGCGCCAAGGCCGATGACAAGGATGCCCCGGTCAACGTCAGCGCCGAGCAGATGACCGGCCGGCCTGATCGACAGATCAACCTTGACCGCGACGTCGAAGTGGTCCGCGGCGAAACCACCATCAAGGCCGACAAGGCCGAATACCGCATCATCAAGGACGAGGTCGAAGCGACCGGGCACGTCTGGATGAAGCGTCTGCAGGATCGCTACACCGGCGACAAGGCGCTGATGAACATGGATTCGGGCAAGGGTTACGTGACCAACCCGACTTACCTGTTCGGCAAGAACGGCGGACGCGGCAAGGCTGAAAAGATCGACTTCCTTTCCGACGACCAGGCCAAGGTCACCGAAGGCACCTACAGCACCTGCGAAGCGCTCGATCCGGACTGGTACATCCAGGCGTCGACCATGGATCTCGACAGCGGCCGCGACGTCGGCACCATGCATAGCGGCGTCGTCTATTTCAAGGGTGTGCCGATCCTCGGTGCACCGCTGATGTCTTTTCCGCTGTCGGGTGAGCGCAAGTCGGGCGTGCTGCCGCCGACCTTCGGCGTCACCAGCACGGGTGGCGCGGAGCTGACGGTGCCTTATTATTTCAATATCGCGCCAAATCGGGACCTGACGCTGTATCCGCGTTATATTGCGCGGCGCGGTTTGCAAATGGGTATTGAAGGTCGTTATCTGGGCGAGGACTATTCCGGAACGACCAGGGTTGAAGGCATTCAGGATCGTGTGACCGGTACCGGGCGCTACTCCCTTTCATCCCTGCATTCGCAAACGCTGGCGCCGAATCTGGTGTTCGGCTGGAATGTGAACAAGGCGTCGGACAACGACTATCCGAGCGATTTTTCGCATTCGGTGACGGCCAGTACGCAGCGCCTGTTGACCCGAGACGTAAGCCTCGCTTACTCCGCGACGTATTGGAGCGCCGTAGGACGCGTCACGAAATATCAATTGCTGCAGGATGTCAACAATCCTATCCAGAAGCCGTATGACCGTGTACCGCAGTTGACCTTGACCGCCGCCCGTCAGGATGTCGGCGGTTTTGACTTCAATTTTGCTTCTGAATTTGCGCGTTTTTCGAACACTTTCACCGCCGGTACTTCGGCGGGTTCCGAAATGGTTGGCGGCGACCGCATGTATGCCAATCAGTCGATCGCCTATCCGATCATCCGTCCCGGTTATTTCATTACGCCGAAAGCGTCCCTTGATGCGACCACGTACCGCTTGAACAACGTCAGCGTCGGCGCACCGACCAATCTGACGCGCGTGGTGCCGACTTATTCTCTGGATGCCGGCATGACTTTTGAGCGCGACACACGTTTGTTCGGACGCGACATGACGCAAACGCTGGAGCCGCGTTTGTTCTACGTGCGTACGCCCTATCGCGATCAGAGCCAATATCCGAATTTCGACTCGGGTCTGGCGGATTTCAACTACGCGCAGATCTTCAGCGAAAACCGTTTCGTCGGTCATGACCGCATCAGCGACGCGAATCAGATTACCGGGGCGCTGGTGTCTCGCTTCATCGAAGAAGACGGCCTCGAACGGTTGCGTATGGCGGTTGGTCAGCGTTTCTATTTTGCCGATCCCAAGGTTGTGCTGGATGGCACTTCGGCCACCGTCAACGGTAGCAAATCCGATCTGTTGTTGTCCTTGGGCGGTCAGATCACCAGACAGCTCTCCCTCGACAACACCGTTCAATACAGCGAAACGCTGCGGCAGATGGTGCGTTCCAATTTCGGCGCGCGCTGGCAACCGGCACCCAAGAAAGTGCTGAACCTGACCTATCGTCTCGACCGCACCAATGCCACCGGCATCCTCAAGCAGATGGATATCTCCGGTCAATGGCCGGTGTCGCAACGCTGGTATGCTGTCAGCCGCATCAACTATTCAATCCCTGACAAGACCGTGGCAGAAGGTTTGCTGGGCATGGAATACAAGGCCGATTGCTGGGTGTTCCGCCTGGTGGCGCAGCGCATTCCGACTTCGTCGAGCAAGGCGTCCACTTCGTTCTTCATCCAGCTTGAGCTGAATGGTTTCTCCAAGATTGGCTCGAATCCGCTGGATGCGCTGAGCGCCAGCATTCCCGGCTATCAGATCATCAACAAGCCAGACGATCTCACACGTTATTAAACCGATAATCATATGAACGCTTCCATTTCCTCGCGCCGTCATCCTCTCGCTCGCATCACCTCCGGCATCGTCTTGATGTGCATGTCGTTCGGCATGATCGGCAGCGCCCAGGCGCAATTCGCCGCGACCGCCACGCCTGCCGTTCCCGGATTGCAGCTGCCGCCGACGGCGACACCCGCTCCTGCGCCTGCAGCTGCGACATCGCGTGCGCCGCGTCCGGTCGACTCCATTCTTGTGGTTGTCAACAATGACGTGATCACGCGCCAGGAACTGTCCGAACGCCTGGCGTCGGTGCAGAAACGTCTCACCGCCCAAGGCGTCGCCTTGCCGCCACGCAACCAGTTGCAAAGCCAACTGTTGGAACGCATGATCGTTGAGCGCGCGCAGACCCAAATGGCGAAAGAAAACGGCATCGTTGTCGACGACGCCATGCTGGATCGTGCGATCTTGCGCATCGCTGAACAGAACAAGATGTCGCTCGCAGATTTCCGCGTCCAGCTCGAGCGCGAAGGCATGGCCTATCCGGCCTTCCGTGAAGACATCCGCCGTGAAATCATCATGCAGCGCCTGCGCGAACGCGAAGTCGACAACAAGGTGCTGGTGTCGGAATCCGAAGTGGACAACTACCTGGCCGCCGAGAACAATACCTCCGTCAAACACGAGGACCTGAACCTGGCGCAAATCCTCGTGCGCGTGCCGGAAAACGCCTCGCCGGAGCAAGTTGCGGCACGCCGCCAGCGCGCGGAAGAAGTGTTGCGCCAATTGAAGACCGGCGCCGATTTCGCCAAGACCGCGGCAACCTATTCCGACAGCAGCGATGCACTCAGCGGCGGCGACCTGGGCTGGCGCGCGCAGGACCGTCTGCCGCAGTTGTTCCTCGACGCGGTGGCGAGCCTGAAGCCGGGCGAAGTCTCCTCCATCGTCAAGAGCGGCAACGGCTTCCATATCCTCAAGCTGATTGATCGCCGTAATGCCAGCGCCACCGGCAAGGCTGGTGCGCCGGCCGTAGAGCAAACGCATGCACGCCATATCCTGATCAAGGTCAATCAAGTGGTGTCTGCCGCTGAAGCGCGTCGCAAACTGCTCGAACTGAAAGAACGCCTGGATCACAAGGCGGCGACCTTCGAAGAATTGGCCAAGCTGTATTCCAACGACCTGTCGGCGTCCAAGGGCGGCGACCTGGGCTGGATCTATCCGGGCGACACCGTGCCGGAATTCGAGCGCGCCATGAACGAATTGAAGCCGGGCGAAGTCAGCCAGCCGATCGAATCGCCGTTCGGCTTCCACCTGATCCAGGTGGTCGAACGCAAGACCGACGACGGTTCGCAGGAGCGCGCACGTCTGGCTGCACGTCAGGCGATTCGCGAGCGCAAGATCGACGAAGCGACCGAAGACTGGTTGCGTCAGCTGCGTGACCGCGCCTACGTCGAGTTCCGCACCGACGACAACTGATCCCTCCGATGTCCGCAGCCCTGTCCGCAGTCCCTGAAGTTCAACGCCGGCGCCCCACGCTGGCGATCACCTGCGGAGAGCCGGCCGGCATCGGCCCGGAAATTTCCGTCAAGGCCGCCTGGCAGCTGCGTGCAGAAGTGCGCAGCGTGCTGCTCGGCGATGCTGCCTTCCTGGCGCAGACTGCGCAGGCGCTGGACCCGGCCATCGCCTTGTCGGCCTTGTCGCTGCAGGCCTTTCGCAACAGCGGATTGCCCAATTTTCCGCAAGACCGCCTGATCGTCATCGATTGCCCCACCAGTGAGCCGGTAGTTCCCGGCGTGCTCGATGCGCGCAATGGCCGCGCCGTGCTGCAGACGCTCGACGTTGCGGTCGAGTGGGCGCTGCAAGGACAATTCGACGCCATCGTCACTGCGCCGCTGCAGAAGAGCACGATCAATGACGCCGGCGTGCCATTCACCGGTCATACCGAATACCTCGCCGAACGCACCGCCACGCCGCAGGTAGTGATGATGCTGGCCGGAGGCGATGCGCCGCATTTACGGGTGGCGCTGGCGACCACGCATCTGGCGCTCAAGGACGTGTCGGCGGCGATCACTTTTGATGGCCTGAGCCGTACCCTCGATATCATCCATGCCGACCTGCGCGACAAATTCGGCATCGCGCAACCGCGCATCCTGGTTACCGGACTCAATCCGCATGCCGGCGAGAACGGTTACCTGGGGCGCGAAGAAATCGACGTCATCAGTCCAGCGCTGGCCGCCGCCAAGGCGCGCGGCATCGATGTCGCCGGTCCTTATCCGGCGGACACGCTGTTCCAGCACAAATATCTCGAACACGCCGATTGCGTGCTCGCCATGTATCACGACCAGGGCCTGCCGGTATTGAAATTCGCCAGCTTCGGCCAAGGCATCAATATCACGCTGGGCCTGCCCATCATCCGCACCTCCGTCGACCACGGCACCGCACTCGACCTCGCCGCCCAGGGATTGGGCCGCGCCGACCACGGCAGCATGGTCGAAGCCATCAGGACGGCGGCGCTCATGGCCCGCGCCAAGAATTCCCTATGAAACATATCGCCCGCAAACGCTTCGGCCAGAATTTCCTGACCGATCAGACCATCCTGTACGACATCATCAGCGCCATCGCGCCGCAGAAGGGCGATGTCATGGTCGAGATCGGTCCGGGTCTGGCTGCGATGACCAGCCTGTTGCTCGAGTCGCTTGACGAGATGCACGTGGTCGAACTCGACCGCGACCTGGTGGCGCGCCTGCAGAAGCAGTTCGATCCGAAAAAACGCCGGCGTACCCTTCACGGGCCACACCGAATATCTCGCGGAACGCACCGCCACGCCCCAGGTCGTCATGATGCTCGCCGGCGGCGACGCCCCGCATTTGCGCGTAGCGCTGGCGACCACGCATCTGGCGCTGAAGGACGTGTCGGCGGCGATTACCTTCGACGGGCTGGGTCGCACGCTCGACATCATCCATGCCGATCTGCGTGACAAATTCGGCATCGCCCGGCCGCGCATCCTGGTCACCGGCCTCAATCCGCACGCCGGCGAGAACGGCTACCTCGGCCGCGAAGAAATCGATGTCATCAGTCCTGCACTGGCGGCTGCCAAGGCGCGCGGCATCGATGTCGCGGGCCCGTATCCGGCCGACACGCTGTTCCAGCACAAATATCTCGAGCATGCCGATTGCGTGCTCGCCATGTACCACGACCAGGGCCTGCCGGTATTGAAGTTCGCCAGCTTCGGCCAGGGCGTCAACATTACGCTGGGCCTGCCCATCATTCGCACCTCCGTCGACCACGGCACCGCACTCGACCTCGCCGCCCAGGGATTGGGCCGCGCCGACCACGGCAGCATGGTCGAAGCCATCAGGACGGCGGCGCTCATGGCCCGCGCCAAGAATTCCCTATGAAACATATCGCCCGCAAACGCTTCGGCCAGAATTTCCTGACCGATCAGACCATCCTGTACGACATCATCAGCGCCATCGCGCCGCAGAAGGGCGATGTCATGGTCGAGATCGGTCCGGGTCTGGCTGCGATGACCAGCCTGTTGCTCGAGTCGCTTGACGAGATGCACGTGGTCGAACTCGACCGCGACCTGGTGGCGCGCCTGCAGAAGCAGTTCGATCCCAAGCGCCTGCATGTGCATTCGGCCGACGCGCTCAAATTCGATTTCACTTCGATCCCGGTGCCTGCCGGCCGCAAGCTGCGCGTGGTCGGCAACCTGCCGTACAACATCTCCAGTCCGCTCATGTTCCATCTGGCCGCGCTGGCGCCGCTGGTGCAGGACCAGCATTTCATGCTGCAGAAGGAAGTAGTCGAGCGCATGGTCGCCGACCCGGGCAGCAAGGCCTTCGGGCGCCTCTCGGTGATGCTGCAATGGCGCTACCGCATGCAGCTGATGTTTGTGGTGCCGCCGACCGCCTTCGATCCGCCTCCGCGCGTGGAATCGGCGATCGTGCGCATGATCCCGATTGCGCATCCGCTTGACTGCGACCAGTCCCTGCTCGAAGAAGTCGTCACCAAGGCGTTTTCCCAACGTCGCAAGGTCATCCGCAATTGCGTCGCCGGCTTGCTCGTCGAAGCCGACCTGATCGCCGCCGGCATCGATCCGCAGGCGCGTCCCGAAGCGGTACCGATGGAACAGTTCGTCGCGCTGGCCAACGTGCTGCGGCAACATCGCGCCGGCTGAACCGGCGATCGCTGTGCGGTCGTAAATTATTTACGCGCCGATTTCAGCAGCAATTCCATGAAGTCCGCCGCCAATTGCTGATCCTGCGGCGCGGCGCCAGCAGGATGAAGCGTCCCAGCGCGTTTTCGAGACGCGCCGCAGCCGCCTTGCCGGCATCACTGACCGTTTTTCCTGACTGCATGTTCTGTTCGGCGATGAAATAAAGCGACGACACCGGGACGTCGAGCGCTTTGGCGACGTTTTCCAGCATGTCGGGCGTGAGGCGCTGCTTGTCGCGTTCGACGCGCGACAGATTGGCGGCATCGGTGCCTGCGACCAATGCGATTTCTTCCAGGCTCGCTTTTCTTTCCTTGCGAATCTTGCGTAGGACTTGGCCAATATTCATTTATCAATTCTCCTGCCAATATTGCGTGAGGCGCAAAGTCGTGCGGACAAATTTTTTGATAAAATATTGCGTATTGCGCAAATAAACGCGCCAAACCAAGGCTCGCAAGCAAAAAGGAAACTTGCTTTGCGGCGTTGAATAGTTGGTGCTGTCGGAACAGCACCACGAAAGGCGGCAAAAAACATGCGGGAAAACAGATAACAGATTCCGTCGTGGAGCGGCTCGCTTATGACTGCAGGACGTGCGGATGCACTGTTTTCATCATAGTTCGTCGGGCGCAAGATGAAACCTGTATTTGCGCATGTTGCCATTTGACAGGGGGAAGTGGCGCGGCAGTCGTCATCAGGAATTTCCTGATGGCGAAGGGCGGCATTGCGGATTAATCTTGCCGGGATTTTCATACTTCAATATTGCGCCATTGCATCGGCGGTACCTACGCAACACAAAAGGCGATTGAAGCGCAATCCCCCCGGCGCATAGTCGGCATATCCTCATCGGAACAGCCGGGAACGTCTAACCAGTCGTCAGTCAATACGTTTAATTGCACTTTTACATGACAAGGGGAAATGTATGCGCATAGCGAATTTCAGGATCGGGGCACGTCTGGGCATAGGATTCGGTTTCCTGGTGCTGTTGCTGGTCTCCATGGCCGTGCTCGGCGTCACGCGCCTGTCCGGACTCAACGAGCAGATGGACGAAGTCATCAATGACAAATATCCGAAGACGGTGCTGGCCAACGACATCATCAAGAACGTCAACGTGATTGCACGATCCTCGCGCAACGTGCTGCTCATGACAGATGCCGACGAGATCGGCAAGGAAATGCAGACCATCAAAAAAGCCGGCGACAGCACCAAGGCTACGCTTGAAAAACTCGACAGTCTGATCACCGGCGACAAGGGTCGCGCACTCATGAAGTCGATCATGGACGCGCGTACGCAATACAACGTCGGTCGCGACGAAGTGCTGCGCCTGGTGGTGGCTGGTGCGAAGAACGACGCCACGATGCTGCTGCTGCAGACGGTGCGGCCGCTGCAACTGACCTACATGTCTGCCGTCGAAACCCTGATTGCGCATCAGAACGAGCTGATGCAAGTCGCCAGCAAGGAAGTCGAAGAAGAGTATATCGAGGCCCGCAATCTGGTGATTGCGCTGAGCGTCATCGCGCTGGTGTTCGCCGGCCTGATCGCCTGGCTGGTCACGCGCAGCATCACGTCGCCGTTGAGCCGTGCAGTCAAGGTTGCAGAGACCGTTGCGGCGGGTGACCTGACCTCGCAGTTCGATGCTTCCGCCAAGGATGAAACAGGCCAGTTGCTACGCGCCTTGCGGGCCATGAACGACAACCTGCTCGACATCGTCAGCCGGGTTCGCCATGGCACCGACACCATCGCCACTGCATCGACCCAGATCGCTGCCGGAAATCTGGACCTGTCCAGCCGTACCGAGCAGCAAGCCAGTTCGCTCGAGGAAACCGCCTCGTCGATGGAGGAACTGACCTCCACCGTCAAGCAAAATGCCGAAAATGCGCGTGAAGCCAACAAACTGGCCGTCTCGGCGTCTGCCGTCGCGGTCGAAGGCGGCAACGTGGTCGGCAAGGTGGTGCATACGATGGAGTCGATCAATGCGTCCTCGCGCAAGATCGTCGATATCATCAGCGTGATCGACGGCATTGCCTTCCAGACCAACATCCTGGCGCTGAACGCCGCGGTCGAAGCGGCGCGCGCCGGTGAGCAGGGCCGCGGCTTCGCGGTGGTGGCCAGCGAAGTGCGCACATTGGCGCAGCGCAGCGCCGCCGCTGCGAAAGAAATCAAGTCGTTGATCGATGATTCGGTGGAAAAAGTGGATTCCGGCAGCAAGCTCGTCGAGCAGGCCGGCCAGACCATGAACGAAGTCGTCAGCAGCGTGCGCCGCGTGACCGACATCGTCGGCGAGATCACCGAAGCCAGCCGCGAACAAAGCGAGGGCATTGAGCAGGTCAACCAGGCAGTGACGCAGATGGACCAGGTCACGCAGCAAAACGCCGCGCTGGTCGAAGAAGCCGCCGCTGCGGCGCAATCGCTGCAGGATCAGGCCACCAGCCTGTCGCAGATCGTCGGTGTCTTCAAGATCGACAGCAATCGCCTGCCGGATAAGGCCGGCGCTTCGTCGTCTGTCCAGCAACGTCCGCATGACGTGACGCCGAAGACGCCATCGCTGGCGCGCAAGCAGGAAGCGCCGCGTCTGCCTGCTGCGGCACGTACCCCCGTCACCGGCAAGGACGACGACTGGGAACAGTTCTGATCGTTGCCTGACGTGATTGCCATTACTGCGCGCCTGCCGTCATCCGACCGCAGGCGCGCGGTATTTGCGGCCTGGAACGCGACGGCAATAATGCGCGCCGGCAAGCCGACGCGAACAGCGCTACAATCCTGCACTCCGATAAGTTCTTAGGCAAAGGCTCATTATGCGCATCCTGCACACCATGCTCCGGGTTGGCGACCTGCAACGCTCCATCGATTTCTACACCAAGGTGCTCGGCATGAAATTGCTGCGCACCAGCGAAAACACCGAATACAAATACACCCTGGCCTTCCTCGGCTACGGCAGCAATCCGGATCACGCCGAACTCGAGCTGACCTACAACCATGGCGTCGACAAATATGAAATGGGCACTGCCTACGGCCATATCGCCATCTCGGTCGACGACGCCTACAAGGCTTGCGATGCGGCGCGCTCGTCGGGCGGCAACGTGACGCGTGAAGCCGGTCCGGTCAAGGGCGGCAGCACGGTGATCGCCTTCGTGACGGATCCCGACGGCTACAAGATCGAGTTCATCGAACGCAAAGACTGAATCAACGCGGCGTATGAAATGAATCGGCCTGCTGCATGGAGACATGCCGCAGGCCGATGTTTTTGTCGAACAGATTTGCCGGTCAGAAAATCGGCAGCGTCTCGGGTGCGCTGTCGCGCAGGGCGCGCTTGGCGGTTTCGAATTCAGGGAAGATCGATTGGACCGTGGCCCAGAAGCGTGGGCTGTGGTTCATTTCGCGCAGGTGCGACAGCTCGTGCGCGATCACGTAATCGATCAGCGGCAGCGAAAAATGCATCAGGCGCCAGTTCAGGCGGATGCGTCCGTCGGCGGTGCAGGAGCCCCATTGAGTGGTGGCCGACGACAGCGCGAACGACTGATAGGTCACGCCCAGTTTCTCAGCGTAAACCGGCAGCCGCGCTGCAAAGGTTTCCTTGGCGCGGGCTTGCAACCAGCCTTGCACGCGGTCTTTCAATTGCTGCTCGCCGGCATCGGCAGGCAGGCCTACGGTCAACTCCAGGGTGTCTTCATCGTAGGCGATTCCGGCCGCCTGATTGGCGCGGATACGCAGGGTGATGTCCTGGCCCAGATAGGGCAGGGTGGCGCCGTCGCGCCATTGCATCTGCGGTTGCAGGCGGCGCGCCGAGCGTTCGCGGCGTTCATTGAGTTTGGTGAAGATCCAGCGCTGCTTTTCGCGGATGGCGTTTTCGATCTCTCCCAGGGTCACCCATTTCGGCGCGGTCACGCGCAAGCCTTCGTCGCTGATCAGGAAGCCGATCGAGCGGCGCTTCGAGCGCAGCAGCGCATAGTCGAGATGATGTTCGCCCAGTTGAATGCGCCGCATGCCGTCGGCGGGACGGCCGATCGGCGGCGACATCGGCGGCAACGGGGTCTGCTGTTTGAGTTCGGGCGCCGGTGCGTAGTCCTGCTGCAAAAGCGGTGGCGGTGGGCTGTCCTGCGTCGTCTCCAGAGGCGTCGGCGTGAAGAAATCCAGTTGCAGCGTGAGCTGGTTAGGATCCGGCTGAGAGTGACGAAGCAGTTTCAATGTAGTGGGGCCGATGGTGTCAGTTTCTTTTAGTATCGACGGCGGCATAAACCGCCGGGGAAATCACGCGCATTTCGGATTCTATCCAATTTTCAACGCGTTGGCTTAACTGTGCAGGATCCAGGCCTTCCGGCGAGATCGGCTTGCCGATCGATACCGTGATCATACCCGGAGTTTTGATGAATGAACCCTTCGGCCAGCATTCGCCGGCATTGACCGCAACCGGCACGACCACGGTGTTGGTTTCCACCGCCAGGCGCGAGCCGCCGTGTTTGTACTTGCCGGTCTGGCCGACCGGAATGCGCGTGCCTTCCGGGAACATGATCACCCATTGGCCGTCGGCCAGGCGCTTGCGTCCCTGCACCACGACTTGCGCGAAGGCGTCGCGGCCCTTGCTGCGGTCGATCGGGATCATGCGCAACAAGGCGATGCCCCAGCCGAAGAACGGGATGTAGGTCAGTTCCTTCTTGAACACGAACACCAGCGGGCGCGGCATGATGATCAGGTAGAAAATGGTTTCCCACGCCGACTGGTGCTTGGACAGGAGGATCACCGGCGCGTCGGGCAGGTTTTCCATGCCCTTGACCTGGTAGCGGATGCCGCAGATCACACGTGCCGCCCAGATCACGATGACGTTCCAGCGCGATGTCAGGTAATAGCGCCGGGCGTACGGGAACGGGGCGAACAGGATGCACGCCATCGACCACACCACGGTGGTCACCGTCATCACCAGCGTGAACAGCACGGAACGCAAAAACAGGTTGATACGCAAAATACAGTCTCCCTTTTCAGAGTCGGCGAGGCCGTGTCCGCAATGCGACGGCCTGCTGCCTTCTCACTATCCACTAAACCGACATTTCTACCGGTGCTTTCAATATGAAGTCGACCACCCCGGCGAGGTCCGGATAAATCAACGTGCCGGGCGGCAGGCCGCCTTTCTCGCGGGTCTTCTCGCCCTTGCCGGTGAGCACCAGAAACGGCGCGCAGCCGGCCACGAAACCGGCTTGCAGGTCGCGCAGCGAATCGCCCACGGTGACCACGCCGCCACGCAGGCTGATGCCGAAGCGCTTGGAAATTTCGTTGAACATGCCCGGCTTGGGTTTGCGGCAATCGCAGTTGTCGTCGGCGGCATGCGGGCAGAAGAACACGGCGTCGATATCGGCGCCGACCTGCTGCGCAGCGTTGTGCATCTTCTGATGGATGGCATTGAGCGTCATCATGTCGAACAGGCCGCGGCCCACGCCCGACTGATTGGTGGCGACGACGACGCGATAGCCTGCCTGGTTGAGGCGGGCGATCGCTTCCAGCGAACCCTTGATCGGTATCCATTCCGCGGGCGACTTGATAAAGGCGTCCGAGTCCTGGTTGATCACGCCATCACGATCCAGAATGATCAGCTTCATGTTCTTCTTACCCTATCCCTGAGAACCTGATGGACCTTATGCCGCCAGCTTGGAAATGTCCGCAACCTGGTTGAGCATCTGATGCAATTCAGCCAGCAAAGCCTGGCGGTTGTGGCGCAGTTGTTCGTCTTCGGCGTTGACCATCACGTCGTTGAAGAAGGCATCGACGTTTTGACGCAATTGCGCCAGGGCTTTGAGTGCGCCGCTGAAATTGCCTTGCGCATAGGCGGCATCGACTTGCGGCTTCAGCAACAGCATGGCCGAGTACAGCGCCTGCTCGGCCGCTTCGCGCAGCAAGCCGTTCTGCACGGTGCCGCTCACTCCGCCTTCGATTTTCTTGAGGATATTGGTGATGCGCTTGTTGGCGGCGGCCAGCGCTTCGGCTTCGGGCAGCGCGGCGAAGGCCTGGACCGCATCCAGGCGTTCGGTGATGTTGTCCAGCA
Source organism: Herbaspirillum lusitanum P6-12 (assembly GCF_000256565.1). Lineage (GTDB taxonomy): Bacteria > Pseudomonadota > Gammaproteobacteria > Burkholderiales > Burkholderiaceae_D > Herbaspirillum > Herbaspirillum lusitanum. Next base: position 11,137 of record NZ_AJHH01000018.1, on the reverse strand, counting down.
CTTCCGGCTGTTGCGCCACCACTGCCTCGATTTCGTTGGGCGAATAATTGCGCTCGCGCAGCAGGCCGCGCAGGCGATCGAACAGGAAGGCGCTGACGTCGGCGCTCGGATCCTTGAAATTGCTGTTGCCTGCGAACTGCGCCACGGCTGCCTGCAGCAACGCAGGAATCGCCAGCGGCAGGCGCTTTTCAACCAGCATGCGCAACACGCCCAGCGCGTGACGGCGCAGTGCGAACGGATCCTTGTCGCCGGTCGGTTGCAGGCCGATGCCCCAGATGCCAACCAGGGTTTCGAGCTTGTCGGCCAGCGCCACGGCGGTGCCGGTCGCGGACGCCGGCAAGGCGTCGCCGGCGAAGCGCGGCTGGTAATGTTCGGAAGCGGCCAGCGCGACTTCATCCGGCTCGCCGTCGTGACGCGCGTAGTAGGCGCCCATGATGCCTTGCAGCTCGGGGAATTCGCCCACCATGTCGGTCAGCAGATCGGTCTTGGCCAGCAGCGCGCCGCGTTCGGCCAGCGCCACATCATTACCCAGCAGTTTGGCAATCGCGCCGGCCAGCGCCTTGACGCGCTCGGTGCGTTGCAACTGGTTGCCCAGCTTGTTGTGATAGACGACGTTGGCCAGTTGCGGGACGCGATCGGCCAGCGTCTTCTTCTTGTCTTGCTCGAAGAAGAATTTCGCATCCGACAGACGCGGACGCACCACGCGTTCGTTGCCCTGGATGATGTGCTGCGGGTTGGACGTTTCCAGATTCGAAACGATCAGGAAACGCGACCGCAGCTTGCCGTTGGTATCGGTCAGCGCAAAATATTTCTGGTTGGTCTGCATGGTCAGGATCAGGCATTCCTGCGGCACCGCCAGGAATTGATCGTCGAATTTGCATTCATAGACCACCGGCCATTCGACCAGCGCCGTGACTTCGTCGAGCAGCGCTTCCGGCATCAGCACCTTGTCGTCGCCGGCTTTGCCGAGCAGGTCGAGGCGGATCTTTTCCTTGCGTTCCGTGAAGCCCGGGATGACTTTGCCTTTGCTGATCAGCGTCTCGACATAGGTCTCGGGCGAGTCGATCGCGATCGCGCCTTGCGACAGGAAGCGATGGCCTTGCGTGATCTTGTCGGCGTCGAGACCGAGGATGTTCAGCGCCACCACGCTCGAGCCATGCAGCGCGATCAGGCGGTGTGCGGGACGAACAAAATGAACGGTGTTGCCCGCGTCGCGGCCGTGCTGGCGCTGGTAGCTCATCAGCTTCGGGATCGGCAGCCTGGCAACCGATTCTTCCAGTGCAGCTTGCAGGCCGGATTGCAGCGCGCCGCCCTTGGCGGTGTAGTTGTAGAAGAAGCTCTCGGCCTTGCCGTCCTGGGCAAGTTCCAGCTGGTCCGGGGTGATCACGGTGGCGCCGACTTGCGCAGCCAATGCGGCCAGTTTCTTGACCAGCGGCGCTGCCGGACGGCCTTCGGCGTCCAGCGCCACGCTGACCGGCAATACCTTTTCGCGGATCGCCTTGTCGAGCGACGTGGCGCGCACGTTGGTGATCGACACTGCCAGGCGACGCGGCGTCGCGTAAGTGGTGGCGGTAGCGCCTTCTTCGAGGAAGTCGCGCGATTTCAGTCCGTTGAAAATGCCGTTGGCAAAGGCGTCGCCCAGTTTGGCGAGCACTTTCGGCGGCAGTTCTTCAGTCAGGAGTTCTACTAAAAGTGTTTGAGTCATTTTCTATCTTCTTGCCGATTTCTTGCTTATTTGGCGCTGCGGCCGGTGTCAGCCGCAGCGCGATCCGGTCAATACGTTATTCAGGCAGCCTGGCGTGCAACATCGGCGCCCGCCATCGGGAAGCCGAGGCGCTCGCGCGATTCGTAATATGCCTGCGCCACGGCGCGCGACAGATTGCGGATGCGGCCGATGTAGGCGGCGCGCTCGGTCACCGAGATGGCGCCGCGTGCATCCAGCAGGTTGAAGGTATGCGCCGCCTTCAGGATCATTTCGTAGGCGGGCAACGCCAGCGGCACTTCCAGCAGGCGCTTGGCTTCGGCTTCGTAGTTGCCGAACAGCGAGAACAGGAAGTCGGTATTCGAATATTCGAAGTTGAAGGTCGACTGCTCGACTTCGTTCTGGTGGAACACGTCGCCGTAGGTCAGCTTCTTCTTGACGCCGTTCTCGACCCATTCGGTCCAGACCAGGTCGTAGACGTTTTCAACGTTTTGCAGGTACATCGCCAGGCGCTCGATGCCGTAGGTGATTTCGCCGAGCACCGGTTTGCAGTCGAGGCCGCCGACTTGCTGGAAGTAGGTGAATTGCGTCACTTCCATGCCGTTGAGCCAGACTTCCCAGCCCAGGCCCCAGGCGCCCAGGGTCGGGTTTTCCCAGTCGTCTTCGACGAAACGCACGTCGTTTTGCTTCAGGTCGAGGCCGAGCGCTTCGAGCGAACCGAGGTACAGATCGAGGATGTTCTCAGGCGCCGGCTTCAGCACCACCTGGTATTGGTAGTAGTGCTGCATGCGGTTGGGGTTTTCGCCGTAGCGGCCGTCCTTGGGACGGCGCGACGGTTGCACGTAGGCAGCGCGCCATGGCTCCGGTCCGATCGCGCGCAGGAAGGTCGCGGTGTGCGAGGTGCCGGCGCCGACTTCCATGTCGTAGGGCTGGAGCAATGCGCAACCTTGCGCATCCCAATATTCTTGCAACTTGAGAATGATCTGTTGAAATGTAAGCATCTTTTTATGTTGCCGGTGATGGCGGGCAAGGAATTGCTAAAACCCTGAATTTTAGCGGTTTTTGAGGGGGCCATGCGGCCCAAACGCAGGAACCTGCAGGAAATAACCAGGAAAGGAGCAAAGAAAAACGCCGGAGGCGCTAGCGTTTGCGGCGCGACAGCAGCCAGGCCGCCGCCAGCGCAGCGACCGTCAGCGCCAGCATCAGCTTGTTGCCGAGCAGGATGTAGGGGGTCTGGCCCTGGAACCCCTGCACCGATGCGCTCAGCATGTTGCGCGTGTAAGGCTGCAATTCGGACACCAACTGGCCTTTGGGGCCGATGACGGCGGTGGCGCCGGTATTGGTCGCGCGCAGCATCGGGCGGCCGGTTTCCAGCGCGCGCATCTGGGAGATCTGCAAGTGCTGCGGCAGGGCGATCGAATTGCCGAACCAGGCGATGTTGGACAGGTTCAGCAGCATGCTGGCCTGCGGCTGGCCGGCGTAGTAGGCGCCGCCGAGCTGGGCGGCGATCTCTTCACCGAACAGATCCTCGTAGCAGATGTTGGGCATGATCCATTGCTGCTTGACCTGGAACGGCAACTGCAAGGGTTTGCCGCGCGTCATGTCGCCCAGCGGAATGTTCATCATGTCGACGAACCAGCGGAAACCGAGCGGGATGAATTCACCGAAAGGCACCAGGTGATGCTTGTCGTAGCGATACGGCATGCGCTCGCTGGCCGGGTCGGGAGAGAAACCGATCATGCTGTTGGCGTACTGGCCCGGACCGTCCGACAAGGGAATCCCCAGCGCCAGATGGCTGCCCGAGGTCTGTACAAAGCGCGTCAGGCGCGCCAGATAATCCGGCGGCAATTGTTGCGGCAGCAGAGGTACCGCGGTTTCGGGCGTGGCGATCAGGTCGGCCGGCGCGCTGCGGATCATATCGTCGTACATCATCAGCGACGACAGCAGCGCTTCATTGGAGAACTTCATTTCCTGCGGAATATTTCCTTGCAGCAAACGGACGCTGATCGGCTGTCCCTGTGCATGCGTCCAGTCGACTGCATGCAGCGCCACGCCGGCGCCGGCCAGCAGCAGCGTCAGTGCGGCAGGCAGGACACGCGGACCGGTGCGCAGGCTCAGCATGGCGAGGCTGCCGGCGATGATCGCGGCGAACCAGGCCAGGCCGTAGACGCCGACCACGGGCGCGAAGCCGGCCAGCGGACCGACATTGTGCGCATAGCCCGACGTCAGCCATGGAAAACCGGTGAACAACCAGCCGCGCAGCCATTCCGACAAGGCCCACAGCGCCGGCAACAACAGCAGCAGCACGACAAGCGGTGATGCCGCCCAGCGTTGTCGCAGCCAGCTCGCGAGCGTCGCGGTCAATGCCGCATAGAGGCCCAGGTAAGCAGCCAGCAAGCCCACCGCCAGTGCCGCCATCCATCCCGCCATGCCCCCGTAGTCGTGCATGCTGATGTAGAGCCAATGCACACCGCAGGCGGCCCAGCCGAAGCCGTACAGCCAGCCGGTCAGCGCATTGCGACGAAAGGAGGCGGTGCGGGAAATCTGGCGGAACAACCAGGCCAGCGTGAGGATCTGCACCGGCCAGATGTTGAACGGCGCGAACGCCAGCACGTTGGCGACGCCGGCCAGCAAGGCGAACAGCGGCGTCCAGCGTGCAAGGCGTGACGCCGTCGGACTATTTGCGGCAGCCGCAGCATCGGTAGAGTCAGCAGTGATGGGCGAAGAAGAGTTCACGCGGAAAAACTATTGTTCTTCCTCGGCTGCCGGCGTGTCGGGCAGTTTTTCCACCAGCAGCACATGCGCCTGGCGGGCGTCGGCGCGCAACACTTCGAAGCGCATGCCGGCGATGTCGAACTCGTCGCCCTTGCGCGGCACGCGGCCGAGATGGTTGGCGACCAGCCCACCGATGGTATCGGCGTCTTCATCGGAGAAGGCGGTTTCCAGCGTCTCGTTGAACTGGGCGATTTCGGTCAGTCCCTTGATGCGCCAGCGCGGGCCGTGGGCGCCGTCCTTGATGGCGAGGATATTGTCTTCTTCCTCGTCGAAATCGTATTCGTCTTCGATGTCGCCGACGATTTGTTCCAGCACGTCTTCGATCGTGATCAGGCCGGCGACGCCGCCGTATTCGTCGACCACGATGGCCATGTGGTTGCGGTTGGCGCGGAAGTCGCGCAGCAGCACGTTGAGGCGCTTGGATTCGGGAATGAATACCGCCGGGCGCAGCATGTCGCGCACGTCGAAGGATTCTTCGGCGTAATAGCGCAGCAGGTCTTTCGCCAGCAGCACGCCGACCACCTTGTCGCGCTCGCCTTCGACCGCAGGGAAGCGCGAATGCGAAGTCGACAGCACGTCGGGCATCCAGGTTTCGATCGGTTTGCTGATATCGATGGTGTCCATCTGCGAACGCGGCACCATGATGTCGCGCACGGCGAGATCGGATACCTGGAACACCCCTTCGATCATCGACAGCGCATCGGCGTCGATCAGGTTGCGTTCATGGGCGTCTTGCAGGACCTCGAGCAACTCTGCTCGGTTTTCTGGTTCGGGGGAGATGAGGGCGGTGAGACGTTCGAACAGGGAACGATGTGGTTTAGCGTCAAGAGATTTGACGCTACTAGAGTGATCTTGCATATGGCGTGAGCCGTGGGTCCGACGTTGTTTCGATGAGCCATAGGATACAACAAATATATGACAAATCTACTAAAACCCGATTTTCACGCCCGTGACGCACAACGAATGCAAGCGGCAGGCTGGATCAAATTGCAACAGTTTCCCGACGGACAAGTCCACTGACGGACATGTCCACGGCGAGGGATGCCGCAGACATGTCGAAAGAAACGAAGATTACTTCTTCATTTCATCTTTTTTCATTTCATCCTTGGCCATCCCGTCTTTACCCATGGCATCCTTGCCCATGGAATCTTTCTTCATCTTGTCCTTCTTCATTCCGTCTTTACCCATGCTGTCTTTCTTCATGCCGTCCTTGGACATCGAATCCTTGGACATGTCGTCCTTGGCCATTGTGTCGGCAGCGTAGGCGCCCGATACGGCAGCCATCATCAGACAGGCGAACAGGGTCGAGAGTGCTTTTTTCATGTGAATCTCCTAAGTGTTGAAAATTGGCAAAAGCGCCATGATTACGGCAGGTGCCCGGCACATTGCTAAGCGCCGCCGAACCAGTTGTACCCCTGGTCTTCCCAGTAACCGCCGGGGTAAGTGTTGGTTACTTCGATCGAAACGATATGCTTCGGATTCTTGTAGCCCAGCTTGGTGGGCATGCGCAGCTTCATCGGGAAACCGTATTTCGGCGGCAATATTTCACCGTCATACGTCAGCGTCAGTTGCGTCTGCGGATGCAACGCCGTGGCCATGTCGATGCTGGTGTAATAGTCGTCGGCGCAACGGAAGGCGATGTACTTCGCGCTCAGGTCGGCGCCGATGTGTTTGAGGAAGCCGGCAAACGGCACGCCGCCCCAGCGGCCGATTGCGCTCCAGCCTTCGACGCAGATGTGGCGCGTGATCTGTTCCACCTGCGGCAGGCGGCGCAGCTCGGCCAGCGACCAGGTGCGGCGGATGGCGACCAGGCCTTTGAGTTCGAGGCGATAGGCGTCGCCGTCGACTTCGGTGATTTCATCCTCGCCATAGAATGCATTGAACGGAAACGGCCGCGTGATCATCGAGGCCGGATACGTCGGCGCCAGTTTGGTCGGATCGAACAGCCAGGCCTGCACTCCATCGTTCATGCGTGAAATCCTGGTCAGCATGCGGTTCACCGACTCCTGCTCGGTGAGGTTGCAGCCGCTCAGCAGCGACAGGCCGCCTAGCGTCAGCGCGTGCTTGCCGAACAGGCGTCGCGACGGCATCGATAATTCCAGTTCGCGGCGCGCATCCTTGAGAATCAATTCGCCGTCGAGCGTGGACGGCAGGCGATTTGGTTTCTTGATCATGGTAAGTTCTCCGTTCAGCGTCCGCGCAGCATGGCCAGCAAGGTGCGCGGCACCAGCGCCACCATCGCCACATGGACGGCAATGAACAACACCAGGAAACTCATCGCGAAGAAATGCACGATGCGTGCGTTGTCATAGCCACCCATCAGGTCGCGCAGCAAAGGCAGCTGTACCGATTTCCAGATCGCCAGTCCCGACACCACGATCAGCACCAGGTCGGCGATCACCGAGAGATACGCCAGCTTTTGCACGGCGTTGTAATGATCCAGCGACGCATGCTGCAGCTTGCCTTTGAGCGCCTGGACAAAATCCTGGAAAACTTCCAACGGACGCAGCGGAAAGAACTTGCGCCGTGCACGCCCACTCAGCAGATTAAGCGCCAGATAAATCACGCCGTTGATCGCCAGCAGCCACATCGCCGCGAAATGCCATTGCAATGCACCGCCCAGCCAGCCGCCCAAGGTCCATGCCTTGGGAAACGCAAATGGAAAGATCGGCGAAGCGTTATAGATGCGCCAGCCGCTCAGGATCATGAGCACGACGGCCAGCGCATTGGTCCAATGCGTGACGCGCAGCCACAGCGGATGGATAATCGCGGACGTGGTTGGAAGGATTGGAGCGTGGATCTTCAAGTTCGTCTCCTCAAGACATGGCGAATAGTTGTTTCATGCAGCTTGGTCGGACGAGCTTGCGGTTTCTTACAAGAAGTTTGAAGAAAATGAAAATTACCGGCGCAATCGTGCTCGCAGCGGTATGAAGACCGCTGCTAAAAATAATTGTCAGTGAACTGTAAGAAACGACGCCCGGCCGCGACCAACATGCAGGGAGCCGGAGAACGGCGCTGAAAGCGCGACTGCGGGCCTGGCTGATTTACAATGCCAACCGAAGCGCCACAGGAGCAATCATATGAACTGCAAGGAAGCACATCGCGTCTTGTGCGAGGCGCAAGACAGCAAATTGTCCTTTGCCCGGCGGCTGACGCTGCGCTGGCATCTGGCCATTTGCGACCATTGCACGCGCTTCGGCCGGCAATTGGATTTCATGCGCAAGGCGGTGCGGCGTTATCGCGACGGCGGGGATGGGAAGTAAGATAAGAGGGTAATACAGGAAGTAATAGAAAGAAAACAATGCCGTCGCAGCGCAACGCTGCGGCCGGCAATGTTCGGAGCTGCAGAGTTCATACCGGCGTTATCGGCGGTCCGCGTAAGGATCGGTGAAACCTAGGCCCGCCAGAATTTCAGTTTCCAGCGTTTCCATTTCGGTCGCTTCTTCTTCGTCTTCGTGATCGTAGCCTTGTGCGTGCAACACGCCGTGCACGATCAGATGCGCCGCGTGATCCAGCAGCGGCTTCTTCTGTTCCAGCGCTTCCTTTTCCAGCACGTCGGTGCACAGGATGATGTCGGCCTGCGTCACTTCGGCGTCTTCATCTTCCGTGTACGCAAACGTCAGCACGTTGGTGGCGTAATCCTTTTCACGGTATTCGCGGTTCAGCGTGCGGCCTTCTTCGGCGTCGACGAAGCGGATCGTCAGTTCCGCCGGCGCAAACAGCGCTGCCTGGATCCAGCGGCGGATCTGTGGGCGCGGCACGCTTTCCTTCAGGCGTGGATCGGCATACTGGACGGACAGGGTCAGTTTATTTTTTTGCATGGCGTGGCTTGGCTGACTGGGTCAGTCCCTGGCTGAGGCGTTTGACGGCGGTGCTGGAAGTAACCTGGGCGCTGTGGGCATTATGGGAGTTGCCGGCGCCCGACACCGCTTCATAGGCGTCGACGATGCGCGCGACCATCGGATGGCGCACCACGTCGCTGCTGGTGAAGCGCGAGAAGGCGATGCCGCGCACGTCATGCAGCACATTGAGCGCATCGACCAGGCCGCTCTTCTGGCCATGGTGCAAATCAATCTGGGTGACGTCGCCGGTGACTACCGCCTTGCTGCCAAAACCGATGCGCGTGAGGAACATCTTCATCTGTTCCGGCGTGGTGTTCTGCGCTTCGTCGAGGATAATGAAGGCGTGGTTCAGCGTGCGGCCGCGCATGTAGGCCAACGGCGCGATTTCAATCGCCTGTTTCTCGAACAGCTTTTGCGTGCGGTCGAAGCCGAGCAGGTCGTACAGCGCGTCATACAGCGGCCGCAAATACGGATCGACCTTCTGCGCCAGGTCGCCCGGCAGGAAGCCCAGGCGTTCGCCGGCTTCCACCGCCGGACGCGTCAGCACGATGCGCTGCACGGCATCGCGTTCCAGCGCGTCGACGGCGCAGGCCACCGCCAGGTAAGTCTTGCCGGTGCCGGCCGGGCCGACGCCAAAGGTGATGTCGTGCTCGAGGATGGCGTGCAGGTACTGGCTCTGATGCGGCGTGCGGCCGCGCAGATCGTGCTTGCGCGTCTTCAGCACCGGGCTTTCGATTTCGGTCTTGTCTTTCTTGTCGACCGCGATATCCGCGTCGTCGAGCTCGGCGTCGATGGTCGCGGTGGCGCGTTGTTCGACCAGCGCCAGTTGAACATCTTCCACCGACACCGGCTTGTCCGCCCGCGTGTAGAAACGATCAAGGACCGCGACCGCGCGCTCGGCGTTGGTGCCGCTGACGATGAACTTCTCGCCGCGACGGAAAATCGTCACGTCGAGGGCGGACGAGATCTGCCTCAGGTTTTCATCGAGCGGACCGCACAGATGCGCCAGGCGCTTGTTGTCGAGCGGTTGCGGGATGAAGTAATGAGGCTGGTTGGGTGATTTTTTCAATCTGGCTCGGTGTCGTCAGTTGGAAGTTAAACAGCGGATGGCGATGGCGTCATTGCTTGACGATGATCTCGCCGCGCAGCGAAAACGCGAAAGTCTGCACGATGGTGACGTCGATCATTTCGCCGATCAGGCGGGCGCCGTTCGGGCCGCCGTCGAAATTCACCACGCGGTTGTTTTCCGTGCGGCCTTGCAATTCGTTCGGATCCTTCTTCGAAGGGCCTTCGACCAGGATGCGCTGGACCGTGCCGAGCATGGCCTGGCTGATCTTGCTTGCATTGTCCTGCACCACCGCCTGCAAATGTTGCAGGCGCTTCAGCTTGACGTCGGCCGGCGTGTCGTCGGCCAGGTTGGCGGCCGGCGTGCCGGGCCGCGGGCTGAAGACAAAGCTGAAGCTGCTGTCGAAACCGATATCCGTAATCAGCTTCATCAGCGCGTTGAAATCTTCGTCCGTCTCGCCCGGGAAGCCGACGATGAAATCGCTCGAAATCGTGATGTTGGGACGCACTTCGCGCAGGCGGCGCAGTACCGATTTGTATTCCAGCGACGTGTAGCCGCGCTTCATCGCCGCCAGGATGCGGTCGGAACCGTGCTGCGCCGGCAGGTACAGGTGATCGACCAGCTTGGGCACCTTGGCATAGGTGTCGATCAGGCGCTGGGTAAATTCCTTGGGATGGCTGGTGACGAAACGGATGCGCTGGATGCCGGGCATCTCGGCGATGTATTCGATCAGCAGCGCAAAGTCGGCGATCTCGCCGTCTTCCATGACGCCGCGGAAGGCGTTGACGTTCTGGCCCAGCAACGTGATTTCCTTGACGCCTTGTGCGGCCAGTCCGGCCACTTCGGTCAGCACGTCCTCGAAGCGGCGCGACACTTCTTCGCCGCGCGTGTACGGCACCACGCAGTAGCTGCAATACTTGCTGCAACCTTCCATGATCGACACATAAGCCGTCGCGCCTTCGACGCGGGCCGGCGGCATGTGATCGAACTTCTCGATTTCCGGGAAGCTGATGTCGACCTGCGGACGGCCGGTAAAGCGGCGCTCGCTGATCATCTGCGGCAGGCGATGCAGGGTTTGCGGGCCGAACACCATGTCGACGAAGGGCGCGCGCTTGACGATGGCTTCGCCTTCCTGCGAGGCCACGCAACCGCCCACGCCGATCAGCAGGTCGGGATTTTTCTTCTTCAGCTCACGCAGGCGACCGAGATCCGAGAACACTTTTTCCTGCGCTTTTTCACGCACCGAACAGGTGTTGAGCAGGATCACGTCGGCGTCTTCCGGACGATCGGTCTTGATCAGTCCGTCGGAAAGGTTCAGCACGTCGGCCATCTTGTCCGAGTCGTACTCGTTCATCTGGCAGCCGAAGGTTTTGATGAATACTTTTTTCTGCATAAATGTCATTCAGGCATGAGGGCGCGGCGGGAGGCTTGGTTCTGCGCACATGTGAGGCGCGTCGGCCAAGCGCCGGCAAGAGGAAGCCGATCGTGAAAACTTCAGTCGCAAAGGCCGGAAAGGCGGTTTGTGCAGCGCGATCCGGAGCGCCTGCAGTCGGTGCTTCCAAGGTCCGCGATTATAGCACCGGATGCCGCGCGAAGCCGCTGGCGGGCGCTGATCCCGGCATACCGGCAACGGTGGTGAAAATACCGAAAAATGCCTTTCCGGCAACGCTTTGGCCACGCTCAGACGGGCGATTCGCCGGCGAAGCAGCCTTCCAGCCAGTCCAGCACGGCCCGCAGACGCGGCAGCGCCCG
>NZ_AJHH01000017.1 GCF_000256565.1 Herbaspirillum lusitanum P6-12 | reverse complement strand
TACGCGCGCGCGCGCGCGCGCGGCCATGCATTGCGCCACCAGGCTGGCGCTGCGCAGGCGCACCGGGTTGCCGTCGGCGTGGGCGGCCAGCCAGCGCGTCTCGGGGATGTCCGGCACGCTGTCGTCATAGCCGATCACCGGGGCGCTGCCGCGCTGGTGACGCCAGGCCGCCACCTGATCGGCGGTGCCGCACAGGTAGAAGCGCACCACGCCCAAGCGCCGCGCGATCAGCTCACCGTCCTGCGGGCGGGCAAAACGCAGGGCCAGGTCGGCTTCGCGCCGGGCCAGGCTCAAGGTCTGGTGGCCCATGGCCAGTTCGATGTCCAGGGCCGGCCATTGCTGCAACAGGCTGGGCAGGCGCGGCGCCAGGAACATGGTGGCCATGGCCTCGGTGCTGGCAATGCGCAGCTTGCCTTCCATGCGGATGTCTTCACCGGCCAGGCGGCGCGCCAGCTGTGCGGTCTGCGCCTGCATTTCGCGCGCCGCGGACAGCACGGTTTCACCCAGCCTGGTCAGCTCGGTATCGTCGCCGCGCCGCGTGAACAGCGGGCCGTGCAAGGCATGCTCCAGCGTCTGCAGGCGCCGGCTGACGGTGGCGTGGGTCACGCCCAGCACGCGCGCCGCACCGGAAAAGCTGCCCGATTCGATGAAGGCGGCAAAGGTGCGCAGTCCTTCCCAGTCGGCATGCAGGGCTGCCCGTGCAGCATGGTGGCGGGAGGCGGGACGGGATGCGGGGCGGGCTGTTAATTTTTTCACAGTCAGATGGCGATCACGTTGAATGGTGGTGCGAATTTTATCGGACTAAGATGCCTGCATCCCGCTTCGTCCTCTTTTCAGCAAGGAGTTTTCCATGAGCACACCCCAGACCCTGATCCAGATCGCCGGTGGTTCGCCACGCGCCGCCACCTGGCAGGAAGCCGCGCTGGTCATCATCGACCACCAGACCGAATACACCACTGGCCGCGCACCCCTGGCCGGCATCGGCGCAGCCGTCGCCGAAGTCGCTCTCCTGCTGGAACACGCGCGTGCTGCCGCTGCGCCGGTGATCCATGTGGTCCACCACGCCAAGCCTGGCGCGGTGTTGTTCGATCCGCAGCGCGAATTCGTCGGCATCATCGATGGGCTGCAACCGCAGGACGGCGAAGTCACGGTGGTCAAGGCGCTGCCGAATTCCTTCGCCGGCACCACGCTGGACGCCGAGCTGAAGAAGGCCGGTAAGAAGGAGTTGATCATCGCCGGCTTCGCCACGCACATGTGCATCAGCGCCACCACGCGCTCGGCGCTGGATCATGGCTATGCGTCGACGGTGGTGGCGGCAGCGTGCGCCACGCGCGACCTGCCGGATGCGCTGGGCAAGGGCGTGGTGCCGGCGGCGGAGGTGCAGCGCGCGGCGCTGGCGGCCTTGGCCGATCGTTTTGCGACGGTCGTGCCGGATGCTGCTGCATTGAATTGACGAAGGACGCTTACGGGACGGTCGGATTGCTAGGGTTGATCCGCAGATTCTTGAGGATGTCGCGCCACGTCACGATGCCGACCGGCCTGAAGTTCAGGTCGACCACCGGCAGGCAGGAAATGCCGTGGGTGTTGAAGGCATGGATCGCGTCATCGACCGTGGCGCTTTCCTGTAGCACGATCGGACGCCGCGTCATGATCTGGTGCACGCGCTTGTTCAGGCTGGCGATGTCCTGGAAGGTTTCCCGGGCCGACCCGATGTTCGGACTCAGCGCCTTGAGCAGGTCGCGGTCGGACACCACGCCCAGCAGCTTGTGCTTTTCCACCACCAGCAGGTGATGGAATTTCAGGTTGTCGAAAATCTCCTTGACCGTTTCCAGCTTGTCGTCCAGGCCGGCGGTGACGAGCTTCGCGGTCATGATCTTCTTGATGCTGACTCCAGCCATTGCTCCTCCGTTGATATGTCGGATTGTCCTCCAAGCCAGGCGGGGGAGGCAATTGACGCAGGTCAAGTTGTCCGCAAAAAACAAAAAAGGCCCGTGCGAACACGGGCCTTCAGATGTCTTTGGTGGGATAGGTACACTCAAATACCGCCCGGAATGTGTTGAAAATACGACGTTTTGCTATTTCTGGCGAAAAAACTACCCCTAAAAATACCCCCAAGATTATCGATTGCAGCCGAGCTTCGTTGGACGGCATTGGATACATCAAGATTCATGCGGATGCCATTCTTCCGGAGTCGCTCATGTGCATAAAACAAATTCCATCGTCAACACGGCTTGACCAGCATATGAAAAATCGTTCATTATGGCTCTACTGCGTCGGAAATAAACCGATGCGGTCGGCTTTGTGACCATCGAAGGACGGCATCACTGAAGTGACAAAATTCCAAGACCTGAGTTAGGTGCGGTTCCTCATGAAGGAACGTGCTGTTAGAAGCTCTCCGTGCGCACTTAGTGCCACGAAGCTAGCAATGAGCTATGGTTGCTAGCCCTACCAAACGTTGCAGTTCGGCGCGTATCCACCAAGAACGACGCCACGTAGCGAATCGATGGGTACCTTTGATGTACTGATTTCGATTCGTGAACAAAGATCTGAGCTAGGTGTGGTTCTCTCGGGACCATATTGATGACGCTCTGGTGAGCACACTGTGCCACAAACCAGCAGCAAGTAGTCGCTGCAGACCCTACCAAAATCGACATAGAGTCAGGCGCTGCGTTTCGCAAGACCTTCGCCACCCAAACGACTCGGAGCGGTTATTGCTGCTCTCTTGGCTTCGTGAACTCACTGGGTTCATTCCGCCTACGCGACCAAAGAACCAAAATTTAATGATTAATCAGCGCAGGAACAGTACGAAGTGCTGTCGCGCATTTGGGAGTGCATATGCTAAATCGAATGGTAGACATCAAGTATGTCTGCGAGAAGTTTTCCATTAGTCGTTCATCGGTCTACGAAATGCTCAATGAGGACGGGAAATATTTTGACGAGAATTTCCCACGTCCGGTGCCAGTGGGGAAGCGCTCAAAGCGCTGGGCCGAAAGTGAACTGAATGCCTACCTGGAGAAATTGCTGAGCAATGGAGACGGTATGAAAGAGGGGGCGCAATGACTACACCATTGGCTCCTGTTGCAAGCCTGTCTCGTACACCTCGCCATTTTGTTGAAGAGCACTCGTGGTCCGATGTGGCGGATCGCCTTATGACAGCCCACGTGTCAGATTGTGCTACGCATCTGACTGGCGCTTGCTTTAAGGTCGAGATTCCAAAAGGAAAGATGCCTCGACCGCTCAATACCAATAGTTTCATTGTCGCGCCAGCAGGAAGTGGAAAGACCGATGCGGGTGAGTTAATACTGCGCTGCTATGACGATCTGGTGCAGGAGCACCAGCAAAGCCGTAGCGAGATGCTGGGATCGTATCAAGACAATCTTATCGCTTGGCAGGCACGTCAATCAGGTCTGAATAAACGGATCAAAGATATTGAGTCCCAAGATGGTTTGTCTGATAAGGAACGCAATGCGCGGCTTGAGGACGTCGAACAACGACGGCAGCAACTCCTTAAGGAAAAGCCAGTTGAACCAGCAACTGCTCCCTGTCGGGCTAGTGATTTTTCATTTGCGGGAATTAAGAAAGGTGTAGCGAAGCATCTGAATTTGTGGATTAAGCCTGACGAAGGATTTTCAGTATTAAGTCATTTGGAGGAAAGGGGTGTGGCTATCATCAACGGCGGCCACAGCGGGCAACTTTATAAGAGCCTGATGGCGGCTGGCAACGGCAACCCTGTGATTCCGATTTTCACAGTTTCCATCGCCATCCAGCCTAAGCCTTTCGATCAATTTCGCGATTCAAAAATTGGGGCGCTTTGCCTGGGTAGCGGATTCTTTGACAGATGTGGATTCGCCTATGTCGATAACGAAGATGTGGCGCGGGCGAGAAAATTTGAAACTACTGGACCAGGACCAGCAACCGAAGCCTACTTGTCAGTGATGCGTTACTTTTTCGCAGAAGCGATCAAGCAGGGAGAAAAGGGATATGACACAAGGCCTGTTTTGAAGGTATCGCGTCGCGCGATTCCTGTTGCTGAGAGGGCTGAACGCTGCATCAAGGCTGTTGTGGAGGACTACGCTCCCTTTTTTGATGATCTGACCTATCCGGCTCGCGCTTATGAGCGAGTGATCCGCATGGCAGCGGTTGATCACGCGTTTGAAGGTGCCGAAGGCGATATTACTGGTGAAGAGATCGAAAACGCACTGGAACGTGTGATCTGGCATATCGATAACTTCCGCTTGTTGTTCGATCGTACTGAGAAATCGTATCTCCATCTGGAGGATGCTGATCGCATCGCTGAATTGCTGTTCATGCGAGGGCGAAATCGCCCTTTCCCAATTTCGCAGATGAAGAGCATGGAGCTGGAGCTATCGTTGAGCAATCTGCGACTCCGCAATGGAATCGCCTGTTTAATCAACGAAGGGCGTTTAAAACAGATCGAAAAGTCGGGAGGTGTGTACTTCAAGCTGCGTTAATTGAACCCTGAATTTGCAGAGAAATAGGGGGATATTTTTTATTCTTTTTGACCGCTTTTAAGAGATATCTCAGAACGACCATCGATCCAATAAATCATTGGAAAAGGAGAGTGTTTGGTATGCAAATTATCGAACGCTCTTCATGCATCAATCCCTTGCCAGTTCTGGTTTTAAATAAGATAAGGAGATCAATTTAATAATCAAATTTATCTATTCATTCTATTCACAAGAACATCAATCTAAGTTATCCACAACCATCCATCATCAATCAATAAATTGA
>NZ_AJHH01000016.1 GCF_000256565.1 Herbaspirillum lusitanum P6-12 | reverse complement strand
TTGGCCAGGATGAAATGAAATGAAATGAAAAAATCAATGACTAACCTGCATGGGTTTGTAGTACCGAACTGATCATGAGTGCCGAGCTGCATAGCAGCACTGATGACGCTGAGTTTGAGAGTGCTGCTCCTGATCTATCCACGATACTAAAAGACGATTTATCCACAAGTGAGCTTGTGACGCAATTTCATCAGAAGAAAGACACTGTCTTTCTTGAAGATGGAACAGCGAAGGTAATACCAAACAAAACTAGATTGATCTCTACTTTGCACTTATTCGTAAAGATGCTGTTCAAAGACAAAGAGCTGCCATACAGCTTGAAGATCAATAAACATGGTGTACGCAGCTATGAGGAGCGCAGAATGGCCAGTATGATCAAGATGCTGCCGTTATTCGCTCGACTGATGGACAGTGATATGGCATCTGCTCCTGATATTTCACTGATGATCAATGAGTATCGGGATCATCCGATAGCGCACTACCGCTGGTTAGGCGGTAGCGACGGTAGTCGAGAGTTCGCTGAGATGGCCAACACCTTTGCTTTGCATCTGCAAATGAGAGCGAAGGAAACCAAGCTCACCTATCGCATGAATCAGTGGTTGCGTAACGCTGATAAGAACGTGAAGAAGCTGCGTACCTATGTGAAATGGCTGGTGGGTAAAACAGCGAGAATGGTCTGGATTCGTCTGGATCTACACCTGCGTAAAGGGGAGCCTCTTGATCTTGATAGCTTGATTGATTTTGAGCGTAAGCTGCTAGATAGAAAAGAGCGCGAATATGTTGATTTCATGGCTGGAGTGGACCCTGACGAGATCGACTTTGGTGTTGATCGTGTCAGTTTCTTCGAGATTGCTAAAGCCCGGCGTGAGTACCTTGATTTTGTACGCCATCACAAGGAGCTGAAGAAGGGCTACGTCGGTTGTGTCTGGTCTATTGAGTTCGCCAGTATTGAGGGCTACCACGTCCATATGGCCTTTTGCTATGACGGGTCTGTGGTCAATGGGTTTGACCATGTTGGACTGGCTGAGAGGCTAGGAGTAGCATGGGTGAAGCACACCGAAGGGAAGGGGTATTTCTTCAATTGCAACCGGAAGAAGTACGAACGACCCGCTTGCGGGATCGTGGAGTACTGGGATAGCGCTAAGTTATCCAATCTGTGGCACGCCTTGCTGTACTTGGCCAAGAAGAGCCAACTGGCCAAGGTCAAGGCGTCTCCCCATTCCAAGACCTTCAGTACCGGTCAGATGTCTACGAGGCGCTCTGGCCGTCGTAGGGCAAAGAAGGATGGTCTGGCGGAGGTGGATTTAGATTCTTCGTAGAGCCTATGGGGCTTACTGAGATAGTTCCTCAGCGAATACGAACTATCTCAGTAGCCAATATTTTCCCTAAATATTGGCTCTGATGCCTGGATCTGCCATTGGCCCATCGGCTTGATGGCCGATTTCAGGCGAATTGACATCGACATGCCAGATGGCGGGAATCCCGTCATCTCTCAATATGTACACCTGCTCATGACTTCAAATGACACACTCTGCTCAACAGACTGATACCGCAGCTGATACACCCTTTGATATTGAAAAGCTGCGCACCGCATTGCAGGCTTATCAGCCTGCACCTCGTAATCCGAAGAAGGACGCATTCTTAGCTCTATACCCGATCATCCAGCAGCGCATGGATGATGGCCTGACAATCAAGCAACTGCAGCAGCTATTAGCGGTGAATGGATTAAGGATCTCGCATGCGACGTTCATGCGCTATCTCAAAGACGCTCGTGATCAGTCCAAGGTACTATCACCACCAGTATCAGCGATGCAGCAGGCATTCTCAGCGGGAACGCAACGCTGACTATGCGCTTGTCAGGTGTGTGCTTCTTTTTTGTGCCTACTTTAACAGGGCATCTCTCAGGCCGGAAACGACGTGTTGATTGTCAGGGGCGTCTGGCTTGCGAAGGTATTTGGTGACCATTCTCTTTTGTTTGGAGCCAGTAGCGTAAACATAAGTATCAGCCACCTGAGTGGCCTCCTTGTTGAAGGTCATAACGACTTCTCGTGAGCTCACAGCGGCTATATTGTCTATAACGCGGGCCTCGTTCGTGGCAACAAATGCCAGGGTCGGAGACAAGGGAAGCATAAAGAGATATTGCTCGCTCATATTGCCTTCCAGGAGAAGTGGGCGATCACCGATTACCAAATCAAGATTGGAATCACTGACGTCGTATGTCGCCCACTTTGCGCCAAGGAAGACATTGTTGAGCGTCGGAGATTCAATGATCGTTTGCAGTTCACGCAGCAATGCATTGTCGAGCAAATAAGCCCCGTCCGACTCCAAGTATTCTTGAAGTGTCAGTTCTCCAAGCGATTCCTTGAGATGTTCAGGGACCTCAATTCCATCAATATCTCGGAGCATTAGCTGGCGGCCGCGATCAAGCACGTACTGAACCATCGATGGCACGCGGATCATTTGCGCGACGAGAAAGTTGCTCCAGGTTTTCTCTTCATTGATGGTCAAGTTTTCGAGATGTCCGGCAAGGAGCCTTTGGTGGACCGGCGCGCTAGGAGTGTCAATTATTCTGGTGAAGACTTGCTCTTCGATCTCAGGGTTCATCTCTCCCGACGCGCTTTGTTGCGAATATAGGTGTTCTTTCGCGGCTACGCCGCGCGGACCACACCGATCCTCGTGCAAAATGCCATTCTGAAGCCACGTAAAATAGGTAAGCTTTTTGTCTTCTCCTGCCCACTCTTGGAGTAAGAAGCGGGGTACATAGTGATGTTTTTTATGAGACTGTCCCATTTCTAAATCTCGCTTCCATGTTATCGATATGTTGAGTTTGTCTTTTTTGCAATATAAAACTCAAAAAATAAGGGGTTTTCCTTGAGCTCTTCCTTCCAGGATCAACCTTGACCATACCCCGGAATTAGTACCGGTCTAAAGTAGAAATTTCCGGTTTCGTAGATACGCCCAATTCGGCCTTTTCCCTTGCCAGCGGGCGAATTCGGACGGCGTGGCCCACTGCAATGCAGAGTGAGGACGCGCTTCATTATAGTACTGCCGCCACTCCTCAATCTTGGCCTTGGCATCGTCCAGAGACAGGAACCAATGTGCATTTAGGCACTCCTGTCGGAATCGGCCATTGAAGCTTGCGACCTTGGCGTTGTCCATCGGCTTGCCTAGCCTGCTGAAGGCTAGCTCAACTGTCCGTAGTGCACACGTGTGGCAGTTATTTCCTTGATGCGCATGACCAATAGCGTGGCGTCCCGTGCCTTGGACTGATACGCATACAGCGAACGCGTCATCTTGAACAAGGCACAGGTTTGCGTCAGGCTTGTCCGGTATCGGTTATGCGCGTCATCTGGCTCATGCGACTTTGTTCGCGACAAGCTCTTTGAATATATCGCCTAGACATTTTCCGATCATCCGCTCGTTGACTTGGGTTAGCAGGCAGCCCAACACATATCGTTCACGCGTTATAACCGTATGAAAAGCGGGGGGGAGAGCTAAATGATCCGAATATCGGTCGATGAGATCTTTTATTTCGTGGCGATACCATTGGTAGCGTGCCGGAAGGAGAAATGCCTCCATTAGGGCATGCGATTCGACACCTGTGGCTATGAGATTGATTTTGATATCGTCATAGGTCCCCTTAAATGCTGTTGGTATTGAGCCTGCTGCCGAAAAACTAATATCGATGGGAATGGCGTTGTCGTGGGGATTAGTAAGCCCATACTCAATGGGGTCAACATCGGACTTGATGCTGGAGTTGCATTGGGCGCAGGAGGGGATCAAGTTGTGGAGCGAAACAGCCAGGTATGGATATCTTGATTTTGGAAGAAAGTGATCAAGCGGCGGCCGAAAGACGTATTGCTCCTTCTGCGTCTTAGCGGATGCGTCGAGGTGGTAATTTATGTGATGGGAATGGCAATATGGGCAAATTCGGATATTGTGGGAACTTACCAATTCATAGGCATTCCAGCTGGCCTTTTTATCTGAGAATTTGTCGTAGCTAAAGCACTTTTCAATAATCTTCAATGTGTTCTTGTGTATGACGTCAGCCGCGCTATTGCCCTTTTTTTTCCTTGCTGCGTATGCGCTGAACTCTGGATGCATCACCTGTACTGCGATTGCGATATTTTCAAGCTCTGATGGCGTGCCAATCAGAATCTCTTCCAATACATCGTAAAGAAGCTCAAGGAGATCCTGGTGATAAACGGCGTCTGGACCGACGCTCCATAATGCCTCGAAAAGACCTTCGTAGAAACGATCTTTGAGAAGTTCAAAATGACGATTCTTATCCGTCGCTTGGATGGATTTAATCTTTAGCATTTTGCCTCTCCATCTGACGGATTACTTCATCTTGCAAATAGGTTCTCAGTCGATCAGATGCAATCTCGTCCACTAACCTTTGGACTTCTAGTGCTTCATGTTCTGGTCCGCCATTTTTCAAGTAATGACTAATTTTCTCGTACCGCTGTTCTGCCATCTTCCCGGCAAAATCCGGGACTTGATAGATTTTTTTTAGCAATTCATCAGGAGGCGAAGCAAAGCCGTTTTGCATTTTTCCTGAGACCACATTGAAAAGCCTGTTGGGCGGCGCATCTCCGGCAACAATTAGAGAATGCGTTGATACGATCAAATGAATGCAGTTGAAATGTCCACGGTAATGTTCGAGAAAATTCATTAGCTGGGACAAATAGGTTCGTTGCCACGCCGGATGCATGAACATTTCTCCTTCATCGACCGTAAGGATCACGTTCTTTTTATTATTCTGGATTAGCTGTTGCAACGCACCTGACAGGGAAGCAAATAACATGAGCATGGCGACCTGGCCACTACTTAGCTTCAAAAATGACCATTTGAGTATTCCTAATGATTCGGCTTCTTTGAGCCCCTCAACCACATCTGATGACCATTCGCGAGCATCATAGACGTAGTGCTTGAATGGGCTCTTTCTTTTCAGACCATTGGGGCTACCGTTGCGCGCAGACTCTAGTGAGTTGAAAATCTGGTAGCTGGATATCACTCGATTTCTTGAGTCGAGAAAATCGGCAACGTTCTTGTGCAGTGTATGAATGTCTGCTCTGATGTCAGTGCTGCTGTGTAATGAGTCGCTTAAATGGCCCAATAGCGTCGCTGCGGCCTCTTTTCCATCTAATCGAGTTCTATATAGTTCGATAGCAAGCGTATTGGACAGATAAGGGTTTAATTCGGATGGAAGCTGTCTCAGGATTTTTCGAATATCTTCAGGCACACTTTTTATCTTTGGCTCAGAAGGCGTGCTCCTTGGTTTGCGATAGGACGTGTACACATCGATTTGCGAAATCAGTGAAGGGGTTTTAACTTTTGGCTGAACTTCCATTTCGCGAATGAAGTCCAGGTCCTCGGGTAGTGCTTGAGCTGCGAGCAATAAGGGCACTCCACCGAATGGGTTGTCAGCGCCAAATGAAGGCGTGACGTCAATTGCTTCACTTTCTGTTAGTGCAAGTCGGCGTCGTGCCATTTCAAAAGGAGACGTCGTGTAAAACGCAGCTCCAAAGGCATCTTCATGATAGGGGGCGTTGCGCGTCATCACCTGGCAACCATTATCGAATTTTATGTTCTTTAAATTGCTGCCTGGGTCAAAGAAAAGTTGATCATTTTCTTCCCACAAAATTCCCAACGGCCGTGTGCCACGGCGTCTGACAACGGTATTGCAGATGTTCAGCAATAGTCGGGTCTTTCCACCGCCATTTTCACCAAATGTAATGGTGATGGAATTGACAGGAAGACTACTTGTAGGCTGGTGATCGTAAGATTCCTTGCGTTGAACCTGAATTTCATGAGTGCTGCCAAGTAGAGGTTCGATGCGATATTTTTCAGAGAGAGGGAGCACCGAAATAGCATTTTTTATTGGAATTATGAATGCGAGAATTGAGTAATTTTGCATATGGCTAATTATGTTGTTTCGATTTATGTCGCCATAAATCACTATTTTTAAATGCTAGTAGTTTGGTGTGCACCTGGACTGATTTAATCTGAGGTCTTACGGTGAATAACGTCGGCCGGCCCCGGACGTCGGCTTCTGGCCGATAACAGAGGTCATATTACTAGCCTCTAGCGAGTGATCGGCCTGAAACAACTGGTCCAGACTTAAAGTTAGTCTAAGCGGCAAGCCGCAGTGGTGCAGGGGATGTTGCAGGCAGTTTAGCCTGTGGTGCCGGCGGCCGGTATTTCAGTGAACATTGCGGCCGAACGGTATTGTAACTGCAGCATCTCTGCACGGATCTCATCAGAAATACAGGCGGATTATCCATCACATCAAGGTTCGTAATCCCGTCTTCCACTGGAAGAGTGATCGCGCACGCGCCGCGCGCCCAGACATGCTGCCTGAATGCATGAACAGGAATTCTCGGCGGCACAATAGAAGACCAGCACCGGGCCGTGGCGGCACCATGCAACTATGCGGGGCCGTAGCCTTGATGCATCGCTGCGATCTCCGCGCGCATTTCTTCTCTCAATGATGCCGGCCCCTGCAAGACTGCGCGCGGACCGAATCCCAGCAGCCAACGGCGCAGCTCGGTCGTATCGGCTACGCTGGCGGACAAGCGCACGATCTTTTCGTCAATATCCTCAATACGTTGGGAGCGATCGAGCGGTCGTTCGACCACCGATCTGGCCGCTTCCCGATCGATATCGACCACCAGCGCAATACGCTTTCCGCCCTGCATGGGAAAGCCGAACTCCCCCTGTTCAATATAGGAGTCGATATCGAAACCCGGCAACACCCGTGCCGGCTTGTTCAACAAGCGCGCCGATTGCATGCGGCCGAGCACCAGTTGCTTGATGTCGTCGTATTCACGCAAGGTGCAGATCAGATACAACACCTGGTCGCGCAGCACGATGCCCAATGGGCTGGCCTCATAGGTCTTGCCGCCCTGCGCCTCGCGCGATCTGTAAGTGACTTCGATGCGTTGACCCGACAGCAACGCCTGGGTCACGACCAGCTCGATCCCTTGGTCCACTTCCGGCGGCAGCATCGGCATCCCCGGCGCTAGGATGCGTACCTTGTCGCGCCATGCGCCAAGCGCGCCCCGCTGCGCATCGAGCACGCCGGCGGCGGCATGAAACCACGGCGCCAGGTAGTTCAAGGTGCTGGCGGGCAGCAATGACATGAGATGGCGTTCGACCATGTGAAAGGTCAATGCCGCCTGTGGCTCGAGCGCCGGCATGTCCAGCTGCGGCGCGTCGGCCATCCAGGCCCAACCTTGGGGGCGGCACTCGTCGCCATGCAGCGGCAGCACTGCGGAAAGCTTGACCAGGTCGCGCTGGATGGTGCGCGGCGTGACGTCGTAGCCGGCCTCGCGCATGCGTTTGTCGATCTCGGTGGTGCCGATCTTGCGCGGCTGGCGTGGGAGCTGTCGCAGCATGCACCATTGGCGGAGCAGGGTTTCGTTGGATTTCATGAGCGGTAGTGTAGCGTCGGCAAGCGACAGTATCTGTCGCATCGGTGATGCATGATGCCACCCATCGTCACTTCACGGGAAACACCATGCTGCGCGACAACTCGCCCCTTGAACACCTAGCCGCCTTCGCCATCGTCTTTGCCGCCGGCGTCATCTCTACCTTCGGGTTGGGCTGGTACGTGGACAGGATCAAACGCCATTCGATCGAGCGCCACGACGATAAAACAACGAATTAATATTCTCATGGCAGAATCGATATCCTGATCGGCATGGGGGGCATGCCGAAAAAACAATAAGTCGCGCATCTTAATGGGGAAGAAACATGTTGAACGGCTCTGAAGACGGCTATCGCG
>NZ_AJHH01000015.1 GCF_000256565.1 Herbaspirillum lusitanum P6-12 | reverse complement strand
GACGAATCGTCTCCAAAAGGCGCCATCGGTATTCAAGAACGTCGCCGACGCCGGCGCAGCACTGTCGACCAGCGAGACGGTCAGTCGCTTTGGCGACGCCAGCGCCGAATTCGTCAAGGCATTGCGTGGCGTCGACAACGCGGCCAAGGAGCCGATTCACTTTGCCAAGAGCCATGCCGGCATCTTCAAGAACAAGATCAATGCGCAATACGCCGAACAGAACATCAAGCAACAAGCCGGCTATTCGGCAGAGGTAGCCGCAACCGCCAAGGACAACTCCGAATTCATCATCTCGGGCAGCAAGGTGCGCGCATCGCGCTCGGATGACCTTGAACAATTCGGCAAGAACCATCCCGTGGTGGATCGCGTGCGGATCCTCGACGGCGAGATCATTGACGGCTCGCAGTCGCAGATGAAGTTCGTCGGCGACCGAAGTAAGCTGTTCAACGATATTGCCAAGCCTGACGGCAAATTCTGCCGCTACCGCGGGGCCAAGCTGGAGCTCCCGTCCGAGCAATACAAGGATGCTGCGCAATTCTGCCGCGACAAAGCTGCCACTCTGAGAAAAAACGCCGCGAGTGCGCAGGCCAAGGGCAATGCCGAGGCCGCAGCCAGGCTCGAGGAGACCGCGCGCAACTATGATCAACTGGCCGACAATGTCGTGGACAGCGGCCTCACCACTGAGCAGGCCATTTTCTACCGGCTCCATCCGGAGCTGGCTACCGCGCTCGACATCGCGAAAAATAGTCATCAGGCCGGCATGGAAGGCGCCAAGTACGGCGCCATCATCGGCGCCTGCATCTCAGTGGTGCAGAACGGCTATCAGTTCGCGCAAGGCGACGCAGATGCCGCCGATGCCATCATCGCGGTCGCCGGCGATACCGCGAAGGCGGCAGCCATCGGCTACGCCACCGCCGCCACCGGCTCGGCTATCAAGAGCGTGATGCAGCAGTCGGGCAACCAGGCCATGCGCAACCTGGCCGGCACCAGCGCACCGGCGCTGGCGCTAAGCGCCTGCATTGCACTAGGCAGCTCGATCAAGCGCTACGTCAAGGGCGAGATCGACGAAGCGCAGTTCCTCATGGAAATCGGCGAGAAAGGCAGCGGCATGCTCGCCACCGGCATGATGGGCATGGTGGGCCAGATCGCCATCCCGATCCCGTTCGTGGGCGCCGCCATCGGCGGCATGATCGGCTGCACCCTGTCCAACCTGTTCTACCAGAGCGCGGTGGACGCCGCGCGCGAGGCGCAGGCGTCGCGCGAGCTGCTGGCCCGCACGCGCATCATCGAGCAAGCCGCGCGCCAGCGTATCGCCGAGGAACAGGCGCGGCTCGACGCCTTCACCGCCACAGAGATTCCCGCGCTGCAATCGGCCGTACGCGAACTATCGCTGTCGCTCTCCGTGGTCAACACAGATGGCGACGAGATCGCTATCAGCGTCAACCGCTTTGCCGCCTTACTAGGCAAGCAGCTGGAATTCGGCACCAAGAGCGAATTCGATGCATTCATGCTGTCTGATCTCCCCCTAACGCTGTAACCAGGATTCACCCGAACTGTCGCGGCCGGGCGCCGCATTCACAAGAAAGGAATACCCGTCCCATGCTGACCAAGATGTTGTCGGACTTCGACAAGAACTACCTGCTCGAACTCGCGAACCTGCTGGCCATTTCCGATAAACCCATCCTGTGGGATGGCAAGACCCTGGATGAACTCACGTCGGAGACCGATTTGAGCAAGATCTCCATCCAGAAAGGAGCAATAGAAAGCGAGCTCATCGAAGAAATGAGCGGTTCGTCGCTCATCGTGGAGCCAGCCAAACAACAGAAATACAGTGTAATTGGCGCCATGGCGGGCATGTTCAAGGACAGTCCTGAAACACTATTCCTTGAGAAGATGAAGCGGATTCCGGTGCACAAGACTGAAGATCCAGCGCTCCGGTTGGAGGCGGCCGCATCGGTCATGCGAGAGATAATGGAGGGCAGGAAGTTCGACCTGCCGTCGGTGCCGAAGCTGATCTTGTTCGAGCTGATGCTGCTCGCGCTGTCCAACGGCGTCGTCACCGGCATCGAATGGTCGCTGCTCAAGGAAGTGCAGCATTACTACCAATTCGACGATTTCATCTTTGACGACCTTATGGAGCGTGCGAA
The DNA here is from genome assembly GCF_000256565.1 of Herbaspirillum lusitanum P6-12. Taxonomy (GTDB): domain Bacteria; phylum Pseudomonadota; class Gammaproteobacteria; order Burkholderiales; family Burkholderiaceae_D; genus Herbaspirillum; species Herbaspirillum lusitanum. The sequence continues at coordinate 5,498 of NZ_AJHH01000015.1, read as the reverse complement.
GACCATGAACGTGGAAATGGCCAAGACAATCTCAATCATTCTGGAATAAGGGGGACCACCATGCCAATACCAATCATCCTGGGCGTCATCGCCGGCGGCAGCGCCTTGTATGGCGTAGTCAAGGGCGTCAAGGGCGCCATGGACCATAGCGAAGCCAGCGACTTGAATGGCAGCGCGCAGTCGATCGTCAACGCGTCCATCCACCAGGTCGAAGAGCAGCGCAAAACCACCAACGCCGTCATCAGTGACTACGGCGACCGCAAGCTGCGCGCCTTCAACGGCGTGATCCCCGATTTCATCGAGGTCTTCGGCGCCTTGAAGGAAGTGTCGCTGTCGCACTCGACCGAGCTCGACAAGCTGAACCTGGGCGACTTCTCCTCTCACTCGCTGCAGGAGCTCAAGAACGAGTACGAACTTCTGATGAACTCCGGACTGGGCCTGGGTGCGGGCCTGGGCGGCGGCGCCGCGCTGGCGTTCGGCGCCTACAACGGCACGATGCTGCTGGCCACCGCCAGCACCGGCACGGCGATTTCGACGCTGTCGGGAGCAGCCGCCACCAACGCCACGCTGGCCTGGCTGGGCGGCGGCAGCCTGGCGGCTGGCGGCGGCGGCGTCGCCATGGGCGCGATGGTGCTGGGCGGCATGGTCGCCGGCCCGGCCATTGCCATCTTCGGACACATCATGGGTAACAAGGCCGAGTCGGCGCTCAACACCGCCCGCAGCAACATGGACCAGGCACGCACCTTCTCCAAAGAAGCAGACCTGACGGTAAGCAAGCTGGAAGCCATCGAGAAGGTCGCGACCCTGGCCAACAAGGTGTTTTCCAGCGTGAGCACGCATCTGCGACGGGCCGTCCATGACTTGCGCAAGATCATCGAGGGCGAAGGCACGCATTATCCGAGCTTCTCGCGGGAACATCAGGATACGGTGATGCAGTCGGTGAAGTTCGCGCAGTTGCTCAAGGCGATGATAGATACGCCGCTGCTCGATGCGGACGGCAACCTGGTGCTGTCCACCGAGAAGCGCCTGCTGCAGATCAAGGAATCCGTCGACGCATAAGTCCGACGCCGCCGGTTCGCCGCTGCCGCAGGGTAGCTGCGGGCCGGCCGACTCACACACCTTCCATATGCCCAGCTTTCCTTGCCAGCAGTGCGGCCTATGCTGCCAGCACGTCGATCTCGCCGAACAGACCCGTTTCCTCGACCGCGGCGATGGCGTGTGCCGGTACTACGATGCGCCGCGCAAAGCCTGCTCCATTTACGACGACCGGCCAGACATCTGCCGGGTTGATCTGCAATACACCCTGCATTACGCGCAGCGTCACACCTGGGAAGAGTTCGTTGAGCTCAACCTGCAAGTGTGCTCGGTATTGCAGACGCAACATGACGTCGCGGCCGATACAGTTGTGGCGCCAGGCAATACGCTGAGCTGAACCGACCTCAGCGGCAGCCGTCCGTTACTTTTTCTGGCCGGCGCACACCGTGGCCACCGGACCGTCATCGCTGGCCTTCTTTCCGGTTCTTGGCTCCGCCAGCTCCACCAACTCGATCGCTTCGTCTTGCGCCCGGTACAGGTTGCCAACCATTTTCGCGGGCTTTTTATCGGTCGAAACGACCCGCTTATGCCGTCGATTGCGTACATTTAAAAACCGCATCTACTCACTTAAAAATGAACATCTTCTCCACACGGCCATTTTATTGAAGTCATAGAGATCTTCAGAAAAAGTGCGTCTTCGAGTAAGTCATCTCTTATTCTCAAGTGTTTTCACTGTAATTTCCACTAGGCTATTCGGCCTATCCCCAATCTCACTTTTCTCGCAGGTCTTTTTTACGCCGCAAGCATCAGAGATAAACTCAAAGCTATAAAGAACACCGGCCGCAGCCTTGTTGTAGGTAAGAAGCCGCCTTTTTTTCTTGTCTACATGAAACATCTCGATATACTCTCCGCCTGTAAGGCGGGTCACGGCTAAATTCAATGGAAAGATCTGTCTTCTTTGTCGTACGTATAAAGAATAAAAAATATAGGCGAGTCGACCGGGAAGCTGTTTGAGATCCCGAACCATACACAGCCCGGATACCGCTGGTGCGGTATCCGGAGTGAATGAAATGGCGAAGCGCACTTAGCCAAATCTTCTATTACTTGCTTGGCTTTTTCGGATTTCCGTTTTTCCCGGTTGCGACGGCGTCTTTGAATGCCTGTAGTTCAACCTTGGATGGGTCACGCGAATTGCCGATGCAATAAGAAACCGTAGAGTTACCAGACGGATCGGACTGAAGGGACTCCTTGCCGCACGTAAAGGCATCTTTGTAGGCACGAGTGTTCTTGTAGTCAGCAGCTTGAACGTGAGTATTAAAACTCAGGCAGAGCAAAGCGCTGGTGACGAGGCTAGCTGTAAATGGACGTGTAACTGCATTGAAATTAAACATGTTCAGATTTTCTTTCTATGTGATGTGGGTCGATGGTGATCCCGTCATTGCAATGTATAGGTGTAGTTGCCCTGGTTCGTGTTCAGGATGACCTCTTTGACCTTGCAGGTGTACGCAAAGAGTTTGACACCTTGACCGTATTTGAAGGTGAGCGGAAGCGGGTAGATGCCGCCAAGCTTGGTCTTGCAATTGCCGCGATTGATGTTGTAGCCAGTAAGCACGACTTGGTCGGTCACGGCCTGGAGTTGAACAACTCCTACGCCCTGTTCGACATGCGCAGTGACATCAAAGGGCGCCTCGCCAGCATAAGACGCCGTGCATGCACTAATGGCGCTGATCAGGGCTAGGATGCGTAATGATTTTTTCAAGTTGTTTTCCTTTGCAAAATAATAATGATTTGAAATCGAATCAGCGGCGAGACCGCCGGTAAAGAAGGTAAATTTAAAAATAACACTTTGGGTTTGGTTATTATATTAAACCAAACTCAAAGTGTGTGGATTGATGGAAGGCATCCCGTAACACTTCGGCAATGCCGAACCAAACTCAAAAGCTGGACGTCCAGATACTCTTTGCCGCCAACGTGCGCCGTATCCGTAAAGCGAAGGAGCTCACACAAGAGCGAGTCGCTGAGCTCGCCGACCTGCACCCGAACTACATCAGCTCGGTTGAGCGCGGCGAACGAAATATTTCTTTGCGAAATATTGAGAAAATTGCTTTGGCTCTCGGGGTTGAAATGGCAGATTTGCTCGACCACTCGCAAGTGACATCTGGTGTGTAAGTATTCGAGCTTTGCAGTTTGGTATTAAGTCACCAAAGCCATCGCTTGGTGCAATGCCTGGCTTTTTAGATGAGCACCCGTGCCGAACCATGCCGAATCAAGGCGATAGTCTTGATTGCGAGCGCGGCGCTCGTGATCGACAAACTCCGTCACAGCATTGAGTAATCCAAATGCCGTTCCCTTCGACGAACTCAGTTCCGCGCCCCTGCCGCTGCCGTCATAGAGCGCCATAACCTTCTTCATGGCGCGCTCATTGGCTTTCTTGACAGTGCTGGCGGTGCTATCCATTTCGTTAAACAGCCGTTCTATAAATTTCTGCGCCTCCGTATTGTTTACCTTCCGTTCCGAGAGAGTTTTCATGCGATAGACAAAGCGATCCCAACTGGAAACAGAGATATCCAACTGCTTCTTCACGGTATCGGCATCGAAGGCGGTCGAGTGAGGGACTTTAACGGCGCTAGCGCCATTGGCGAGAGCAATGGCTAAGGTGTTATTGCAAACGACACGCACGCTAGTGAATTGCGCAGTGGTCGCCAAGGTGCCGTCGCAAGCCGTTGCCAACAGCAGGTAGCCATTGACAACATCATTACGCTTGAAGACTGCCGATTGGTTCGTCTTCGCCAAAGCCCAAACTTTGCGCCCTCCCTTTAAAACGCCAGCCGTTTCCATCTCAAAGCCACCGGCTTCAGTCAGGTCTCGATAGAACTCCAAAATCTCACGTGGCTGCACAATCTGGTAGCGGTTCGATACAACAGATAAGGCTTGTTCAGTATCGGAGCGGAACAGTACCTGATGTTCGGGATAAAGCACGCCAGTGTGATGTTGGCTGTTGTAGTACACGGGAGACTGTCTGATCTTCCAGTCCATTCCTGCTTGCTTGGCCCAGACGTCAATGGGCTGCTTTTCTGTTAGTCGATTCCCTAGGCCATGCCAAGGTGGGGCATTTGTGTAAGCCATCGAGCTGATGAGATGTGTCATAAGCGTATTCCTTAAAAAGAAAAAGCCACCTGCGACGCACTGTGTGGCAGTGGTCTAGGTGGCAAGTGGTGAGTTGGATGAATCGATTGAGGGGGTGTGGGGGATATGGCTACGGTTTGCTAAAGACGAAACCGCATTCCAGGCATTCGTGGTTGTCGAGAATGAGTTTGTCGATTGTCTCGCCGGCGGTAGCGCCAGCTACAGAGCCAGCTGCGCCCCCGAGCATTGCACCCATCAGCGCGCCAGCCAAGCCCCCGAAAATGGCGCCAATAGGACCTGCTGCCATGCCTAAGGTAGCGCCGGTTTCGGCTCCACCTACAATGGCGGTCGCGCCACCAACAGCGCCAGCAGCAGCGCCAATTGCGCCGCCGGCTCTGCGGGCATGGTTATGTGTGATGATTCTGATGGACTGACAGTATGGGCAATTGAGTAAAGACGACATATGGGGCTCCTGAATTTTAAGATGTCTGACTTATGCAGGCAGAATGAGCGAACATCGCTCAATTCATACTTGTGATATATGTCTAAAAAGAACTGCAATCAATCGCTGAATGAGCTCGGGCAGCGATGCTGTTTCGCTATATTCAGTCGAAATAATAATTAGAGACGAGCACATGCGCTCCCATAGCGAAATTCACCAATGGTAGAAGTAGGCATGGGTGAGATTTGCATGTGGGCGAAGCCAAGCATCGGAGCGAGAAAAAACGAGGGATAAGGATGGGCTTGGGGACGCAACAAGAACAGTTCAACAAAGCGTATGTTCGTGCGATTGTTGTTCAGGCTGAATTTAATCCATCGGAGCTTGGTGTTTATGGCGACAGCGTGATTTGGAGCTTAGTCATCGTGTTCAGTTGCTAAGCACAAGCCATAATCTTTTCTTGTAAATCTTGATGTATACGTCAATAATGACGTCTCACATTCTACTAGTAAGAGGTGTCGTATGCGGACACTACAAGAGATTGGCGCGGAAGTAGCCACCAGACGCCGTGCACTGGGCTTAAAGCAGCTGGATGTTGCTGCGCAGAGCGGGGTCACCGCTGAGTCATTGTCTCGTTTCGAACGAGGTCGGACATCAGAGTTCGGGAGTCGTAAGTTGATGGCGGTTCTTGCCGCAGTAGGGATGGAACTGATGCTGGTTGAGACGCCAACTACTCTAGGTAAATACCTTGAAACGTCGCGTTCAAGTAAGCGTTACAGCTCTCCCGACTTGAGGGGCTAAGGCATGCGGCAACTGTTAAACTGCTCGATAAAAATTAAATATTGCATAGATGGAGTTATTCAATGAGATCGGTTGAGCTTTTCGCCGGCGCCGGAGC
>NZ_AJHH01000014.1 GCF_000256565.1 Herbaspirillum lusitanum P6-12 | reverse complement strand
GTCCCCCCCCCCCCCCCCGGCGGGCTGGCCATGGGATGCGAGATCGCCGGTTTTGAGCATCTAGCGGTGGTGGAGTGGGATAAATGGGCCTGCGACACTGTCAGAGAAAACCAGAGGCGCGGTTATCCGCTTCTGGCGGGTTGGAATCTGCACGAGGGAGACGTGCGCGCGTTCGACTGGTCTTCGATCCCGCAGGATATCGAACTGTTAGCAGGAGGGCCTCCATGTCAGCCGTTTTCAATTGGCGGCAAGCATAAAGCGGATCAGGACAATCGTGACATGTTCCCAGCGACGGTCGAGGTCATTCGACGTCTGCGGCCAAAAGCTTTCATCGTGGAGAACGTCAAGGGCCTGACGCGCTCGACCTTCGCGAACTATTTCCACTACATCCAGCTGCAGCTTGAGTTTCCCGAATTGCCGCCGCGTCAGGATGAAGAGTGGGTCAATCATTTGGCACGCTTGCAGGTAGAAAAAACTTCAGGTAAACGCAAGGGCAGGGGACTGACGTACAACGTGATCCCGACGTTGGTGAACGCGGCCGACTATGGGGTGCCGCAAAAGCGTGAGCGCGTGTTTATCATCGGGTTTCGTGATGATCTCGGTATCGAGTGGTCTTTTCCCGCGCCGACACATAGCCACGATGCACTGCTTTACGATCAGTGGGTTACTGGAGCGTATTGGAAACGACACGGTGTTGCGCAGCCGAAGATGCCCGCTAGGGTGGCGACACGCGTGGCAAGGTTGGCCCGAGCCGAGGAGCCGCCGAGGACGCTTCCATGGCGTACGGTACGCGACGCGATCCAAGGTCTGCCAGACCCAGAGTCTAGTGGAGCCTCGCGTTTGCCTAATCATGTATTTCAGCCAGGCGCACGTGTCTATCCGGGACATACCGGAAGTCCCTTGGATCTGCCGGCTAAAACATTGAAGGCGGGTGACCACGGCGTTCCCGGTGGGGAGAACATGTTGGTGAGGAAGGATGGAAGCGTTCGCTACTTCACCATCCGTGAGAGCGCTCGTATCCAAACCTTTCCCGATGGTTTCCGTTTTCATGGAAGCTGGACTGAGACCATGCGCCAACTTGGAAATGCTGTGCCAGTGGTTTTGGCGCAGCGTGTGGCGACCAGCGTCGCGGAGCAATTGGCATTGGCTGAATTGGCCCGGCTCACCAAGATCGAACAAAGTATTAAAAGGAAGCGCGCGTGACGGGTAAAGTTATTCCATTTAATCCATTGGATAAAAAGAATCTTGGTGCCAGCGTGGCCGAGGCCCTGTTGACTAAGGAGGCGCACCTGCTTGGTAATCTGCCGGTGTTCGAAGGGGCTGGGATCTATGCGATCTATTACACAGGGGACTTTCAAGCGTATCAGCAAATTTCCCGTCTAAATAGCGACAATAAGTTCCTGCTTCCCATTTATGTTGGCAAAGCGGTTCCTGCTGGTGCGCGAATGGGGGGCAGTGTGGGATTGACTGCGGGAAAAGTATTGTATCAGCGCCTCAAAGAGCACGCAGAGAGCGTCAAGGCAGCCGAGAATTTGGATATCAAGGATTTTTACTGCCGCTTTTTGGTGGTGGATGACATTTGGATCCCACTTGGGGAGTCACTTATCATCGCCAGGTTCACGCCAATTTGGAACTCGCTGATTGACGGCTTCGGTAATCACAATCCCGGCAAGGGGAGGCACGCGGGTATGCGGCCGCGTTGGGATGTGTTGCATCCAGGACGTGGCTGGGCGATGAACTTGGCGGAACGTCTGGAAACTGCGGCTCAGATCGCCCAGGATGCGGAAACTTACCTAAGAGTTCTGCCCGCTTGCCTGTCGGGACAATTCATTGAGGCCCAAGGCGAATAGTACTAAAGGCGCGTTGTGAGGCGGGAGCTAAAGCATGTGCCTGTCGGCTTCAGAGGACGAGACGAGGGATAAATTCTAGTCGGTTAGGAGACTAAAGCGCTGACGCTTGCTTGATGGGATGGCGGTTGGAGGACACATGAGGACATAAGTGTTCGAAGCGCGCAGATGGCCCGTATCAAGAACCGCGACACGAAGCCAGAAACGCGTGTTCGTAGAGCGCTTCACGCGGCCGGATTGCGATATCGTTTGCACGCGAAGGATTTGGTCGGAAAGCCTGACATCGTCTTTCGAGGTCACCGGATAGTTTTATTTGTCCATGGATGCTTCTGGCACCAGCATCCGGATCCGAATTGCAAGCGCGCTCGGATGCCAAAGTCGAAACTCGATTTCTGGCGCCCGAAATTCGAGGGAAACAGATTGCGGGACGGAAAAAACTGTTCCACGCTAGAGGCCGAAGGTCGGACCGTCATTGAGGTGTGGGATTGTGAGGCCAATTCTGATTGCTTACAACAACTAATCGCAGGAATTCCGGCGTTAAACCCGCCTGGAATAGCGAAGAATAAAATTCGGTCCAGAGCCGAAATAAAGGTGGTGAAATGACACAGGAATTGGATATCACACCCACGCCTCGGGTACTGCAAATGCTCGGCGAAATCAATCTCGAGCAGTGGCGTTGTTTGGCCGAGCTTATCGACAACTCCATTGACGGCTTCATTGATGCTGCGAGGGATGGCGCACCGATTGCCCAACCGGAGATCGCTGTCAGCATGCCAACCGCCGACACCGAAAACGCGCGAATATCTGTGAAGGACAACGGTCCCGGCATGTCCTTAGAGACTTTGGAGAACGCTCTTCGAGCGGGTTGGTCTGGTAACGATCCACTATCAAAGCTTGGACTGTTCGGCATGGGCTTCAATATAGCCACTGCCCGGCTCGGTATCGTGACGGAGGTCTGGACAAGTCGACGAGGCGATCCAGAGCAGATTGGTGTTCGTGTGGATCTGGATGAGCTTCGATCCTCCGGGAACTACAAGGTGCCGCGGCAGACCCGAGCCAAAGCTAATCATGAGGATCACGGCACGGAAATCGTCGTCACACGTCTTAAGCCGGAGCAGCGCGCCTACTTAGCACGAGCGAACAACCGCACGACTATCAAGAAACATTTAGCCAAGACGTACTCGGCGCTTTTGTCCAATTCGGAAGCGGGCGCGATCCGACTGATGTTGGGCGGCGCGAGGGTCATGCCGCTCAGACCCTGTGTCTGGGATGCGAGCCGGTCGATCGAGCTTCCTGATGGCACCGTCGTTAGCGCGGTGGAGCAATTTGATGTCGCTCTTGCTCCTAGGCGATATTGCGGACACTGCATGCGCACGTTGACGACCGACCAAGAGCAATGCCCGACCGGAAGCGCGCATTGCGCCATCGTGGAAACCCCACGAAGGGTCAAGGGCTGGGTTGGCATCCAACGATATTTGGAAAAAACAGATTTCGGTATCGACTTCATCAGAAACGGTCGGAAAATTGAGATCGGGAGTAAGGATCTTTTCGTCTGGAACGATGGGGAGACTCAAGAGGTCGAGTATCCGATCGATGATCCGCGAAGCCGAGGTCGCTTCATAGGCGAGATCCACCTCGACCATTGCCAAGTGAGCTATACCAAAAACCGCTTCGAGCGCGATGATCCAGCGTGGAATGAGATGGTTCGGGTTGTCCGCGGCGAAGGGCCATTGCGGCCCAACACCGCACGTCAGAAGGGTTTCGATGGCAATCAGAGTCCGCTATACAAGCTTTTCCAGGCCTTCCGCCGCACCAGCCCTCAAGGCAAGAATGGTCTGTGGTCTCGGATCATGGTCGTCCAAGACAATGATCGCGCCCTACAGATGGCTGGCTTATTCGCCAACGCCGACGCCGACTATCTGACGGACGAACGTTGGTGGCAGCTTGTTGAGGAGCAGGATGCCAAAATTCTCGGCGACACGTCTGGCGCTGGCGAAGGGGCGACGATTCCTCCGGGCTTTCTTGGGGGTGATCCCAATCCGCAAGGTCCAGGCGGCGACGCCCCCCCGATCGGCGAACAGGTTCCTGACGCATCCCCGGTAGCGCCCGCGCCTATCTTCGTGCGGCGGCCGATATTTGAACTGACCCGCAAATACATTCATCCCACCTACCGCGCAGAGTTTGACGTGGAGGCTTTCTCCGTTGATCGAACTGATCCACAATTACCAGCGGGTCAGCCGTGGGCGGTCCGCCTAGATAACGTCGCTACACGGACTTATTCGTATCTCGTCGATACTGCACATGATGTTTTTCGATCTTCGACGATGACTCCCCTCGACGCTTTGCTGGTCGATTTGACCTATCGCACGATCGAGTTTCTTCGCGGGCATAGCCAAGATGCCACGCCGGCAAGTGTCCTCGCTGATTTTCGGGCTGAGTATTGTGGTGACACTCGCCTTGATGAACAGGAAATCATCGCCCTCGCGGGCAGTATTCTGAGCGATATCTGCCGTTCTGTGGCGGGTCTTATCGACGGCCAATCCGCCGAGGCCATGTATGAGGAGCTGTCCGACCGCGAAAAGGAGGGCATCGCTCGCAAGATGGCCGGCCGCGGCGTCGCCGATCCGCGAGCCTTGATCTTGGATGGCCGGTATTGGGACTACGCGGACGGTGGCACAGTCCGTCGATTGTTCATGCGCCATCCTGAGCTATTTCTTGATGGAAAATACTGGGAGGACGCATACGTTGGCCTTGACTTCGGACCCGCCGAGGTGACAAACGATGCGAAGGCGGCAACCATCGCACGTTATGACGCGTACCTGATTGATGCCATTTGGCTCGCTGATCAAACACCAGCGGATCTGGCGCGGGCCTCACGCGACACCGTGATCCGAGCGACTTGTTCGCTCCGGCTTCTCAGACCGGATGTTGCGGTGTGATAGCAGAACCCTTCCTCAACACCCAGCGCTTGCTGCGGGGACCATGGCAAGCTTTTGAGCGGGATGTCGCTCGGCTGTTGATATGCAATGGGTTTGAGGATGTCAGGCTCATTGGTGGTTCGGGTGACGCCGGCGCCGATGTCCTCGGGGTCAAGAACTCGGAGTTGTGGGTAATCCAGTGCAAATTCACAACCGGCGGATATCCATCACCTACGGCTGTGGATCAGGTTGGCGAAGCGGCGCGTTACTATCAGGCGGATCGGCTATACGTCGCCACAAGCCGTCGCGCCGGACCCGCGATGCAGGCGTCGATTCGCCGCTGGGCCGCGTTAGGTATCGAGATCGGTATTCTTGAGCCGGCGACTTTATTGGAGATGGCAAGACGTAGCCCGGAATACCCTCCCAGCAGGCGCGATCTTCGCGATTATCAAGTCGAAGCCGTGGATCGTTTTGTCGGATCTCTACGCGAAACGGGTCGCGGACAGGTGGTTCTCGCAACTGGACTTGGGAAGACCGTCGTCTTGGCGGAGAGCATCGCACAGCTCTTCCGCGATGAGGCGATCCCCGGGGGACGGGCATTGGTGCTCGCAGGCACCAGGGAATTGGTCGATCAATTGCAGACGGCATTTTGGGATCAGCTTCCAAAATGGATACCGACGCACCGCCTGATTGGTGGCGAGTTTCCGAGCGACTGGAATGGCATCACGTTCGCGACCGTTCAAAGCGCTGTATCTCGCCTTGATGAGTTACCAGATTTCGGGGTCGTGATGATCGATGAGGCGCACCATGTCGGCTCTGACACCTTCCGTCGTGTGACGGATAAAATGGCGGAGGCAATGATCGGGGGCGTCACAGCGACACCTTGGCGGGGTGACGGCTATGATATCGATCACTTGCTGGGTCCGCCTGTCGTGCGGATTGGTATTGCTGAGGGCCTGAGACGAGGATTTCTTTGCGAGGCGGATTATCGCCTGCTTGCCGACAACATCGATTGGTCGTTCGTGCGATCGCACTCGCGCAACAGCTATTCGATCACGCAGCTCAACAAGCTCTTGCTGCTGCCAACTCGGGATGAGGAGGCGGCGCGCGCGATTCGGGACACCTTCGACAAGGAGTTCCGGCGCTCGGCGATAATATTCTGTTCCTCTGTAACGCATGCCACAAGCTTCGCGGCTATGCTGAGACTGTTCGGCTTTCGCGCTGAGCCAATCACCGGCGACATGACGTCACGGGAGCGTGATCGGACAATGGCGGCCTTTCGAAAGGGCTCACTCGACGTTGTCACAACTCGCGATTTGTTCAATGAAGGTGTCGATGTACCTGACGTTGACATGATCGTCTTCATGCGCGTCACTCACAGCCGGCGGATTTTTGTACAGCAATTGGGGCGCGGTCTGCGCATCAGCCCGAAAAAAAGGAAAGTCGTCGTTCTCGATTTCGTTAGCGACCTGCGCCGCCTAGCGGAAGTTGTTGAGCTTGAGAAGGCCGTCCGAGGGGACGTCGAGCGGCTGCGTTTGCCAGGAGTCATTCAGTTCCGTGACGAGGGAGCCGGTTCATTCATGCTCGATTGGATGAAGGACCAGGCCGATCTGTTTACCCGTGAGGGCGATCCAACACTAGAATTGCCTGCCTTCGATTTTCCTGCGCCTCATACCTGGGGCGGAATTCAATGACTTCAATCTCAACGGCCCTACGTGACACCCTAAGGGACAAACTCTGGCAGCAGTGCGATGACCTTGGTTGGATGTCGCTTCAGGACGTCGAGCGAGCGCGCTATTATGAGCTTTGGACGCGGGATGCCTCAATTGGCGGTCAACTTGCCCATGTGATGGATGCCCGAAAGGTGCGCGTCTATATCAAGGATTCCTTAGTAAAGCCCTATCTCAGGTCGCGACTGTCGTTAAACGAAAGCGAAGTCTGGCGCTTACTTGGGCTGACTAATGCCGATCGCGTCGTTCATGTTTATATCAAGCCACATGGACGTAGGACCGAGGATGGTCGGGTCATCGGATGGGGTAGAAGTCGTGACTGGAAATCTGTCCTGATGGCGGTCTTCGAGCGCGGTCGTGCTCAAAGCTCATTTACCTCATTCGGTGTCGTCTTGCTTGAAAGCGGGAAGACTGAAGCAGAACGATCTCGCAACCTTGTTAGAGAGGCTGCACAGAGGCTTGGGATTGAGAAACTGGTTTGGTTGGAGTAACGATGAGAGATAAATATCCGGGCTGGTATCCAAAGTCGATGATCGAGGCCTCAGCATTGTGGGAGAACGCTATTTTCGTCCCCGATGCGAATGTTTTGTTGCACTGCCTCCGTCATCCCGCCGCCGTTCGCGAAGAACTTTTGCGGCTATTCGATGCGCTAAAAGAATCTCTGTGGATTCCATATCAGGTTGGGCTGGAGTTTCACCGGAATCGCTTGGATGTGGAGCTAGGCGCGCAGGATGCATACGACGTCTTGGTCAAAGATCAGGAAGCAACGATTGAGAAGGCGCGCGAGCGGCTCAAACAGCTTCGCGCTCATCCAACGATAAGCGTGCCCAAGGAACTAGCCGCCTTGGATATGTTCTCTGCGGATTTTCGCGCGCGTATGGCAGCCTCGCAAGCTTCACATCCGACTGCGGACATCGCGGCCGCCGTCACGCGCCTGACGCAACTCTTAGATGGCCGAATTGGTGATAAATGGAAGCCCGAACAGCTCGCCGCACTTAAGAAAGAGGGTGAGGATCGCTATGCGAAGAAGATCCCGCCTGGATACAAGGACGCGAAAAAGGATGCGGGCGAGTTCGATAAGTACGGTGATCTGATTATTTGGAAGGACATGATCGGCAAGGCGAAGACTGACAAGCGGCCGATCATTTTCATTTCAGATGATGCAAAGGAAGACTGGTGGTGGATTCATAAGGGTCGAAAGCTGGGTCCTCGCCCCGAGCTGATCGAGGAATTTCAAGCCGGTTCGGATCAGGACTTCCACATCTACGAGTTCGCCCAATTCTTAAGGTTTGCGGCGGAACGCTTCCCAGAGATCCAGGCGGGTGTCGGTCAGGTGGAGAAGAGCTTGCAGGACGACGAACGTGCTCGCAGGAAGCAGAATGAGGTGGCGGAAGCGATTGAGACCCAGGCGAAAGTTCGAGAGCTTGAGGATGAACGAGATCAAATCGTCGCTGTGTTGTCCGGCGCGCCGGGCGCCTGGATGCCAATCTCTCCTGTTGATAGGTCCGCCCTCAGGGCACGCTTGAACGAGCTGAGTGTGGAATTGGATTCCCACCATCGGGGGCATGAGGAGGCGCCAACTTCTCCGGTGGATCGAGCCGAAGTCTCGGCAAGCTCGGAGGGCTCACCATGAGCTGCGTCTTGCTCATGCCGGCGGGCCCCAACGGTCATGAATAGGATCGGCCATGGAGAAGATCGAGGAATTCGTCGATCAACGGCAGAAATCGTTGTGCATCCATTGTGCGCGACCCCTCATAGGCCGGGAGCCCAGTGAGGATCACGCCCCCTCCGAAGGTCTTATCGCTAACCGACCTATAGGAGGCTGAGTATGGCGCACACCTTCACTACACTGCGTCATCCGCTTGAGAAGCTCCTCGAGGCCGAGCACTTTTTAGCGCGTCTGACGCGGGCTGACGGGATCATCTTTCAGTTCGAACTCAATGCTTTCTTGTCGGCCTGCCGCAGCGTGACCTTCCTCCTGCAGTCCGCCTTTTCGGACGTTCCGGGCTTCTCCGAGTGGTATGAGCAACGCCGCGCCGAAATGTCAGCGGACAAGGCGATGGGATTTTTCCTGAAACTACGAAACCTTTCCCAGAAGGCAGGTCCCGTCTCCTATGTGGGTGGGGCCCTTCTCGGTGGCGGCTGGACCTACCGATTTGTCCATGGCTCGGAGCGTGTGCCGGAGGCGCTACAGGGTAGGGACATCGGTAGCTGCTGCGCCGAGCAACTTCGTAAGGTTGCGGGCGTGGTTGCCGGTTGCGCGGACACTTTTCCGTTCGACTCCTGCCCCATGGCTGCTTTTACCGTCGAGGGCATGTCGCACCTCGGATACACCATGGAAGACGCGGAGCGGGCGATCGGTATGCCTGCCGGATACAGTGATGTGCCCGGCTTCGGGCCGGATGTGAAGCTGCACTACCTGAAGCGCGAGCTTGAGCCGCTCGACCGGGCGCCCCTACTTCGCATGGCCGCCGGCGAATTCATGTGCGGGGATGAGCGGTTGGCGTTCCCGGACTCACGAGGAGGCGATCTGGTCGACGATATGGCCGCGCTCATCGATCCAAGGAATCCTGACGGCGGCGGGATGCGCACGATTTTTCTTAGGGCCGTCGCGGCGCGTATTGAACGCCAAACCCTAGACGACGCTTGATCATGGGATCCGTCATGACGGCATAGCCTGTAGCGAAGAACGATCCTTGGTGCGCTTTGGAAGGGAAGCGGTGGATGGGTTTTATGGAAATTGATACGGCTGCTTGCCCGGTCTGGCGATAGATGACGAAAGGTGCTTTTCCGAAAACGCCCTCAAAAATCCAATGTTTTCAAGAGTGCCGTTTTCTGACGGTGTGCTTGACGGTATAGCGTCCCGAGAGAAATATTTTTTACAAGGAAATCAGTGGTTTATTGTCACAGGAAATAATCGAGTGGGATACTATTTTGTTCAACAAGACGCTAAAAATGCTTTGCTGGTGCACCAGATACAGAGGTGTTAAGCCTCGCGCAGTTGAACTACCTCTGCGCCGTTTCCTAACGAATCCAAGTAGTCTGCCCAACGTTGCATCATTCGCTTACGTTCCGGTAGGTGAGACGTGCGATTGTAGGCGCGACCATTAGGGTCACGCACAGCATGGGCCAATTGATGCTCAATCAGATCTACACGCTCTCTCAAAACTTCATCAAGAATAGTGCGCGCCATGGCTCGAAAGCCATGGCCGCTCATGACGTCTTTGCTGATGTCCATTCTCCGCATGGCTGACAGAATGGCGTTGTCGCTCATTGGGCGGCTTTTGGACCTCGGGCTGGGGAATATATACTGGCCATTGCCGGTGAGAGGCTGAAGTTCTTTTAGAATCTCTACGGCTTGCGTGGATAGCGGGACGATATGCTGTGTATTCGTTTTTGTAACCGTATAACGCCATTCGGCGGCATCGAGATCAATATGTGCCCATTCTGCTGCTCGCAGTTCCCCTGGCCTCACAAACACAAGCGGCGCTAGACGCAATGCCGCGCAGACGGTTGGCGATCCGTCATAGCCGTTCAAGGCTCGCAACAATCTTCCTACTTCTTTTGGATCCGTGATCGCCGCAAAATGTGTGCGTCTGCTCTTTACGGAGGGAAGTGCACCTCGAAGATCTCCTGTCGGATCGCGTTCGGTTCGTCCTGTTGCAACAGCATAGCGAAATACTTGTCCGCAATTGGCAAGCGCTCGGTGCGCTGTTTCTAGCACACCTCTACTTTCAATTTTACGGATTACGCTTAGCAGGTCAGGCGCGGTAATGGCGGCAATGGGCTTCCTCCCTAAATATGGGAAAACATCGTTCTCAAATCGTCCGACGATTTTTTCATAATGTGTCTTTGCCCATCCATCTTTGTGTGTGGATAGCCATTCGCGGGCGATGGCTTCAAAGTTGTTGGCGGCACGCTCCGCACCAGCAAGTTTCAAAGCTTTGCGGTTATCGCTGGGATCAATCCCACTGGCGAGCAGCTCCTTATTGTTATCACGTCTTTTGCGAGCTTCCTGTAGTCCAATTTCGGGATAGGTGCCCAAGGAGAGTAGTTTTTCCTTCCCTTGGAATAAGTATTTGAGTCGCCACCCCTTGCCGCCCGTTGGCGCAACTAGTAAGTACAATCCGCCGCCATCGGACAACTTATAAGGCTTGTCCTTAGGCTTAGCATTTTTAAGCTGTAAATCCTTAAGTGGTTCGGTGACTCTAGGCATTTTTAGGGGTAGCCATTTAGGGGTAAAGTGAAATTACCCCTAAAGCTACCCCTACCAATATCGGATGTCAACGGGCCATCTCGAACGGTAAAAAACAAAAAACCCGCTCAAGCACGAGGCTGGGAGCGGGTTTCTGGGTTTTACTGGACTTCTTCAAACCTGTATTTGGTGGTGATAGGTGGACTTGAACCACCGACCCCAGCATTATGAGTGCTGTGCTCTAACCAACTGAGCTATATCACCAAAAGCAAGCCCGTGATTATGCTGTCCGATCGAGCTTGTGTCAAGAGATTTAAGCCAGGGCTTGCTGTTTCATCAAGCCGCGCTTGCCGCTCCCTTCCAATCAATGCCCCAGCGCCTTGCGCACATGCGCCATCACGGCTTGCGTGGCGTCGGCCGCGTTGCAGTCGATGACGATGCGCTCCGGCGTCGAGCGCAGCCAGGTGATCTGGCGCTTGGCCAGTTGTCGCGTGGCAATGATGCCGCGTTCGCGCATTTCGGCGTGATCGTACTGGCCGTCGAGATATTCCCAGGCCTGGCGGTAGCCGACGCAGCGCATCGAGGGCAGGCCCAGGTGCAGGTCGCCGCGGGCGCGCAGCCTGCAGACTTCGTCGAGCAGGCCGTCGTTTTCCAGCATGAGGTCGAAGCGGCGCGCAATGCGCTCGTGCAGCACGGCGCGGTCGGACGGCTCCAGCGCCAGCGGCAGCAGCGTGAAGGGCAGCGCGGCCGCGGTCTTTTGCGTCAGCAAGGCCGACATCGGCTTGCCGGTCAGTTCGATGATTTCGAGCGCGCGCTGGATGCGTTGGCTGTCGTTGGGTTTGAGACGGGCGGCGGTTTCCGGGTCGAGCGTGGCGAGGCGCGCGTGCTGGGCCGGCACGCCGTC
>NZ_AJHH01000013.1 GCF_000256565.1 Herbaspirillum lusitanum P6-12 | reverse complement strand
AATAGGCTTCGGTCGGGTCGAGGATGTCGATCAGGTGGTGCGGCACGCTCGCGAGTTCTTCGGCGTTGGGCTTGGCGGTGCCGATGTCCATCTGGCGATACACCAGCGCCGAATCGACCGAGATGATTTCGCAGGGGATGTGTCTGGCGATTTCCAGCGCCGCCGCGGTCTTGCCGGAAGCGGTCGGTCCCATGATGGCGACCGCAAGGGGTGCCAAGGGTACTACTGGTGGAGCAAGCATCCTATTGACCGCGCAGGAACAGTTTGTCCATGTCGGACAGGGCCAGCTGGCTCCATGTCGGGCGACCATGGTTGCACTGGTCTGCGCGCTCGGTGGCTTCCATCTGGCGCAGCAGCGCGTTCATTTCCGGTACGGTCAGGCTGCGGTTGGCGCGCACGGCCGTGTGGCAGGCCAGCGTGCCGAGCAGCTCGTTGCGGCGCTCCAGCAGCACGCGCGAGCCGCCGAATTCGCGCACGTCGCGCAACACGTCGCGCGCCAGCGTCTGGGCATCGGCGTTCTTGAGCAGCGCCGGCACCGCGCGCACGGCCAGCGTGGTCGGCGACATCGCCGCGATGTCGAAGCCGAGTGCGCTCAGGGTTTCCTGATGCTCTTCGACGGTGCCGACCTCGACGGCGTCGGCGTAGAAGGTCACCGGGATCAGCAGCGGTTGCACGAACATGCTGTTGTCGTCGAGCGCATTCTTCAGTTGCTCATACAGGATGCGCTCGTGGGCGGCGTGCATGTCGACCACCACCAGACCCTTGCTGTTTTGTGCCAGCACGTAGATTCCATGCAGTTGCGCCAGCGCGAAGCCGAGCGGGAAGTCGTCGGCCGGCAGCGTTTGCATGGGGGCCCCGGCCGAGACAGGCATGACGAAAGCGCCCGGCGCTGCTTCGCTACCAAAGGTCGACGCCATGTCCAGATTGGTCTGCACGCCGGGCTGGAACATCGCCCCGTATTCAGCCGTGTTCTGCGCCACGCCAAAATTACCGGCGGAGAAATTCGGCCGCAGCTGTGCGCCGAACGCGTTCTGGTACTGCGGCTGAGGCTGCCCTTGCTGGTCGCGCATCCACGGCAGCGGACCGTTGCTCGCGGCTTGCGGCGCCGGCGCGTTGCCGAAGGAGGTGGCCGAGGTCGCAGCCAGCGCGCGGCTGACCGCGTGGAAAACAAATTGATGCACGCTGCGGCTGTCGCGGAAGCGCACTTCGATCTTGGACGGATGGACGTTGACGTCAACCAGCGCCGGATCGAGATCAAGCGACAGCGCGTATGACGGATAGCGGTCGCCGTGCAGCACGTCCTGATAGGCGGCGCGCACTGCGTGCACCAGCAGCTTGTCGCGCACGAAGCGGCCGTTGACGTAGAAGTACTGGCCATCGGCGCGCGCCTTGGAGGCGGTGGGCAGGCCGACGAAGCCGTGCAGGCGCAAGGGGCCGGCGCTCTCGTCGAGCGGCAGGCGGGCGTTGGCGAATTCGTCGCCGAGGATGTGGGCGCTACGCTTGGCGAATTCGCCGACGTTCCAGTGGTCCACCGTCTTGCCGTTGTGCGACAACGAGAAACTCACGTCCGGACGCGCCAGCGCAATGCGGCGCACGACTTCGGCGCAGTGGCCGTACTCGGTCTGTTCGGATTTCAGGAACTTGCGCCGCGCCGGCGTATTGAAATACAGATCCTGCACGTCGATGGTGGTGCCGGGCGCGCCGGAGGCGGGCACGACGCTGCCTTCCTGCGAGCCGATGATTTCCCAGGCGTGCGCGGCGTCGGCGGTGCGCGTGGTCAGTGTCAGCTGCGCGACCGAGGCGATCGAGGCCAGCGCTTCACCGCGAAAACCCAGGGTGCCGACGTTTTCCAGATCGGTCAGCGACGCGATCTTGGAGGTGGCGTGACGCGCCAGCGCCAGCGGCATCTGTTCCGGCGGGATGCCGCGGCCGTTGTCGGTAATGGCGATGCGTTTGACGCCGCCCTGCTCCAGGCGCACGGTGATGTGCGTGGCGCCGGCATCAAGCGCGTTCTCCAGCAATTCCTTGACGACGGCGGAAGGACGCTCGATGACTTCGCCGGCAGCGATCTGTGAAATCAGCTGGTCGGGCAGGGCCTGAATCGGGCGAAGAGGGCGGGACGGGCGATCTGGTGCGTTCATCCGGCGATTATACCGCCAGCCGGCTCGGGGCAATCCCTGAGCCGGCTGTGCCGGCTAATGACGGCCAGGCTCAGAACTGTTCCCAGTCGTCGTCTTTGGATGGCGCCGGCAGGGATTTCCCGGAAGGCGGGAGTTTGGCGACGGGCGCGGCTTTCGGCGCAGCAGCCGGCTTCGGCGCGGGAGACGTCCTGGCGACGAGTTTGCGCACCGGGGCTGCAGTTCCAGTTCCTGCAGCGCCGAATTCCATGGCATGCGTTTCGTCCAGCTTGAAGGTGCTGACCGACGCGGTCAATTTGTGCGCTTGGTCTTGCAATGATTGCGCGGCGGCGGCGGCTTGTTCCACCAGTGCGGCGTTTTGCTGCGTGGTTTGTTCCATCTGCACGATGGCATGGTTGACCTGCTCGATGCCGGCGCGTTGTTCCTGGCTGGCCGAACTGATTTCGCCGACGATGTCGGTCACGCGCTTGACGCTGGCAACCACCTCGCCCATGGTGGCGCCCGCTTGTTCCACCAGCTTGCTGCCGGCTTCGACCTTCTCGACCGAGTCGTCGATGAGGCCCTTGATTTCCTTGGCGGCGGCGGCCGAGCGTTGCGCCAGGCTGCGCACTTCCGAGGCGACCACCGCAAAGCCGCGGCCTTGTTCGCCGGCGCGTGCGGCTTCCACCGCAGCGTTCAGGGCGAGGATGTTGGTCTGGAAGGCGATGCCGTCGATCACGCTGATGATGTCGACGATCTTGCGTGAGGATTCATTGATCGATCCCATGGTGTCGATCACCTTGCCGACCACCGCGCCGCCTTGCGAGGCCACTTCCGAGGCGGACAGCGCGAGCTGGTTGGCCTGGCCGGCGTTGTCGGCGTTCTGCTTCACGGTCGAGGTCAGTTCTTCCATGGCGGAGGCGGTTTCTTCCAGCGAACCGGCTTGCTGTTCGGTGCGACTCGACAAGTCGAGATTGCCGGTGGCGATTTCGCTGGAGGCCGTGGTGATCTGCTCGGTGCCTTGGCGCACGTCGGCGACCACATGGGCGAGGCCTTCGCTGATGCCGTTGACGGCGCGCATCAACTGGCCGATTTCATCCTGCTGGCCATCGCTGACGCGCACGCGTGCAGTCAGGTCGCCGCTCGCCAGCATGTCGGCGGCGGC
>NZ_AJHH01000012.1 GCF_000256565.1 Herbaspirillum lusitanum P6-12 | reverse complement strand
CATTCGCGGGCGCGCGCCAGCGGACGCGTCACGACCCGCTTGATCACCATCGTCAGGACCACGCCAACCAGCAGCAGGAAGGCGGCGCCGAACAGCATGAAGCGGTTGCGCATGGCGGCGATTTCCCTGGTCACTTCGTTGGTGTAGGTCTCGCCGACGATGACCCAGTTCCAGGCCGGGAATTGCGAGAAAGCGACGATCTTCTCTTCGCCGCTGTGGCCGGCGGTGTCGGGGTTGTCCCACATGTAGCGCATCACGCCTTGCTTCTTGGCGAGCATGTCCTTGATGAATTCCTTGCCGTCGACGTCTTTCAGTCCCAGCAGGTTCTTGCCTTCATCCTTGGGGCCCGCCAGCAGGGTGCCGAAATCCTTGCCCTCCTTGGCGTTGAGGACGTAGAAGAAACCGGTCTCGCCGATCTTCAGCGCCTTGATCTTGTCCTTGAGCGCCTTGATGTCGTCCGAGATATCGACGCCCACATAGAGCACGCCGATAAGCTGGCCGGCGGCGTCCTTGATCGGCACGTACTTGGTGATGTATTGCTTGCCGAACAGCGTGGCGATGCCGCTATACGATTTGTCCGCCTTCAGCGCGGCGTAACCGGGATGCGCGCGGTCGAGCATGGTGCCCACGGCGCGTTCGCCGTCTTCCTTCTTGACCGAGGTCGAGACCCGCACGAAGTCATCGCCGCTCTTGGCGAAGATGGTGGCGGTCACGCCGGTCTGGGCGGTGAAGCGGTCGGGAATGGAAAAGTCGAGATTGAGATCGGTGTCGCCGTTGCGCAGCACCGGCGTCGCCTTGTCGCCTATCTGTACGGTACGGCTGGCGTCCAGCGTGAACTTGCCCGGGAATGCGTTGGAGAACATGTTGGAGAAACGTTCCACCTGGCTGTTCACCGAACGGTCGAACATCTCGACCATGTTGACCACTGCACGCGTTTCGCCGCTGATCTGGTTCATCGAGCGCTGCTCGAGCATGGCTGACGTGGTGAGGTCGATCAGCAAGATGGCCGCGACGAACAGCGTGCCGACCAGTGCAAGGGTAAGGGAGGTGAGCTTGGTGCCGACGGCCCAGCTGCGATAGTGAAAGGCAGAGGTTTGCATGGTGTGGTTTTCTTTTTGTTGAGGCGCAAGGCGCCGGATACCGCGAGCAAATGTTGTGTTGCGAACTTAAGCAAACGTTTGCGCGTGCGCGGCCGGTTAGAAATACTTCAGTTTTTTGAACGCGAGCAAGTATAGCCAACTTCGCTTTTCATGCGGTCTCATTTAAGCCAAAAAACAACGTAACTCGTTGTTTATGAACCAGTTTTAGCGGTAAGACCAATGAAAAATGATGTAAAAATGCTATGCAATATTGTTGCTCTGATAAAACTTTTAGAGAAAATTGTCGATTTTGAAATTTTTCAGCCAGTGCTCGAAAACCGTGGCCAGCATCGGTCGTGAAAACAGGTAGCCTTGCGCCACATCGCATCCCTGTTGTTTCAGCAAATCGTATTGCCGTTTGTCTTCGACGCCTTCGGCCACCACGATCAGGTCGAGGCTTTCACCGATGCGGATGACCGCGTTGGTCAGCGCCAGCACCGTCTGGTCGCGATCCATGTCGCGCACGAAACTCTGGTCCAGCTTGAGCTCGCATACCGGCAGGTTGCGCAGGTAGCCGAGACTTGAATAACCGGTGCCGAAATCGTCCATCGCCAGCTTCACGCCTTGCGCATGCACTTCGCGGATGGTGCGCGTGGTGCTGGGGTTGGTATCCATCATCACGGTTTCGGTGATTTCCAGCGTCAGGTCGCCCGGCGCCAGCGCGAAGCGCTGCAGCAGGCCGGCGATGAACTGCGGCAGCTCCAGGTCATGGAAGTTGGTCGAGGACAAATTGACCGACACCGACGGCACGTTGATGCCGCGCCGGCGCCAGTCGTGAAGCTGGAAGCAGGCTTCTTCCAGCGCCCATTTGCCGAGCTCGCCGATCAGGCCGCATTCTTCCGCAATCGGGATGAAGCGCGCCGGAGAGATCTGACCGAGCTGGTCATGATGCCAGCGCGCCAGCGCCTCCACGCCATGCAACAGACCGGTGTGGAAATTGATTTGCGGCTGGTAATGCAACTCGAAATCGCCGCCGCGCAATGCGTCCCGCAGCGCGCCTTCGAGCGCCAGGCGTTCCTGCGCCTGGGTGTTCATCTCATCGCTGAAGAAACTGAAGCGGTCGCGGTTGTTGGCCTTGGTCTGGTACATCGCCATGTCGGCGCGATGCAGCAGGATTTCGATGGTTTCGCCATTGTCGGGAAACAGGCTGATCCCGATGCTGGCCGAGGGCGTCAGCGTCACGCCGGCGATATGGCAGGGCATCGACAGGCTGGTCTGGATGCGTTTGACGACGTCAGTGACGCGGTTCAGATCGCATTGCGCCAGCACGATGACGAACTCGTCGCCCGACAAGCGGCCGACGATGTCCGACTTGCGCGCCTCCGTCTGCAGGCGGCTGGCGACGGTGCACAGCAATTCGTCGCCGGCCTGATGACCGAGCGAATCGTTGATCTGCTTGAAGCGGTCGAGGTCGATGAACAGCACCGCCAGCGGAATCTGGGTGCGCGCCGCGTTGGCGATGGCTTGGTTGGCGCTGACCAGCAACAGGCTGCGGTTTGGCAGACCGGTCAGCGAATCGTAGAACGCCAGGCGATGGATGCGCGAGCGCGCCTCTTCGCGTTCCAGCGCCAGTGCGCACAAATGCAGGCTGACGTCCACCAGCCGGTGGTGGAAGGGATCGGGACGGCGCTTGCCATGGTAGTAGAACGCGAACGTGCCGATGACGCGGCCATCGGCCGACTTGATCGGCGTCGACCAGCACGATTCCAATCCGGTCGGCAGCAACAGGTCGCGATAATCGCTCCACAGCGGGTCGGTGGCGATGTCGACCACTTCCACCGGCTCGGCTCGGAATGCCGCAGTGCCGCAGGAGCCGACGCACGGACCGATCGCCACGCCTTCGATGGCGCGGTTGTATGCATCCGGCAGGCTGGGGCCGGCGACCGGATGCAGCAGGCCATTCTCATCGACGCGCAGGATCGACGCCACTATGTCCGGTGCAATGCGTTCGAGTTCCACGCACACCATGGTCAGCACTTCCTGCAGGCTGGCTTCGCGCACCATGGCGTTGAGCGTTTTGTACTGCAAGACTTCGTGCATCTTGGTGTTGGTGATGTCGGTCAGGATGCAGACCGCGTTGATCAGTTTGCCGTCACCGTCGAGGATGGGGTTGACCACGGTCGACACCCACAGCGGATGGCCTTGCTTGTCGACCATCATTTCCTCGCCATGGAAGCTGCGGCCTTCGGCGATTACCGCGTAGCAATCCTCGATCAGCTTGAGGATGGCGGTCTGTCCTTCGAACAACTCACGCGGCCGGCGGCCGATGACTTCCTCCGCAGTGAAGCCGAGCATGCGGCTGAAGCCGGTGTTGTGGAAGACGATGTGATTGGCGTCGTTGGTGATGAACACCGCGTTGTCGGTTTCATTGATGCCCAGCGACAGCAAATGCTGGTATTCGCGGTCGCGCTGCTCGCGCACCATGCGGTACGACACGTCCGAGCCGATGCTGATGATCTTGATCGGCTCGCCTTCGAGATCGAACACCGGCGTATAGGTGGCTTCCCACCAGACCGGCCGGCCGTCGCGTGCGATGCGTTTGAAACGGCCGGAAAAGAACCGGCCCTGGTTGACGTCGCGCCAGAAGTTTTCATACTCCTGGCTGTCGACGTAATCCGGTTCGCACAGGAAGCGATGGTGCTTGCCGACGATCTCTTCGGGCAGGTAGCCCATGGTCTTGAGGTAGTTGCCGTTGGCGCCGACGATGATGCCGTCGGCGGAAAATTCAATTACCCCGAGCGAGCGGTTGAGCGCGCGCAGCACGCTGTGTTTCTCCTGCGAATCATCAATATGGGCGGTGATGTCGGCAGCGATCGAGACCACGCGCAGCAAGCGCCCTTCGGCGTCGAACACCGGATTGCAGGTGGCTTCCAGCCACAGTCGCGAGCCATCGCTGCGCATGCGTTGCAAGGTGCCGGACACTACTTCGCCCTGATGCAGGCGCCGCCAGAACTCGGCGTATTCGGGCGATCCGGCATGGGTGGGATTGCACAGCATGCGGTGATGGTGGCCGACGATATCGCTGTGCCGGTACGCCATCAGCGTGAGGAAGTTGTCGTTGGCGGACAAGATGGTGCCATCCGGCGCCAGTTCGAGGATGGCCATCGAGCGGGAAAACGCCGCCAGCAGCGCCTCCTTTTCTTCAAGGGAGCTGCGGCATTGCTGAAGCTCAAGGCCGATGCGTTCGGCGTCCATCATGGAGTTGTTCCTCTCCCGTTCCTTGACTGCACTCATACGCGTCAATTCTCCGCTCGGTATGATTATGTTGCGTCTGTCTTGCGTCCGGTTTGAACCTGATCTGAATCTATCCTGAAACTTGCCCCCCGCTTTGAGCGAGGGGGTAAAACGGTCGGAATCCTTTGTTATCGGAAAAAAAGTTGTTGTTCTTGAGCATGCAGATCAAATAAGTTCTTTCTTTAAAATGCTTTGCCTGTTGAGCAGACCGTCTCCGGGTATCTCCGCGCACCTTGCCGCCCAACTCGCCGCCAAACCAGCCTCGCCATCCTGCGGCCGACCGTCCGGTCGAGTAGTGTATGATTCCGGCGCAGCCTGAGCGGCGTCAAAAACGAAATGAGTGTATGGATTACTTGCAGTTACTGGACGTGCTGTTGCACGTCGACAAGTCCCTCGGCCTCCTGATAGAGCAATACGGCACGATGATTTATGTGGTGCTGTTCCTGATCATCTTCTGCGAAACCGGTCTGGTGGTGCTGCCCTTCCTTCCCGGCGATTCGCTGCTATTCATTGCCGGCACGTTTTGCGCCACCGGCGCGATGAACATCTGGCTGCTGATGTTCCTGCTGGTGGTTGCCGCGGTGACCGGCAACACACTTAACTATTGGATCGGCAGCGCCATCGGCCACCGCGTCTTCACCCACAATTACCGCTGGCTCAATCCCGCCGCGCTGGCCAAGACGCACGCCTTCTACGAGAAACACGGCGGCAAGACCATCATCCTGGCGCGCTTCACGCCGATCGTGCGGACCTTCGCCCCGTTCATCGCCGGCGTGTCGGAGATGACGTTCATCCGGTTCCAGTTCTTCAACATCATCGGCGCCCTGTTATGGGTGGTCGGCTTGCTGGCGTTCGGTTACCTGTTCGGCAACTTGCCGTGGGTGCGCCAGAACCTCAACACGCTGGTCCTGATCGGCATCGTCGCCGCCATCCTGCCGATCGTGCTTGGCGGGTTGTGGCAGTTCTACCGCAAGTTCCTTTCCAGACGTCAATAGTCGACCAGGCCCAGCCCGCTCAAGGCGACTCTTTCGTGATTGTCCGGAGACGCAAGGAATGACTCCGATACGTCGTGGAATAACTCATCATACGACCGCGCGGGGCCGCAGCGATGGGCGGAAATGAGGTGGGAATACGGGTCTGTTCGGCCTTGGAGGCCGGTTCCGATGCCGTCCGGAAAAAAACACGGCCCAAATGAAAACTCCCGGCGCGATGTCCGGGAGCGGAAGGGGAGATACTTGAGGTGACGCCGACCGGCTCAGGTCAGCTTGTTCTTGGCCAGCGGCGGATTCTTGGAGAAGTACTTCTTGATGCCGGTCATGATGGCGTCGGCCATGTCATCCTGATAACTGTTGTCGGTGAGCTTGGCTTCTTCTTCCGGATTGGAGATGAAGGCCGTCTCGATCAGGATGCTGGGGATGTCCGGCGCCTTCAGCACGGCAAAGCCGGCTTGTTCCACGGCGCCCTTGTGCAGCTTGTTGATGCCGCCGATTTCCTTGAGCACGGCGTTGCCGATGCGCAGGCTGTCGTTGATCTGGGCGGTGGTCGACAAGTCCAGCAAGACGCTCGCCAATTGCTTGTCGTGGGTCTTGATGTTGACGCCGCCGATCATGTCGGCCGCATTCTCTTTGTTGGCGAGCCAGCGCGCCGCGGTCGAGCTGGCGCCTTTTTCCGACAGGGCAAACACCGAGGAGCCGCGCGCGGTCGGTTGCACGAAGGCGTCGGCGTGGATCGAAATGAACAGGTCGGCCTGCACCTTGCGCGCCTTTTGCACGCGCATGCCGAGCGGCACGAAGAAGTCGGCGTCGCGGGTCAGCATGACACGCATGTTCGGCTGTTCTTCGATCTTCTTCTTGAGGCGCTTGGCGATCGACAGCACCACGTCTTTTTCACGATTGCCGCGGCTGCCGATGGCGCCGGGATCTTCACCGCCATGGCCGGGGTCGAGCGCGATGGTGATCATGCGCGTGAGTTGCAGCTTGGTGTCGTCCTGCGGTTTGGCCTTGGCGGCGAACGGCGGATCTTCATCCTGCACTTGCGGTGCAGCTTTCGGGTCCGGCCTGGCTTCGGCCAGCGGCGGTCTGACTTCGGCCTGCTGATCCTTGGGCCAGTTGCCCTTCTGGATCAGCGCGGCGATCGGGTCCGGCGGGTTGGCCGGGTAGAGGTCGATGACGAAACGGTATTTGTATTCGCCGACCGGCTCCAGCGTGAACACCTGCGGCTTGATCTCATCCTTGAGGTCGAACACCAGCCGCACCACGCTGGGGCGGTTCTGGCCGACGCGGACTTGCTTGATGTAGGGATCGTTGGGCTGGATCTTGGCGACCAGGTCCTTCAGCGTCGAATTCAGGTCGATGCCTTCGATGTCGACCACCAGGCGCTCCGGATTCTTGACGATGAAATGGGTGACCTTGAGGTTGCTGTCGTTTTCCAGCGTGACGCGGGTATAGTCGTCGGACGGCCATACGCGCACCGCGAGGATTTGCGATGCCAGCGCCGGCAGGGGAGTCAATACGGAGACGAGGAGCGTGCCGCCTGCCTTGAGGATGGTGCGGCGAGTCTTGGATGTCACAGATTTGGAGCGAATTTCAGTCGAGCGAGGCATTGATGACCCTTGTCAGACAACGCTCGTAATTCTACATCACGTCCGTGTCCTGCAACCGTTAGCGAGATATTGATATCCGGGGGAGGCAACACGGGGTCGCCCTTTTCCGGCCATTCGATGATGCAGATGCTGTTTTCGTTGAAGTGTTCGCGAAAACCCGCGTCCAGGAACTCTTCCGGGCTGGCCATGCGGTAGAGGTCGAAGTGGATAACGGTTACCATGCGGTCTGCCAGCTTTACTTCATAGGGTTCGGCCAGCGTGTAAGTCGGGCTTTTGACGCGGCCCGGGTAGCCGGCGGCATGCAGCAGCGCGCGCGTGAGAGCGGTCTTGCCGGCGCCGAGGTCGCCGTGCAGGTAGATTGCCATGCCGGGTTCCAGCACCTGGGCCAGCGACGCGCCCAGGGCTGCGGTGCCGGCCTCGTCCTGCAAATGGGTGTGACGCGATGGCTGCATAAATTAATTGAGCTTGTTTGAAGCGACGTATTGAAAATGATTGATGACTGACCTTGTAGCACTTGCCGACACCATCAAAGCCTGGGGGCACGAACTCGGGTTCGCCGACCTGCGCATTGCCGATGTCGACCTGTCGCATCGGGAGGCGGGTTTCCAGGCGTGGCTGGACAAGGGTTACCACGGCGAGATGGATTATATGGCAAGCCACGGCATGAAGCGCGCCCGGCCCGCCGAATTGGTGCCCGGCACGGTGCGCGTGATCACCGTGCGCATGCCGTATCTGCCGCGCGATACTGCCGCCGGCTGGCGTGAGCGCGAAGAAGCGCGCGGCGCCGATTAAGCGCTGCAGTGGTCTCGCTGTATGCGCGTGGCCGCGACTACCACAAGGTCTTGCGCGCGCGGCTGCAGCAACTGGCCGGACGCATCGAGAAGGAAATCGGCGCTTTCGGCTATCGCGTCTTCACCGATTCGGCGCCCGTGATGGAAGTCGCACTGGCGGAAAAATCCGGCCTCGGCTGGCGCGGAAAACACACGCTGCTGCTCAACCGCGAAGCCGGCTCGATGTTCTTCCTCGGCGAACTGTTCACCGACCTGGCGCTACCGGTCGATGAGCCGGTCACACCGCATTGCGGCCAGTGCAGCGCCTGCATTGACGTCTGCCCGACCCAAGCCATCGTCGCCCCTTACGAACTTGATGCGCGCCGTTGCATTTCCTACCTCACCATCGAACTCAAGGGCAGCATCCCGGTCGAGCTGCGCAGCCTGATCGGCAACCGCGTCTACGGCTGCGATGACTGCCAGCTGTATTGTCCCTGGAACAAGTTCGCCCAGACCTCGACCTTGCCCGACTTCGACGCGCGCCACGGTCTCGGCAGCGCCTCGCTGATTGAGTTGCTGAACTGGAGCGAAGAAGATTTCAACCGCAACACCGAAGGCAGCGCAATCCGCCGCATCGGTCACGAGCGCTGGTTGCGCAACATGGCGGTCGGCCTCGGCAACGCGGCCGGCACGCACAAGGGCGACGCGGAAATCGTCGCCGCTTTGCGTCCGCGCCTCGACCATCCTTCCGAACTGGTGCGCGAACATGTCGAGTGGGCGCTCGCACAGCATTCCTTGTAAAGTGTTGTCTCCACAAAAAACAAAGATGGAGACAAGCGATGTCAAAAATGAAACCCCTGTCGCTGGCGCTGCTGCTCTCGGGCTGCGCTGCGATGTCGCTGGCGCATGCAGCACCGGAGAATGCCGCCACCGAAACCCTGCGCATCCCCGGCCTGCACAAGAAGGCCGAGATCCTCGTCGACAAATGGGGCGTGCCGCACATCTACGCCGCCAGCCAGGACGACGCGTTCTTCGTGCAGGGCTTCAATGCCGCGCGCGACCGTCTGTTCCAGATCGATTTGTGGCGCCGTCGCGGACTGGGCCAGTTGTCCGAAGTGTTCGGCCCGGCCTACGTCGCGCAAGACCAGGCGACTCGCTTGTTCCTCTATCGCGGCGACATGCAGCGCGAGTGGAAATCCTACGGCAAGCATTCCGAACACGTGGCGACCGCTTTCGTCGCCGGCATCAACGCCTATGTCGACTACGTTACGGCGCATCCCGAGCGGCTGCCGTACGAATTCAAACAACTGGCCTACCTGCCGGCCCGATGGCAGGCCGAGGACGTGGTGCGCATCCGCAGCCACGGCCTGACGCGCAACCTCACCAGCGAAGTCGCGCGCGCCAACGTCGCCTGCAAGGCCGATCTCAAGTCCGATGAAATCCGCTTCGGCCTGACGCCGAAGTGGGAGGCGATCATGCCGCAAGGCCTCGATCCCTGCCTGCCAAAAGACTTGCTCAAGGTGTTCGGGCTGGCCACGCAAAACGTCAAGATCACCAAAGAAAGTCTGAGCACCGCAGCCGATGACCACGGCGCGGCTATCCGCATTGCCGCCGCCGAGAATCTGGAAGAGACCATGGAAGGCAGCAACAACTGGGTGGTCTCGCCAGTCAGATCCGCCACCGGCCGCGCCATCATGGCCAACGATCCGCACCGCGCCTATTCCGCACCATCGCTGCGCTACATCACGCACCTCAGCGCACCCGGCCTCAACGTCATCGGCGCCGGCGAACCGGCCTTGCCGGGCGTGTCCATCGGTCACAACGGCACCATCGCATTCGGCCTGACGATCTTCAACATCGATCAGGAAGACCTGTACGTCTACGAGCTCAATCCCGCCAATCCGGACGAGTACAAATACCAGGGCAAGTGGGAGCGCTTCACCGTCCTGCGTGAACCGATCAAGGTCAAGGGCGGCGCGGGCTCGGCGACTGCCGAGCTGAAGTTCACGCGACACGGTCCGGTGATCTTCGTCGAGAAGGAAAAGAACCGCGCCTTCGCCGTGCGTTCCGGCTGGCTGGAACCGGGCATGTCGCCGTACTTCGGCAGCATCGATTACATGCGCGCCAAGAATTTCAAATCCTTCAAACGCGCCATGCTGAACTGGGGCGCGCCGACCGAGAACCAGGTCTACGCCGACGTCAAGGGCAACATCGGCTGGGTGCCGGGCGGCCTCGCGCCGAAGCGTCCGAACTGGGACGGCTTGCTGCCGGTGCCGGGCGACGGCCGTTATGAATGGGCCGGATTCTGGACCGGCGACCAGCTGCCGTCGACCTACAATCCCAAGCAGGGCTGGTTCGCTTCGGCCAACCAGATGAACCTGCCGGACGATTATCCGTACCGCGAGCGCAAGCTCGGATTCGAATGGACCAACAACTCGCGCTTCTCGCGCATCAGCGAAGTGCTGGCGTCGTTGCCGAAGGTGTCGCTGGAAGATTCGATGCGCCTGCAAAACGACGACCTGGCGATTCCCGCACGCCGTCTCGGCGCGCTGCTCAAACCGCTGACCTCGACCGATGCGCAAACACAAGCGGCGCTGAATATATTCAACAGCTGGGATTACGTCGAGCGCGTCGATTCACCGCAAGCCGCGCTGTATGAAGTCTGGCTCTCACGCCACCTGGGCAAGGCCTTCAAGGAGGCGGTGCTGAGCAAGGAAGCCGCCGCTGCGATGGGCGCGCCCGACGTCGCCGTGCTGCTCGATACGCTGGAACAGCCGCAGGCCAGGTTCGGCGCCGATGCGACGAAAAAGCGCGACGACGTCCTGCTGACCAGCCTCGGCGGCGCCTATGCCGAGATGGTGAAGTTGCAGGGTGAAGACGCGAGTAAATGGCAGTGGGGCAAGCTGCATCACAACCTGATGGAGCATCCGCTGGCCGGCGTGGTGGACGAGGCGACGCGCGCCAAACTGAACGTCGGCCCGTTGCCGAAACACGGCGGCGCTTATTCACCGAACCAGTCGACTTATCGCCCGAGCGACTTCCGCCAGACCAACGGCCCGTCGTTCCGGGTGGTGGTCGACGTCGGCAACTGGGATAACTCCAGGGCGGTCAATTCACCAGGGCAATCGGGCGATCCGGACAGCCCGCATTATCGCGACCTGGCCGACAAGTGGCTGAACGGCGAATACTTCCCGCTGCTGTATTCGCGCAAGGCGGTGGAGCAGGCGACGGTGCAGAGGATTGTGCTGGAGCCGGGGAAATAAGAAGCGTGGTGTGACTGAAAATCTATGAGTGGTCGTTCCAGCGGGAGCTGGGAGCTGGAACGACCACTTATGAATGAAGCATCAGGTGAGTAGTTTGTCAGTGCGTTTTCTCTACGGCAAGAACACAGCACGCGACATTAAATACCCGCCGCCTTCGCGCAAGGTGCCGGTCTGGGTAGCGACATAGCCGCTGCACAATGCTCCCGCGTCACCGTCGCTTTGCACGGGGAAGATCGGTTGACCGTCGACTCCTTGTGTCAACAATAAAGATTCCTCATCGGTGAAAGCACCGCGCCGTTGCAACGACTCCATCTCTCCTGCACGACCATTAAAACGGGCATTCTCCGCCTGTGTGGCCAACTCGGCCTTGTCGTCCAGAACCTTTTGCAATTCGCGATTCTTGGTCTTGGCTTTTTCAAAATTCTGCCAGGCCTGATGGTTATAGCGATCGTATTCCGATGGCGGCTTGGTTTGCCAGGTACGTAGTTTCTCGGCCTTTTCTTCCGCGCTCACGTAACCGCCCAGATAGAACCCGGCCAGAGAATCATGCACTTGTTCTTCCAGCAAGGCGATACCCTCGGCCTTGGACTGGCCCCGTTGTTCTTCGAATACCTGGAGCGCCAGCGCTTCCCTGTCGTCGGGTGCTTGGCGCATATCCGCGCGCAGTAACTGCTCGCGGTTGGCGATGTGACTGTGGCCCGGTGCAAAGAATTTGATTTCATCGCCGTTGGCTCGGTACCTCCTTGGAGGGCCGCCCTTGGCACGCTCACGCAGCAGCTCCATGTCTCCCTTGAACAGATCGTCGTAGCTGACCATGTCTTGCTGCTCTTGGGAAGTGGCACGCTGGCAGGCCGGCAGTTGCGCCATGCGGCCTAACCAGTGATAGCGAAAACGGTAATACATTCGCATGTGTTCGCGTACCTGGCTCTCATACGTCCCGGCGAAATCTCCAGCAGCCATGTAGGCGTTCCAGTTGGCAGCTAGTTCGGGACTGAGGGCATAGTCGGCCTGTAGATCCGAAGACATCTGGCGATAGGTCATCAAGGGCACGCCTGCCAGACGCGCAATTTTATGCATATGCAACAGCGGCACCTGCGACACCATCTGCCCGACGCTCATTCCTCGTCCTTGCTCTCTGGGGCAATAGCCACCACCGACATCCGCATGCACGCCGGGATACAGTACTTCCTGCACGTTGCTGCCCTGTACGCATGTGACGGGAAAGTTCATGCGCTGTTCGTGCGCGGCAATGTAGTGCACCGTCTGTTTGACCAGTGATGGAAGTGGCGTCAAAGTCTCTGCTGCCCAGCTGAAGTGGCCGTCGATGAAACGGAACGGCGTGGTTTGCGCCGCTGAATGCGGCAGGCCGACCGAGGCGACCGAGTCGAACAGGCCGAGGAAATTGATCTCAATGGGCATACCCGCGAGCGTGGATTTCTCTTCCAGTGCGGCGTGCAGCCAGTAGCAGAAACTGCGCGCTTCAATCGCCCCGCGGGAGAAGCCGAACACGGCGACACGAATTTTAGGGATACGGGGCTGAATGATCATGTCGCGCCGAGTTTGCAGCTTGTCGTTCAACTCGTCGCGCAGTTCTGTGAACCAGCGCTTGCGGCGTTCGTCTTGGGGGTAGTCCTTGTCGTAGTTACTTTCGACGTCGCGGGTATAGCTTTTTAGTTTGGCGGTAAGTTCACTATCGGTGAACAAGCGAGTACCTTCATTAAATGCCTGATACACCGCGTTGTAAACCTGCAGGATTCCGAACAGAATCCGTGCCTGCCCACCTTTCCCCATTGCCTTGCCTTCCTGGGTTTCTTTCCATTCCTGATTCTCAGGGAAGCGAGTACCGACGCCAGGAATATAGAAACGGAAACAGCTGGAATCTTTTTGATAGCCCTCGCCCTTGACATCCTTGTGCGCATTAAACAGCTTGACGACGTTCGTATGGGCTTGATTGGGTTCATCCCTGTACTTGTTGTTACTGGTGCCATCGAAGAACAGGCCGATTTTGACCATCTTCTGACAAGGCGGCAGAGGTCTACCGCCTGGCGCGTATACCACCGGCGCCCTAAGCAGATCCTTTAGGGCGATTTCTTCTGCTTCCGTTGCCATCAGCTCTGTTTCAGTATCAGCAATTATCTCTAGTGGAGCCGAATGTATTGGTGCACCCATGATTATTGTTCCTCCGGTGGAGGGACAATGGCATTTTCTGATATGGGATGTTTTGGACTTTCCGGTGCATATCTCGCAGACGATACTACCCTTACTTGATCATTCGGGAAGAAATGCACCCCCGGGGGCCCCCCCCCCCCCCCCCCCCC
>NZ_AJHH01000011.1 GCF_000256565.1 Herbaspirillum lusitanum P6-12 | reverse complement strand
GGGCGGCCGGCGCAAGTCGGGCATGGCTCGGGAATCACCTTGCCGCTGCCGTGACACTTCGGGCAAGTCTGCTGGATGCTGAAGAAACCTTGCTGCATGCGTACCTGGCCGTGGCCGCCGCAAGTGCCGCAGGTGGTTGGCGAAGTACCAGGCTTGGCGCCGGACCCATGGCAGGTGTCGCACTCGTCCCAGGACGGTACGCGGATGGTGGTGTCGAAACCGTGCGCCGCTTGTTCCAGCGTGATCTCGAGGTTGTAACGCAAGTCGGCGCCGCGGTACACCTGCGGACCTGCGCCGCGACCACGGCCACCGCCGCCGCCGCCGCCGAAAATGTCGCCGAAGATATCACCGAAGGCATCGGCAAAGCCGCCTGCACCCGCGCCGCCACCGCCACCCATGTTGGGATCAACGCCGGCATGACCGTAACGATCGTAGGCGTCGCGCTTTTGCGCGTCGGACAACATCTCGTAGGCTTCCTTGACCTCCTTGAATTTCTCTTCCGCGCCCTTGCTGTCAGGGTTGCGGTCAGGATGGTATTTCATCGCAAGCTTGCGATAAGCCTTCTTGATCTCGTCGTCGGTCGCATTTTTTGCTAAACCAAGGATTTCGTAAAAGTCACGTTTTGCCATGTTTTATAACACCTTGTTATTGGGCTTCCCCGCACTTGCGCGAGAACCAACAATGTGAAAAAGCCGAGAGACGATCTTGCGACCATCTTGCTCGGCGTGTCGGGCGGTAAAGCCGGCCGACGTGTGTCTGAATCTGAATCCGGATCTGAATGACTTCCTCGGGCTGCGGGCGAAAGAAAATCTCTCTCGCCCGCAATCCGGATTACTTCACTTCCTTGAAGTCGGCATCGACCACGTCGTCGTCCTTCGGACGCGATTCGCCGGCACCAGCAGAACCACCCGCCGCACCAGCTGCACCGCCGGCGGCAGCCTGTTGCGCCTGCTGGTCGGCGTACATCTTTTCGCCCAGCTTTTGCGCAGCCACGGACAATGCTGCCGTCTTGGCGTCGATGGCGGCCTTGTCGTTCGCCTTCAGGACTCCTTCCAGCTCCTTGATGGCGGCTTCGATGGCGTCCTTCTCACCGGCTTCCAGCTTGTCGCCGTATTCGGTCAATGCCTTGCGTGTCGAGTGGACCAGCGCGTCGCCCTGGTTGCGGGTTTCGGCCAGCTCCTTCAGGCGCTTGTCTTCTTCGGCGTTGGCTTCGGCGTCGCGCACCATCTTTTCGATCTCATCTTCGCTCAGGCCGGAGTTGGCCTTGATGGTGATCTTGTTTTCCTTGCCGGTGGCCTTGTCCTTGGCGCCGACGTGCAAAATACCGTTGGCGTCGATGTCGAAGGTCACTTCGATTTGCGGCGTGCCGCGTGGCGAAGGCGGAATGCCTTCCAGATTGAATTCGCCCAGGCCCTTGTTGCCGGCCGCCATTTCGCGCTCACCCTGGAAAACCTTGATGGTCACGGCAGGCTGGTTGTCGTCCGCAGTCGAGAACACCTGGCTGAACTTGGTCGGGATGGTCGTGTTCTTCTTGATCATCTTGGTCATCACGCCGCCCATGGTTTCGATACCCAGCGACAGTGGCGTGACGTCCAGCAGCAGCAAGTCCTTGCGCTCGCCCGACAGCACCGAACCCTGGATCGCAGCGCCGACGGCGACCGCTTCGTCAGGGTTGACGTCCTTGCGCGGTTCCTTGCCGAAGAACTCCTTGACCTTTTCCTGCACCTTCGGCATACGGGTCATGCCGCCGACCAGAATGATGTCGTCGATGTCGGTAACCTTGACGCCCGCATCCTTGATCGCGGTGCGGCATGGATCGATGGTCTTGGCGATCAGCTCTTCCACCAGCGATTCCAGCTTGGCGCGGGTGATCTTCAGGTTCAGGTGGACCGGCGCGCCATTGGCCATGGCGATGTACGGTTCGTTGATTTCGGTTTGCTGCGACGACGACAGTTCGATCTTGGCGCGCTCGGCCGAGGCCTTGATGCGTTGCAGAGCGATCGCGTCCTTCGACAGGTCGAGGCCGTTGATCTTCTTGAACTCGTCGATGATGTAATCGATGATGCGTTGGTCGAAATCTTCGCCGCCGAGGAAGGTGTCGCCGTTGGTGGACAGCACTTCGAATTGCTTCTCGCCATCGACATCGGCGATTTCAATGATCGAGACGTCGAACGTACCGCCGCCCAAGTCATACACCGCGATCTTGCGGTCGCCCTTTTCGGTCTTGTCGAGGCCGAACGCCAGCGCAGCGGCGGTCGGTTCGTTGATGATGCGCTTGACTTCCAGGCCGGCGATACGGCCGGCATCCTTGGTCGCCTGACGTTGCGCGTCGTTGAAGTAGGCCGGCACGGTGATGACCGCTTCGGTGACTTCTTCGCCGAGGTAGTCTTCGGCGGTCTTCTTCATCTTGCGCAGCACTTCTGCGGAGATTTGCGGCGGCGCCAGCTTGTTGTCGCGCACGCCGATCCAGGCGTCGCCGTTGTCGGCCTTGACGATGGCGTAAGGCATCAGGGAGATGTCCTTCTGCACTTCTTTTTCGTCGAACTTGCGGCCGATCAAACGCTTGGCGGCGTAGATGGTGTTTTTAGGATTGGTGACGGCCTGGCGTTTGGCAGGTGCGCCAACCAGCACTTCGCCGTCTTCCTGATACGCGATGATGGAAGGCGTGGTACGCGCGCCTTCGGAGTTCTCGATGACTTTCGGCTGGCCGCCTTCCATGACGGAGACGCACGAGTTGGTAGTACCCAAGTCAATACCGATGATTTTGCCCATGATTTTTCCTTCGATCCTTAAGTCCCGTTAGGGAACAACAATAGTTTTGATAGTTTTAATATGTGGAGAAAAATCTGACTTTCAAGCGGCGAGTGCCACTTAAAAGCAAATTTTGTGCCGTTTATCGTTTTTATCTGTACGGCGCCAGCTTACTTGCCCTGCGCCACAGTCACCAGGGCCGGACGCAACAGGCGTTCGGAGATGGTGTAACCCTTTTGCAGGACGGTCACGACAGTATTGGCTTCCTGCTCGGCCGGCACGGCCGAAATTGCCTGATGCTTCATCGGATCCAGCTTTTCCCCGGCTTCCGGACTGATTTCCAGCAATTTGTTCTTCTCGAACGCGGCCGACAGTTGCTTCAATGTCATGTCGACGCCTTCCTTGAGCGATTCGACCGAGGGTGTTTCGATCTTCAGCGCCATTTCCAGACTGTCCTTGACCGACAGCAGCGATTCGGCAAAGCCTTCGATCGCAAACTTGTGGGCGCGGCTGATATCGTCCTGGGCGCGGCGTCGGATGTTCTCGGCTTCGGCCTTGGCGCGCAGGAAAGCATCCTGCATCTCGGCGATCTTGGCTTCGGCGGCGATCAACTGCTCTTCCAGGCCCGGCTCCACGGCTTCAGACGCCTGCGTCTGCGCTTGCGCGTCCTGCACTGCTTCGTTTTCCGCTGGCTTTTCCGTATCTTGCATAGTTAATACTCTCCGACATGGTACGTATGGTAGGTTTTGCGCGCCTTATGGCGCTTGGGGCTGCACATGAGGCTTAACCTTAGTTTTTCAATGGTTATTACGTGCAGATGCCATATCCAGAAGTCCTATGACATCCAAAAACGTTCTAACGCTTTGTTACAGAATTTACTACACTTGAAATAGGCGTTTGCGATGCACCATTTATGATGGTGCGATCGAACTTGATTTAAGTTTCCCCCGCCAATTTTCAAGGAGACGTCATGAAATTGCCGCTTATCTCCGCCACCGTCCTCGCCTATACCTTGCTGGCAGCAGCGTGGATCAGCTATTCGCAACTGGTTGCGCTGTACTGAAGCCGGCGTCGGGGTCTCTTCCCCGCCGCGCCGAACGGCGCATCTGACTCGCATTTTATTTCCGCCATGCAAGATCAGCGCAGCCCGCTATTTTAACAGGCTGCAGTCCCGTTTCGTCCAGTTTGCGGCGCACAGGCTATTGCGTGGCGCCGTGGCGGCGGGCCTGTTCGGCTGAGATGGCAGCCTGTTTCTGTTCTTCTTCGCGCTGTGCGGCGCCGGCAAAAGTCGGCCAGCCGATGAGGTGCTGCTCGGCGATTTCCATCATGCCCTGGCCCCAGGCGGGCGCATCGTTCAGGCACGGGATGAAATGAAATTCGCGGCCGCCGGCGTGCAGGAATTCGGCCTTGGCTTCCATCGCGATTTCTTCCAATGTCTCGAGACAGTCGCTGGTAAAGCCCGGACACATGACATCGACGCGCTGCACTCCCTGGCGCGCCAGCTCCTGCAAGGTCGGCGCGGTGTAGGGCTGGAGCCACTCAGCCTTGCCGAAACGCGACTGGAACGTCACCACGTATTCCGCCTCGCTCAAGCCCAGCGCTTCGGCCAGCAGCCGCGCAGTCTTGTAGCATTCGCAATGATAAGGATCGCCCAGCAGCAGCGTGCGCTTGGGCACGCCGTGGAAACTCATGACCAGCTTGTCCGGCTGGCCGTTGGCGTCCCAATGCGTCTGCACCGAGCGCTTGAGCGCCTGGATGTAGCCGTCGTGGTCGTGGTAATGCTTGATCAGGCGCAGTTCGGGGACATTGCGCACCTTGGCGAAATGCTGGAATACGGCGTCGAAAATCGAGGCAGTCGTGGTCCCGGAATACTGCGGATAGGCGGGCAGAACGAGGATGCGGTCGCACCCCTGCGCCTTGAGTTCGTCGAGCACGTCCGACACCGCCGGACTGCCGTAGCGCATCGCATGAGTGACGTGGACGCGGTGGCCGCGTTCGAGCAGGCTCTTGGGGCGGCGCGCGAACGGCGCATCTGACTCGCATTTTATTTCCGCCATGCAAGATCAGCGCAGCCCGCTATTTTAACAGGCTGCAGTCCCGTTTCGTCCAGTTTGCGGCGCACAGGCTATTGCGTGGCGCCGTGGCGGCGGGCCTGTTCGGCTGAGATGGCAGCCTGTTTCTGTTCTTCTTCGCGCTGTGCGGCGCCGGCAAAAGTCGGCCAGCCGATGAGGTGCTGCTCGGCGATTTCCATCATGCCCTGGCCCCAGGCGGGCGCATCGTTCAGGCACGGGATGAAATGAAATTCGCGGCCGCCGGCGTGCAGGAATTCGGCCTTGGCTTCCATCGCGATTTCTTCCAATGTCTCGAGACAGTCGCTGGTAAAGCCCGGACACATGACATCGACGCGCTGCACTCCCTGGCGCGCCAGCTCCTGCAAGGTCGGCGCGGTGTAGGGCTGGAGCCACTCAGCCTTGCCGAAACGCGACTGGAACGTCACCACGTATTCCGCCTCGCTCAAGCCCAGCGCTTCGGCCAGCAGCCGCGCAGTCTTGTAGCATTCGCAATGATAAGGATCGCCCAGCAGCAGCGTGCGCTTGGGCACGCCGTGGAAACTCATGACCAGCTTGTCCGGCTGGCCGTTGGCGTCCCAATGCGTCTGCACCGAGCGCTTGAGCGCCTGGATGTAGCCGTCGTGGTCGTGGTAATGCTTGATCAGGCGCAGTTCGGGGACATTGCGCACCTTGGCGAAATGCTGGAATACGGCGTCGAAAATCGAGGCAGTCGTGGTCCCGGAATACTGCGGATAGGCGGGCAGAACGAGGATGCGGTCGCACCCCTGCGCCTTGAGTTCGTCGAGCACGTCCGACACCGCCGGACTGCCGTAGCGCATCGCATGAGTGACGTGGACGCGGTGGCCGCGTTCGAGCAGGCGCGCGCCAACAAGGCGGCCTGGCGCTCGGTGTTAAGCCTGAGCGGCGAGCCTTCGGCGTCCCAGATGGAGGCGTATTTTTCAGCCGACTTGCCGGAGCGGAACGGCAGGATGATGCCGTTGAGGATAAACCACCAGATGGCACGCGGGATTTCCACCACGCGCGGGTCCCACAAGAACTGCTTCAGGTAACGCCGCACCGCACGTGCAGTCGGCGCGTCCGGCGTGCCGAGGTTGACCAGCACGACGGCAGCCTGGGCCTGCTGGCTGCCATGGAGGTAAGGAGGTTCTTTGCGAAATGACATGGAAATCCGTGAAGGTCTGGCGTTGGCTGGATTGGCTGGAAGGAAGCGGTGCTGGCGGGGCGTTACAGCGCCAGCAGTTCGCGCGCGTGCTTGCGCGTGGTGGCGGTAATTTCCAGGCCGCCCAGCATGCGTGCGATTTCTTCCACGCGCGACTTGACGTCGAGCGCTTCGATCTGCGACACGGTCTTGCCGGCCTCGTTGCGCTTGCTGACCTGGAAGTGCTGGTTGCCTTGGCTGGCGACTTGCGGCAAGTGCGTTACGCACAAGACCTGGCGATCCTGGCCGAGGCGTTTCAACAGGCGCCCGACCACTTCGGCCACACCGCCGCCGATGCCGCTGTCGACTTCGTCGAAGATCAGGGTCGGCGTCGCGGTCGAACTCGATGCAATCACCGAAATCGCCAGGGCGATGCGCGCCAGTTCGCCGCCGGAAGCGACTTTCGCCAGCGGCCGCGGCGCTACGCCGGCGTGCCCCGCCACCAGGAATTCCACTTGCTCCACACCATACGCCGCCGGTTCGCATGCTTCCAATGCGATGGCGAAACGTCCGCCCGACATGCTCAGGTCCTGCATGGCGGCAGTGACCGCTTCGCCCAGCGCCTTGGCTGCCTTGATGCGGCCTTTCGACAATTTCTGCGCGGCGCCGGTGTAGGCGGCCTGCAGTTTTGCTTCCTGCGCGCGCAAGGCATCGAGGTCGCTGGCATCGGCCAGCTGCTTCAATTCTTCCGCCAGCTTGGCGTGCTCCTGCGGCAAGTCGTCCGGCGCCACGCGGAATTTTCGCGCGGTCGAATGGATCGCTTCCAGCCGCCCTTCCACCAGCTTCAACCGCGCCGGATCAAGCTCGACCCGGCCGAGGTAATCATTGAGCGCGTAGACCGCTTCCTGCAACTGGATCTGCGCCGGCTCCAGCGCCTCCATGACCGGCTTGAGCGCGGCGTCGACGTCGGTCAATTTGCCCAGTTTCTGCGTCAGCGAAGACAGCTGCGACAGGATCGGCGAGTCCGATTCGGAGATCGCGCTCAGCGCTTCCTGCGCGCCGTCGATCAGGCTGGCGGCGTGCGACAGGCGACTGTGTTCGTTGCTGATGTCGCTCCATTCGCCCGGCTTGACTGCCAGTTTTTCGAGCTCGCTGACCTGCCATTCGAGGCGCTCGCGTTCGAGGAGGACGTTCTTGGCGTTGACTTCGAATTCTTCACGCTGCTTCGCCAACGCGCGCCAGGTTTTGTAGGCAGCGGCGACGGCTTTGGCTTCCTCCAGCAATCCCGCCTGGCTGTCCAGCAACTGGCGCTGGGCGTCGGACTTGAGCAGCGACTGATGTGCGTGCTGGCCGTGGATGTCGACCAGCAGCTCGCCGAGTTCGCGCAATTGCGTCGCGGTGGCGGCAATGCCGTTGATGAAGGCCTTGGAACGGCCGGCGTTGTCGATCACGCGGCGCAGCAGCACGCCGCCGTCCTCGTCGAAAAACTCATGCGCTTCGAGCCAGGCGGCAACATAGGGACCGGCGCTGAAATCGGCCGTGATGTCGGCCTTGGCCGCGCCTTCGCGCACCACGCTGGCGTCGCCGCGACCACCCAACGCCAGCGCCAGGGCGTCGATGAGGATGGATTTGCCGGCGCCGGTTTCGCCGGTGAAGACGGAAAATCCGGGAGCGAACTCGAGTTCGATGGCATCGACGATAACGAAATCACGAATCGACAGGGTACGCAGCATGGGATGATGGACTTGGTGTTTTATCAATATCGGCGGCGTCTTTCCGTACGGAGAACCGCATGGAAAAGACACCCGAGGCGCCTATTGTACTTTTAGATAGCCCGCTTATTGCAGGCGGCCTTCAACCGACGGGTATTCGTTCCAGTGCAGCTTTTGCCGCAAGGTGTCGTAGTAGCTCCAGCCTTCCGGATGCAGGAAGGTGATCTTGTGCGCCGAACGCCGGATCACGATGCGGTCGCCGTGCGACAGGCTGGTCAGCGACTGCATGTCGAAGTTGGCGCTGATGTCGCGGCCGTTGACGACCTGGATCGAGATCTCACAGGAGTCCGGAATCACGATCGGCCGGTTCGACAAGGCATGCGGCGCAATCGGCACCAGCACGATGCCGTGCAGGCTCGGATGCAAAAGCGGGCCGCCGGCCGACAAGGCATAGGCGGTCGAGCCGGTCGGGGTGGCCACGATCAGACCATCGGAGCGCTGGTTGTACATGAAGCGGCCATCCACTTCCACGGTCAGCTCGACCATGCCGGAAGACGCGCCGCGCGCGACCACCACGTCATTGAAAGCGAGCGCGTTGAAAATCTGTTCGCCATCGCGAAATACCGTGGCTTCCAGCAGCGAGCGCGTTTCGACGTCGACCTTGCCGTCCAGCATGTCGGCCAATACCGGTATCATGCGGTCTAGCGAAATATCCGTCATGAAGCCCAACCGCCCCTGATTGATCCCGATCAGCGGCACGTTGAACGGTGCCAGTTGCCGTGCGATGCCGAGCATGGTGCCGTCGCCGCCGACCACGATGGCGGCATCGGCGAACTGGCCGATCTGTTCCGGCGACATGGCGTCATAGCCTTCCAGCGCGATGTTCTGCGCGGTCTCGGCTTCGAACACGATGGTATGGCCGTGCGCTTCCAGGAAGGCGGCGATATCGGAAAGGGATTGCGCGATGCCGGCGGCATGATATTTGCCGACGATTGCAATGGTTTTGGGCGTTGCCGCCTGCACGGGTAATTTGATGGGCCACATGCTGCGGATTAAAGCATAATTCGGGGCCTGTTAACAATGAATTTGCGAGTGCGAACGCGC
>NZ_AJHH01000010.1 GCF_000256565.1 Herbaspirillum lusitanum P6-12 | reverse complement strand
CGCCTCGCAAATTCATTGTTAACAGGCCCCCAGACTATTCCGAACCGATTTCATGAACAAAACCAACATCCAGGCAGTCCTGTTCGACCTCGACGATACGCTGTGGGCGATCGAGCCGGTGCTGCATCTTGCCGAAACCCGGCTGTACGAATGGCTGACGCAACATGCGCCCGGCGTGGTGCAACGCGAAAGCATCCTCAGCCTGCGCGCACGCCGGCAGGTGCTGGCGCAGACCAACCCGGCCTACAAGATCAACCTGTGGGCGCTGCGCCATGCGGCGCTGACCACGGTGCTGGCCGAGCATGGCGAAGACCCCGCGCTGGCGGATCCTGCCATGGAGATTTTCACCACCGGCCGCAATGCCGTCACGCCCTTCGACGACGTCGTCCCCGGCCTGCAGCAGTTGAAGCTGCGCCTGAAGCTGGGCACGGTGTCGAACGGTCGCCGATCTGGCGCGCATCGGCCTGGCCGAACATTTTGAAATCTCCATCGCCGCGCATCAGTTCGGCACCGCCAAACCCGACCCGGCCATCTTCCACGCCGCCTGCACTGCGCTCGGCGTCGCGCCGGAACACACCGTCTATGTCGGCGACGACCTGGCGCTGGATGTGCTGGGGGCGCAGCAAGCCGGTTTGCACGCGGTCTGGATGAACCGCTTCCAGCGCGAGTTGCCGGCGCATGTGCGTCCCGATGCGGTATGCACCGATCTCAACGAACTGGCGTACTGGCTGGCGGCGTAATATATATGGCAGGATATTGGCACGCCTGCTTCCTGCTCGTTAGAATGAAGACATGCAACTAGATAATCGCGCTCAAACCCTGCTCAAGGCCCTGGTCGAACGGTACATCGCCGACGGCCAGCCGGTCGGTTCGCGCGCCCTGTCGAAACTGTCGGGCCTGGAACTGTCACCGGCAACCATCCGCAACGTCATGGCTGATCTCGAAGAAATGGGCTTCGTCGCCAGTCCGCACACTTCCGCC
Source organism: Herbaspirillum lusitanum P6-12 (assembly GCF_000256565.1). Taxonomy (GTDB): domain Bacteria; phylum Pseudomonadota; class Gammaproteobacteria; order Burkholderiales; family Burkholderiaceae_D; genus Herbaspirillum; species Herbaspirillum lusitanum. The sequence goes on along the minus strand of NZ_AJHH01000010.1, from coordinate 9,002 downwards.
GGGCGCATTCCGACGCCGCGCGGTTACCGCGTGTTCGTCGACACGCTGCTGACGATCGAATCGATGGATGCGATTGACGAGGCAACGCTGGAAACCAAACTGCAATCACGCTCGCAGATCAACTCGCCGCAAAAAATCATTTCCAATGCGGCGCAAGTGCTGTCGTCGCTGTCGCAATTTGCCGGCGTGGTGATGACGCCGAAGCGCGAGTCGATCTTCAAGCAGATCGAATTCCTGCGCCTGTCCGAAAAACGCATCCTGCTGGTCATCGTCGGCCCCGGCGGCGATGTGCAAAACCGTCTGTTGCTGACCGAGGTCGACTACACTCCTTCGCAATTGGTGCAGGCGGCCAATTACATCAACCAGCACTATGGCGGCCTCGGCTTCGACGAGGTGCGCCTGCGCCTGCAGAACGAACTGCGCCAGTTGCGCGACGACATGACCAGCCTGATGCAGGCGGCGGTCGAAGCCGGCAGCGATGCGATGGCCGACGAATCGGACAACGTCGTTATTTCCGGCGAGCGCAATCTGCTCAGCGTCTCGGACCTGTCGTCGAACATGACCTCGCTGCGCAAGCTGTTCGACATGTTCGAGCAAAAGACCAGCCTGATGCAGTTGCTGGATGTGTCGAGCAAGGCCACCGGCGTGCAGATCTTCATCGGCGGCGAATCGCAGCTGGTGCCGATGGACGACATGAGCATCGTCACCGCGCCGTATGAAGTCAACGGCAAGATCGTCGGCACGCTGGGCGTGATCGGTCCCACCCGCATGGCCTACGAGCGCGTGATTCCCATCGTCGACATCACCGCCAAATTGCTGTCGAGCGCACTCAGCGGCAACAACAACTGAGTCCGGCTGAACAGGATTGAGGACTGCAGCGAACTGTTGCACACCGCTTACCCTTCTTTACACCCCTGGCCGCCATCATCGAAGCGGCAATAAAAAAACCATCCGGCGATGGCGGGATGGTTTTTGCAAACTGCGTCCGGATTGAATCCGGCCGGCATGGATGCTTATTTCTTGGTCTTGCGGCAATCCTTGCAGTGACCGTACAAGGCCAGCGCATGATCGGCAATCTCGAAACCGTGCTCTTGGGCAATCTTGAGCTGGCGCTTCTCGATTTCGGCGTCGAAGAATTCCTCGACCTTGCCGCAATCCAGGCAAACCAGATGGTCATGGTGCGAGCCTTCGTTGAGTTCGAATACGGCCTTGCCGGTTTCAAAGTGATTGCGCTGCAGCAGGCCGGCTTGCTCGAACTGCGTGAGCACGCGGTAGACCGTGGCCAGACCGACGTCCAGATTGTCCGCCAGCAGCATTTTGTAGACATCTTCCGCGCTGAGGTGACGCACCTCGGTGTTTTGGAAGATTTCCAGGATTTTCAGACGCGGCAAAGTAGCCTTGAGGCCGCTGGCTTTCAGTTCAGATGGATTATTAGGCATGTTTCAGTAAAAATCAGGTTATCTGCTTTATCATATAGCGTTTTAGCACAATTGCTCAACCAATTGAAATCTTTATGCGAATGTTGCCTTCCTACCGTACTACCGCTCTGGCGCTGATCGCGCTGAGCACCCTGCTGTCCGGCTGTGCATCCAAAAAACCGGCGGAAGGCGCAGCAGCGCACGACGCGACCGGCGTGCAGGTTTCGAAGAAGAGCAGCCTGTTCGGCTTCCTCAAGCCTTATCGCATCGATATCCAGCAGGGCAATTTCGTCTCCAAGGAGATGGTGGCGCAACTGAAGCCGGGCATGACCCGCGACCAGGTGCGTTTCGTGCTCGGTACGCCGCTGCTGGCCGACGTGTTCCATTCGGATCGCTGGGATTATGAATTCCGCCTGGCCAAGGGCAACGGCGAACTGATGAGCAGCCGCGTGTCGGTGTTCTTCAAGGACAACCTGATGGAACGCTACGAAGGCGGCAGCGACTTGCCGACCGAACAGGAATATCTGTCCCTGATCGCCGGCTCCAAGAAGGGCGCCATGCCGGAACTGTCGGATACGCCGACGAACACGGCTCCGCCGTCCTCCTCCAAGTAAGCTGGCCAGTACAGCAATACCCGCAACCACAAGTACAAGCACTATGAGCGCATTGAAAATCGCCGTCGCCGGCGCATCCGGCCGCATGGGCCGCATGCTGATCGAAGCCATCCGGAACGCCGACGACATGGTGCTGGCCGGCGCCCTGGACGTGCCGGGTTCGCCCAGCATCGGCACCGACGCGGCATCCTTCCTCGGCAAACCCGCCAACGTCGCGATCGAATCGGACCTGGCCAAAGGCCTCGCCAACGCCGACTTCCTGATCGACTTCACGCGTCCGGAAGGCACGCTCAGGCACGCCGAATATTGCGCCGCGCATGGCGTCGCGCGCGGCGTCAAGATGATCATCGGCACCACCGGCCTGGAACAGGAAGCCAAGGACGCGATCGCCACCGCCGCGCAAAAGACCGCGATCATGCTGGCCCCCAACATGAGCATCGGCGTCAACGTCACGCTCAAGTTGCTGGAACTGGCCGCCAAGAGCTTCTCGCACGGCTATGACATCGAAATCATCGAAGCGCATCACCGCCACAAGGTCGACGCGCCGTCCGGCACGGCCCTGAAGATGGGTGAAGTCATCGCCGACGCCATCGGCGTCAAGCTCGACGACGTCGCCGTCTACGCCCGCGAAGGCATCACCGGCGAACGCGATCCGTCGTCGATCGGCTTCTCCGCCATCCGTGGCGGCGACATCGTCGGCGACCACACCGTGCTGTTTGCCGGCATCGGCGAGCGCATCGAAATCACGCACAAATCCTCGAGCCGCGTCACCTACGCCCACGGCAGCCTGCGCGCCGCGCGTTTCCTGGCCGACAAGAAAACCGGCCTGTACGACATGCAGGACGTGCTCGGACTGAAGTAGTCTTCCGCCGCTGCATCTGATCAACGGATGCAGCGAATCTTTTTGCGGATGCCTACTCCAACGGATTGCCATTTATTTCTGCTCCCAACCTAGAGAACACGATATGGAACAAACCGTTGGATTCGCCCATTACTGGGCGCAAGGCGATGCCGTTTCGCACGCCGTCGCCTATGTTCTGCTGCTGATGTCCGTCGCCAGCTGGTATTACATTCTTTCCAAGACCTGGAGCTCGTGGCGCATCCGTCGCGGCAGCAATGCGCTCGAAGGCTTCTGGAAAGCGCCCACGCTGACCGACGCCATCGCCGTCATGCGCACCGTCGACAGCGAAGAAATCTTCACCCCGCTGGCGCAACGCTCATCCGAAGCCGCCGGCATTTCCTCCAAACAAAATACGCCCTCGCTCAATGCCGCCACCGATCCCGGCGAACTGATCACGCGCACGCTGCGTCGTGAAATCAACCGCGTTTCGGCCCGGCTGGAACGCGGCCTGACGCTGCTGGCTTCGGTCGGCTCGACCGCGCCGTTCGTCGGCCTGTTCGGCACCGTCTGGGGCATCTACCACGCGCTGGCGGCGGTCTCGGCCAGCGGCACGGTGCAGATCGACAAGGTCGCCGGTCCGGTCGGCGAAGCATTGATCATGACGGCGCTGGGTCTGGTGGTGGCGATTCCCGCGGTGCTGGCCTACAACGCCTTCACGCGCCTGAACCGCCTGACGCTGGCTGAACTCGACGGCTTCGCGCATGACCTGCACGCTTACCTCACCACCGGCGAGCGCGTCGGCAAGGGGGAAGCATGAGTTTCGGCGGCTTCAACGACAACCACCAGGCCGGCCCGATGGCCGAAATCAACGTCACTCCGATGGTCGACGTGATGCTGGTGCTGCTGGTGATCTTCATCCTTTCGGCGCCGCTGTTCACGCATTCGCTGCAACTCGATCTGCCGACCGCAAAATCGGCGCCGGCTCCCGAGAAACCGCAAACCGTCAGCGTCTCCATCGACGCCGCCGGCAAGCTGTATTGGCAAGATCAGGCGGTCACACTGGAAGAATTGACGCGGCGCATGGCCGAGGCCGCCGGCAAGAAGCCGCAGCCCGAAGTGCAGTTGCGCGCCGACAAGGCGACCCGTTATGAAGTGATTGCCGACGTCATGTCGGCGGCGCAAAGCAACGGCCTGAACAAACTCGGTTTTGTGACCGATCCGAAACCAAACACAACAAGTACAGAGAAGAAGTAATCATGGCAACAGCACGCCTGAACGGCGAACTCATCACCGACTGGGACAGCTTCCACAGCCAATGCGCGAGCGTATTCGGCTTCCCCGATTTTTACGGCAACAACATGAATGCCTGGGTCGATTGCCTGAGCTACCTGCGCGACGACGACGGCATGAGCAAATTCGTGCTCAAGGAAAACGAAGCGCTGACCATCGAAGTCCAGCACAGCGACAAGCTGCGCGCCGCCGCACCGGACATCATCGAAGAGCTGCAATTCTGCGTCGCCATGATCAACGACCGCTGCGAAGACTACGAAGAAGCCGCCACGCTGAAGCTGGCGCTGCTCTGAATCCCCCTCCCGCTCAATCGATCAACTGATCGCCGTCATAGAACGGATACGGCCCGTCGAATTCACCGACGTAAGCCGTATGACTGATCAGCCCCGTCTTGCCGCCCCACCAATGCAACTGGAATCCCGGCGGCTCCATCACGAATTGCGACGGCGCCTGCGGATCCAGATCCAGCACCACCTGATGCGACACGCCCGGACAGGTTGACGCCATCGTGCCGCCGAAGCGCGCCTGTATCGAGCGATGCAGGTGGCCGCACAGGACCCGTTCCACCTGTGGATGACGACGCACCACCGGCTCCAGCAATTGCGGATTGACAAGACCGATGTCGTCCATGTGTCCGATGCCGGTAGTGAATGGCGGATGATGCATGGCGATCACGGTCGGCCGTTGCGGCTGCTCGCCCAGCACCCGGTCCAGCCAGTCCATGCTGGTCGCCGCCAGTTCGCCTTTGCTGGAGCGCGGGATCACGGTATCGAGCGTGACGATGCGCAGCGGATGATCCTCGATCACGTATTCGATGCGCGCCGCATCGGAAGCGCTCTGCAAATAGGCATGATCCGGGAACGCCCGACGCAGTGCGCCGCGCTCGTCGTGATTGCCGGGCAACAGGTAATACGGCATCGTCAGCGGCGCCAGCAATTCGCGCAAGACCGCGTATTCATCGGCCAGGCCGAAGTCGACCAGGTCGCCCGTGAACACCACCGCATCGGGCCGCTGTTTCAGGCGGTTGACCTGCGCCACGCAGCGCCGCAGGCTCTCGGCGGTGTCGACCACACGATAGGATTTTTTACCCTGCGCCTTGATGTGCAGGTCGGAAATCTGGCACAGGATCATGAGCGCGTTTCCCCGGAAAAATATTGCACCGGCAATTGCATCACAGCGTGCTCCGGCACGCGCAGGCCGATGCGCTCGCCGGCGTGCCAGACGCCGCGTCGGCGCGTCTCGACGATCACCGGCATGTCGGCGCCGATGTCCACCAGCAAACGCGTGCGGTCGCCCATGAAAAAGGTCGACATGACGTCGCCGAACATTTCCGCGCCGGCGGTATCGAGCGGCACGATCTCGACGTCTTCCGGACGGAACATCGCCGTCGCCAGTTGGTCCGCAGCCCCATTCGCCGCCCCATTCGCATTCGCCAACGGCACGATGCCGCCGGGAATCTGCAGGTGGCCGACGCGCGTCACGCCGCTCACCCGGTTCATGGTGCCGATGAAGTCGGCCACGAATTCCGACGCCGGGCGATAGTAGATATCCTGCGGCGTGCCGATCTGCGCGATCTTGCCGCGCTCCATCACGACGATGCGATCGCCCAGCGCCATCGCCTCGCCCTGGTCGTGCGTGACGTAGATCGCAGTGATGCCGAGTTTGCGCAGCAGTTGGTTGAGGTCGGCGCGCAAGGTTTCGCGCAGCTTGGCGTCAAGCGCCGTGAGCGGCTCATCGAGCAACAGCACGCGCGGCTCCACCGCCAGGCGCGCGCCAGCGCCACGCGCTGCTTTTGCCCGCCCGAAAGCTGGTCGATGCGGCGATGGCCGAGGCCTTGCAGGTGCACCATGTCGAGCAGCGTATCGATCCGTTCGGCGCGTTCGGCTGCAGCCATCTTGCGGATTTTCAGGCCATAGGCGATGTTCTCGCCAACCGTCATGTTGGGGAACAAGGCATAGTTCTGGAATACCATGCCGACGCCGCGTTTTTCAATCGGCAGGTCGGTGACGTCATCGTCGCCGAACAGCACGCGGCCGCCGTCGTCGGGAAATTCCAGCCCGGCAATCAGCCGCAGCGTGGTGGTCTTGCCGCAGCCGGACGGCCCCAGCAGCACCAGCGTTTCGCCGGGATGGATTTCAAGGTCGATCGGCTCCAGCGCGGGTGCGCCGCTGCCGAAGGTCTTGGCGCATTGAAGCAGTCTGATGGAAAGAGAAGAGTTCATAGGCGTACGCGTGTGCGCGTGGTCTGGGTTGCCCATTGCATGGCGACCAGCAGCGGCACGATCATCAAAAGAAAAATCAGGGTATAGGCGGAACCGACTTCCAACCGCATCGAAGCGTAGGCGTCGGCCAGTCCCACCGGCAGGGTCATGGTCAGCGGCGTATGCAGCATCCAGGTGATGTTGAACTCGCCGATCGACAAGGTCACCACCATCAGCGCACCGGCCAGGATGCCCGAGGCGGCGTTCGGGATCACCACGCCGAAGAAGCGCTGGCGCATGCCGGCGCCGAGGCTGGCGGCGGCTTCTTCCAGCACCGCCAGCTGCGACGACTGCATCACCGCCAGCACCGGTCGCACCATGAACGGCAGCGTGAACAACACATGCCCGACCAGGATGAACAACAGGCTGCCGCGGAAGGCGCGATACTGGCCGTAAGCCATGATCAGCGCCAGCGAGGTCGCCAGCCCGGGCACCGCCACCGGCATCATGAGCAGCTCTTCGAACACGCGCGCCAGGCGGCTGTTGCCGCCGCGATAGCGCGCCAGCATGTAAGCCAGCGGCACGCCGACAACCAGCGTCACCGCCAGACAGGCCAGTGCAATCGCGATGGAACGCCAGATGGTCATCTGATAGGTGTCCCACACCTGAGCGACCCAGCGCAGCGTGAAGCCGCTCGACAAGCCGACGAAGAAATTGTCCGTCACGCCGGCCAGCACCGACAGCACCACCGGCACGATCAGGAAAGCGCACACCAGCAGCGTGAACGTCAGTTGCAGATAAAACCGCAGGGAGTGTTTCATTGGTTTCCCTTCTTCATGCCGTCGCGGGGACACTGCTGCCCGACAGCGAACGCGCCAGCGCCAGGGCGATCCAGGTAATCACGCCAAGCACGATGGATAAAGCCGCCGCCATCGCGAAATTCGCGTAGCTGGTGAATTCGTTATAGATCGCCATCGGCAAGACATCAATGTTGGTGGCCAGCGTAAATGCAGTGCCGAAGGCGCCGACGCTGGTGGCGAAGCAGATCGCCCCCGACGAAATCAGGGCCGGCATCAATGCCGGCGCCACCACGTCGAAGAACACCCGCAGCGGATTGGCGCCGAGCGACCGCGCCGCTTCTTCGAGCGCAGGATCGAGCTTCTCGGCGGCGGCCATCACCGTCAGGATGACGCGCGGGATCGAGAAGTACAGATAGCCGATGAACAGGCCGGCCAGCGAATACGCAAACACCAGCGACTCGCCGAACAGCTTGTCGGTCAGCGCGCCGATCAGTCCCTGGCGTCCGGCCAGCATGATCACCATGAAGCCGACCACCACGCCTGGGAACGCCAGCGGAAACGTCAGCATCGCCAGCAGCAGCGGCTTGCCGGGGAAACGATTGCGCTGCAGGAACAGGCCGACCAGCGACGAAATTACCAGCGTCGCCACCGTGACCGCGCCCGACAACAACAGCGTCGACACCAGGCTCCACAGATAATGGCGATTGGTCAGCACGGCCAGATAGGCCATTGCACCGGTCGGACCGCTGGCGCCGACACCGACCAGGCGCAGCATCGGCAACAGCCAGAACGCGGCGAACAGCGTCATGCCCGGCACGGCAAACATCCAGACCTTGCGGCCGGGACGCTTGCGATGCAGTTGGCGCGATTGAGACAAATGCAGCGACATGCTTATTTCACTTCCGCCAGATAGCGTTCGCTGAACTGACGCTGCACCTCAGCCATCTTGCCGTAGTCGACCGGCTTGGCGCGGGCATAGTCGGCGGCCGGCAGGAAGCGGGCTTCGGCCTCCTTCGAAATCGCCGAGGCGCGCACCGGGCGCAGGTAAGCATTGGCCCAGATGGCCTGGCCTTCATTGGACAACAGGAAGTCCAGCACTTTTTTTGCGTTGGCCTGGTTCGGACCGTTCTTCACGAGGCTGACGACGTACGGCACGGTGACGCTGCCTTCGGCCGGGATCACGAACGCGACGTTGGCCTTGTCCTTGTACTTGGCTCGATAGGCGTCGAAGTCGTAGCCGAACAGGATAGGGATTTCACCCGAGATCAGGCGCGCGTAGGAGGTCTGCTTCGGCACGATGGGTTGATTTTTTTGCAGCGCCTTGAAGTAGTTGATGCCGGGCGTGAAGTTGTCCAGCGTGCCGCCCAATGCCTGGTTCACGGCGACCGCGCCGACATAGCCGACGAAGGCGCTGGCCGGGTCGAGGTAGCCGATCAGGCCCTTGTATTCAGGCTTGAGCAGGTCCGCCCACGAACGCGGCACCGGCTTGCCCTTCAGTGCATCGACGTTGACCATCAGGCCCATGGTGCCGGAGTGGATCGTGGTCCAGTAGCCTTCCGGATCTTTCAGGCCTGCAGGTACGTCATTCCAGCCGGCCGGCTTGTAGGGCGTGACGATGTCATTCTTCTTCGCTTCGATGCCGAAGGTCACGCCGACGTAGGTGAAGTCGGCGACCGGGCTGGCCTTTTCAGCCATGATCTGCGCCAGCGCCTGGCCGCTGTTCTTGTTGTCGGGCGGCACGGTGATGCCGGTCTTTTCCTTGATGATCTTGATCTGGGTAGCCCAGTCGGCCCATTCCGGAGGGCAGTTGTAGCAGATGACGTTTTGCGCCGCGGAACA
>NZ_AJHH01000009.1 GCF_000256565.1 Herbaspirillum lusitanum P6-12 | reverse complement strand
GGAGGGCAGTTGTAGCAGATGACGTTTTGCGCCGCGGCCGCGGCGCTGAACGAAGCGGTAAGACCTGCGAAAGCGGCGGCTGCCGCCACCGTCTGGAGAATCCGGGACAAACGTGGATGTGAGCGCATGTCGTTTCCTTTCTATTGCTGTTGATGTGAACGAGTAAAAATCTAAAGAAGCGTCAGGAGAAAACCCGCACCGTGCCGCCGTGGCGGATCGTGTGCGCAAGTGTTTGCGAGACCGGACCGGCGCTGCCTTCGGCCTGTCCGATGGCGGCCACCAGCGTACGCAGGGCGACTTCGCCGATCTGTTCGGACGGCTGCACGGCGCTGGCCAGCACCGGCGACATCATCTCGCCCAGCGGGATGCCGTCGAAACCCATGACGGAGATGTCTTCCGGCACGCGCAAACCCAGTGCGCGCAGATCGCGCATCGCCGCCAGTGCGAGCAGGTCGTTGGAGCAGAACAGCGCGGTCGGACGTTGACGCGGATCGGCCATCATCTGCTGGTAATCCGCCGCGGCGGTGAGGGTGTGGCGCTCGACCTCGATGACCGCCATGGGCGCGAGACCGGCGGCGCGCATGGCGTCGAGATAGCCGTGGTAGCGCTGGATGGCGCGGTCGGACGCATTGAATTGACCGGCAAGCATCCGGATGCGCGTATGGCCGAGTGCAATCAGGTGCGCCACGGCATCATGCGCGGCGGCGCGGTTGTCGACCGAGACCGACAGGCGCGAAGCCTGCTGCGGCTGGTTGTAGGTCAATACGTAAGGAATGCCTTCACGGTCGAGCACATCCAGCGTGCCGCTGGCGCTGGCGTCGGCAACGGTCAGGATGACGCCGTCGACGCGATGGCTGAGCAAGAGGTTGACCGCCGCCGCTTCGTCTTCCTGGCGGTATTCGGTGGCCGTGAACATCACCGAGTAATCGAGCGCCCGCGCCGCCAGTTCGATGCCCTGCAGGCATTGTGCGAACACCGTGTTGGACAGCGTCGGCACCACCACGCCCACCGTACGCGAACGTCCCGCACGCAAGTTGCGGCCGTTGAAATTGGGGCGAAAACCGAGCGCGGCAATCGCCTCATTGATCTTGCCGGCCGTGTCGGAACTGACCGATTCCGGCTTGTTGAGCAGGCGCGACACCGTCGCGGTGGACACGCCGGCTTGCAGGGCGACTTGTTTGATGGAAGGCGGCACGATGATGGATGGCTGGTTGGCGAAGATGGGATCGCATGAAAACGATTACATCGTGCCAGCGCATTGTTACCGGCCTATGACCATCCAAACAATTTTTGTATTACATCAGCGCGCGACTTCCGTATTTAAATAGAAATATTGCAATTCATTAACGCGCTATTTTTGAGAGTTTTCTTATATAAATCCGAGGAACTTTGCTTCAGAATAGTCTTGCCGTCTGCGCACCATCCCGCCTGCAGACTGCTTTTCCAGAGAGGCTTCATGAGACCCCCTTTCCGCCCCCTTGCGTTTTCTGCCTTTGCATCCCTGCTATTGAGCGCAGCCGCAGGCGTCCACGCCGCCGATACCGCAGAACTGGTGGTCAAGGGCACGATCCGCCCTTCCGCCTGCCTGGCCAGCTTTCCCGGCAACAGCGTGATCGATTTCGGCACCATCAAATCGGATCCGCACCTGAAAGAACGCTTCAAGGACCTGCCTTCGCAGCGCGTGGACATGCGCATTTCCTGCGACGGCCCCACCAAGATCGCCGTCAAGGCGGTCGACAATCGCGAAGCCACGCGTGAGAAGGATATTCCCGGCATCGACGCCGGCGACAACTTCGGCCTGGGCCTGTATCGCGGCAAAAGCATCGGCGGCTATGCCGTGCGCTTCGGCACGGCAGTCGCGGACGGCCAATCGGTCGGCATTCTGGGTCGCCCCAACGGCAGCGCCGCCTGGCGCAGCAGCCCCCTGCGCGGCCTGCGCCAGGACGGCAGCCAGATATCGTTTGGCGCCGGCAACACGCCGGTGGCCTTCAGCGAACTGGTCGCCGGCCTCGACATCAGCGCCAAACTGAGCCGCGTGGCCTACCAGTTGCTGGCCGACGACATCCAGCTGGACGGTTCGATCAGCATTGAGATGCTTTATCTCTGAATCAGCCCGCCGGATCCCCGACGCCGCTCCGGCTTCAAGTGGGGCGGTTTTTTATTTCCCTCGTGCAATTCATGGTCGGATTGACATCGACACAGAACTAGGTCTCCCCTCTGGCGAGCCGGTATAATGCCGGGTTTCGATCTTTCCTTTGCCTCAACCCGACATGCAAGATAAATACAGCCCAGCAGAAGTAGAACAATCCGCGCAACAACACTGGATCGCGACCGACGCGTACAAGACCGTCGAGCACGCCAAGGACAAGCACGGCCGCGACAAGAAGAAGTTCTATGCCTGCTCCATGCTGCCTTACCCATCGGGCAAGCTGCACATGGGCCACGTCCGCAATTACACGATCAACGACGTGATGTATCGCTATCTGCGCATGAGCGGCTACAACGTGTTGATGCCGATGGGCTGGGACGCGTTCGGCATGCCTGCCGAGAACGCCGCAATGGCCAACGGCGTGCCGCCGGCGCAATGGACTTACTCGAACATCGAGTACATGAAGAAGCAGATGGCTTCCATGGGTCTGGCGATCGACTGGTCGCGCGAGATGACGGCCTGCTCGCCCGAGTATTACAAGTGGAACCAGTGGATGTTCCTGAAGATGCTCGAGAAGGGCATCATCTACAAGAAGACCGGCACCGTGAACTGGGATCCGATCGACCAGACCGTGCTGGCCAACGAACAGGTCATCGACGGCAAAGGCTGGCGCTCGGGCGCGGTCATCGAGAAGCGTGAAATCCCGATGTACTACGCCAAGATCACCGACTACGCCGAGGAGCTGCTGGAACACGTCGAAACCAAGCTGCCGGGCTGGCCGGAACGCGTGCGCCTGATGCAGGCCAACTGGATCGGCAAGTCGACCGGGGTGCGCTTCGCCTTCCCGCATGACATTAAAGACGACGGCAAGCTGATCAACGACGGCAAGCTGTGGGTCTTCACCACGCGCGCCGACACCGTCATGGGCGTGACCTTCTGCGCCGTGGCGCCGGAACATGCGCTGGCAAGCTTCGCCGCGAAGAACAATCCTGCGCTGCAAGACTTCATCGCCGAATGCAAGAAGGGCAGCGTCATCGAAGCCGACATGGCGACGATGGAAAAGAAGGGCATGCCGACCGGCCTGTTCGTCACGCATCCATTGACCGGCGCGCAAGTCGAAGTGTGGGTCGGCAACTACGTGCTGATCACCTACGGCGACGGCGCCGTGATGGGCGTGCCTGCGCATGACGAGCGCGACTTCGCCTTCGCCAAGAAATACAATCTGGCGATCAGGCAGGTCGTCGCCGTCGAAGGCAAGACCTACTCCACCGACGCGTGGGAAGAATGGTACGGCGACAAGGAAGGCGGCAAGACCGTCGACTCCGGCAAATACGACGGCCTCGGCTATCAGGCTGCAGTCGATGCGGTCGCCGCCGACCTGGCCGCCAAGGGCCTGGGCGAAAAGAAAGTCACCTTCCGCCTGCGCGACTGGGGTATTTCGCGCCAGCGTTACTGGGGCACGCCAATCCCGATCATCCACTGCGCCGATTGCGGCGACGTGCCGGTGCCGGAAAAAGACCTGCCGGTGGTGCTGCCGGAAGACTGCGTGCCGGACGGCAGCGGCAATCCGCTCAACAAGCATGAAAAATTCCTGCACGTCGATTGCCCGAGCTGCGGCAAGCCGGCGCGCCGCGAGACCGACACGATGGACACCTTCGTCGACTCCTCGTGGTACTACATGCGCTACACATCACCGCAGAGCAATGATGCGATGGTCGATTCGCGCAACGATTACTGGATGCCGATGGACCAGTACATCGGCGGCATCGAGCACGCCGTGTTGCACTTGCTGTATGCACGCTTCTGGACCAAGGTCATGCGCGACTTCGGCCTGGTGAAATTCGACGAGCCGTTCACCAACCTGCTCACGCAAGGCATGGTGCTCAACGAGACCTACTATCGCGAAGACGCCGCCGGCAAGAAGACCTGGATCAATCCGGCCGACGTCGAACTGACCCATGACGACAAGGGTCGTCCGGTCACCGCCATCCTCAAGGAAGACGGCCAGCCGGTCATCATCGGCGGCACCGAGAAGATGTCGAAGTCGAAGAACAACGGCATCGACCCGCAAGCGCAGATCGACCAGTACGGCGCCGACACCGCGCGCCTGTTCACCATGTTCGCTTCGCCGCCGGAACAGACTCTGGAATGGTCGGGCACCGGCGTCGAAGGCGCCAACCGTTTCCTGCGCCGCGTCTGGGCATTTGCCCATAACAACGCTGCGCGCATCGAAGGCGCCGCTGCGGTAGATGCATCGCAACTGACCGACGCGCTGAAGACGCTGCGCCGCGAAGTGCACAAGATCCTGCAACAAGCCGATCATGACCTGAAGCGCATCCAGTACAACACGGTCGTATCGGCCTGCATGAAGATGCTCAACACGCTCGAGGCCGCCAAGCTGGAAGACAGCCCGGTCGCCAACGCCGTGCTGGCCGAATGCACCTCGATCTTCCTGCGCATCCTCAATCCGATCACACCGCACATCACGCACGCGCTGTGGCAGGAACTGGGCTTCGCCAAGCAACAGGGCGACATCCTCGACGCCGACTGGCCGCAAGTCGATGCCGCCGCGCTGGAACAAAGCGAGATCGAAATGATGATCCAGGTCAACGGCAAACTGCGCGGCAGCATCACCGTCGCCAAGGATGCCGACAAGGCCAGCATCGAAGCGGCCGCGCTGGCCAATGAAAGCGTGCAGAAATTCCTGACCGGCGCGCCGAAGAAAATCATCGTCGTCCCCGGCAAGCTGATCAACATCGTTGCCTGATGCTTCTACGCCGATTCATTCGCTCACGAACCTGACCACGGACACACACATGCCATTTCAACTCCACCAACGCAAAGTACTGCAATGGTTCCTGATGCTGCTGGCAGCGGTCATGCTCAGCGCCTGCGGCTTTCACATGCGCGGGCCGGCGAATCTGCCGTTCAAGACGATTTACCTCGGCTTTGCGGACAACTCGCAACTGGGCACGGAACTCAAGCGCTACATCCGCGCCAGCGGTGCTGAAGTGGTGTCCGACCAGGCGGAAGCGGAAGCCGTGCTGCAAGTGCTCGCCGACGCCCGTGAAAAGAAGATCCTGACCCTGAACACCAACGGCCGCGTACGCGAATACTCGCTGTACCAACGCTTCAGCTTTCTGGTCAAGGACAACAAGGGCGGCATCCTGATTCCGCCGGCCGACATCACGCTCAAGCGCGACATCACCTACGACGAAAACCAGGAGCTGGCCAAGCAGGCTGAAGAAGTGCTGCTGTACCGCGACATGCAGAGCGACCTGGTGCAGCAGATCCTGCGCCGCCTGTCCGCCAGCAAAACCGCCACGGCGGGCACGGCAGACGCCGTCAAGGAATAATCGATGCAACTGCGGCTGGACGCGCTCGACACCCATCTGACGAAATCGCTGTCGTCGCTGTACGTCATCGCCAGCGACGAACATCTGCTGGCGCTGGAAGCCGCCGACAAGATCCGCAAGACCGCGCGCGCCAACGGCTATACCGAGCGCGACGTCCTGGTGGTCGAACGCAGCTTCAAATGGGGCGAACTGCTCGCCGCCAACCAGTCGCAATCGCTGTTCGGCGACAAGAAACTGATCGAGCTGCGCATCCCCACCGGCAAACCCGGCAAGGACGGCGGCCAGGCGCTGCAGGAATATGCCGCCAACCTGAACCCCGACAACCTGACCATCATCAGCCTGCCCAAGCTCGACTGGGCGACGGCCAAGGCAGCTTGGGTCGGCACCTTGCAGCAGGCCGGCGTGTACATCGACATCCCGCTGGTCGAGCGCGCGCATCTTCCCGGCTGGATCGGCAACCGGCTCGCGGTCCAGCAACAGAGTGCAGATCGCCAGTGCATGGATTTCATCGCCGACCGAGTTGAAGGCAACCTGCTCGCCGCGCATCAGGAAATCCAGAAGCTCGGCCTGCTCTACCCGACCGGCAAGCTGACGTTTGAACAGGTGCACGACGCCGTGCTGAACGTCGCGCGCTACGATGTCTTCAAGCTCAACGAAGCGATGCTGTCGGGCGACGCCGCCCGCCTCATGCGCATGATGGATGGGCTCAAGGGCGAAGGCGAAGCGCTGCCGCTGGTGCTGTGGGCCGTGGCCGAAGAAGTGCGCACGCTGCTCAAGCTCAAATCCGGCGTCTCGCAAGGCAAGCAGCTCGGCATGCTGCTCAAGGAATACCGCATCTGGGGTCCGCGCGAAAAACTGATGGACCCGGCGCTGCGCCGCATCAGCCTGGCGACGCTGCAGACCGCGTTGCAGGAAGCCGCGCAGATCGACAAGATGGTCAAGGGCTTGCGCGCCAAGGCCTTCTCGGGCGACGCCTGGGATGCGTTGGCGCAGCTCGGGCTCAAAGTCGCGCGCGGCTATTGAAGGCAATGAAGGCCACCGAAGAATACTCAAGCTTAAAATTTACCATGACGCTCAACATCGAACACTACATGAACGACATCGGCCAGCGCGCCCGCAAGGCATCGCGCGCCATGGCCCGTGCCGACACGGCGGCGAAGAACCGTGCGCTGGCGCTGATCGCCACGGCCATCCGCCGCGACGCCGACACGCTGCGCGCCGCCAACCAGCAAGACCTGGCCGCCGCCCGCGCCAATGGTTTGTCGGACGCCATGCTGGATCGCCTGACGCTGTCCGACAAAGCCATCGCCACCATGGCCGAAGGCCTGGAACAGATCGTCGCCCTGCCCGATCCGATTGGTGAAATCTCCAACATGAAGTACCGTCCGACCGGCATCCAGGTCGGCCAGATGCGCGTGCCGCTGGGCGTCATCGGCATCATCTACGAAGCCCGTCCGAACGTCACGGTGGACGCCGCCGGCCTGTGCATCAAGAGCGGCAACGCCACGATCCTGCGCGGCGGCTCCGAAGCGATCCACTGCAACCAGGCGCTGGCAAAGCTGGTCAAGGAAGGCCTGGCCGGCGCCGGTTTGCCCGAAGACGCCGTGCAAGTGGTCGAGACCACCGACCGCGCGCGCTGATCACCATGACCGAGTACGTCGACGTCATCGTGCCGCGCGGCGGCAAGGGACTGATCGAACGCCTGATCAAGGAATCCAAGGTGCCGATGATCAAGCACCTGGACGGCATCTGCCACGTCTACATCGACGACAAGGCCGAGCTGCAAAAAGCGCTGGACGTCGCCTTCAACGCCAAGTGCCATCGCTACGGCACCTGCAACACCATGGAAACCTTGCTGGTGGCGCGCGCCGTCGCCGCCGAGGTGCTGCCGAAGCTGGCGGAGCTGTACCGCGCCAAGGACGTCGAACTGCGCGGCGATGCCGAAAGCCGTCGCATCCTGGCCGGCTATCCGCTGCTGAAGGAAGCCGTGGAAGAAGACTGGAGCACCGAATACCTGGCGCCGATCCTGTCCGTCAAGATCGTCGCCGGCATGGATGAAGCGATCGACCACATCAACACGTACTCGTCACAACATACTGACGCCATCGTTACCGAAGATTACACGCGCGCCATGCGTTTCCTGCGCGAAGTGGATTCGGCCTCGGTGATGGTCAATGCATCGACGCGTTTTGCCGACGGCTTCGAATACGGCCTCGGCGCCGAGATCGGCATCTCCAACGACAAGCTGCACGCGCGCGGCCCGGTCGGGCTGGAAGGCCTGACTTCGCTCAAGTATGTAGTGCTGGGGCAAGGGCAAGTGCGTCAGTAAGCCGTCTCTTTACCCTGAACAGTCAATCGCCAAAGGAATCGCATGCTCTGGATCAAAGCCCTGCACATCGTATTCATCGCCTCGTGGTTCGCCGGCCTGTTTTACCTGCCGCGCATCTTCGTCAACCTGGCGCAGGAAACCGAGACCGTCGCCAAAGAGCGCCTGCTCGGCATGGCGCGCCGCCTGTACCGTTTCACCACTGTGCTGGCGATTCCTGCCATCGCGCTGGGCTTGTACCTGTATCTGGTCATCGGCATCGGCAAAGGCCCCGGCAACGGCTGGATGCATGCCAAGCTGGCGCTGGTGATTCTGGTGATCGGCTACCACCACGCCTGCGGTTCGCTGCTCAAGAAGTTTGAAAATGGCAAAAACCAGCGCAGCCACAAGTGGTTCCGCTGGTTCAATGAAGTCCCGGTATTATTGTTGCTGGCCATTGTGATTCTGGTCGTTGTGAAACCTTTCTGATCCATCCCCGATCTATTTTTTTACGGAGTCCTTCATGGGCAAAGTATGTGAATACTTCTTCGCGCCGCACTCTCCTTTCGCCTATCTGGGACATGCGCGTTTCGTCGCTCTGGCCAGGCAGTACGACGTCCAGGTCGTGCTCAAGCCGTTCGACCTGAGCAAGATTTTCGGCCAGTCCGGCGGCTTGCCGCTGGCCAAGCGCGCACCGCAGCGCCAGGCGTACCGCCTCAAGGAACTGGAACGCTGGAGCAAATTCCTCGGCTTGCCGATGAACCTGCAGCCGACCTACTTCCCGGTGCAAAGCGACGTCGCCGCGCGCCTGATCATCGCCACGCAACTGGCGCACGGCACCAGTGCCGCGCTCGATCTGACCGGCGCCGTGATGCGCGCGATCTGGGAAGAAGAAAAGAACATCGCCGATGCCGACACGCTGCTGGCGATCGCCAACGGCCTCGGCCACGACGGCGCCAGCCTGCTGAAGTCGGCGGAAACCGCCAGCGTGCAGGCCGAGTTCGACCGTTTCAGCGAAGAAGCCACCACCGCCAATGTATTCGGCGCGCCGTGGTTCATCGTGGACGGCGAAGGTTACTGGGGCCAGGACCGTCTCGATTTCGTCGAACGCGCGTTTGCAGGAAAGTAATTTGCAGTCGTAGTCATCGCAGTAAAGATTCGTCATTCCCGCGCAAGCGGGAATCCGGCGGCGTCGATAGCAAGATGCCGTCAACGCCGCCGGAAGAAACACCCACGACATGACATCAGGTCATGTCGCGCACCAGGCATCAACCCCCAACGGACAAAAGGTACCCCTCATGAGCACCAACTATTCCTATTTCTGCCCTTGCCCGCGCGGCCTCGAAACTGCCCTCGCGGAAGAACTCAACGAAATCGCCCAGCTGGCCGGCCCCGACGCCAACCTGAAGGTGCACACGCAGGTTCCCGGCGGCGTGCATTGCTCCGGCAGCATGATCGGCGCCTATCAGCTCAACCTGCGCTCGCGCATCGCCAGCCGCGTGCTACTGCGCCTGGCGCACGGTTCCTACAAGAACGAAAACGACATCTACGACATGACCCTCGAGCAGGAATGGGAAAACTGGTTCGAGGTGTCGCACACGATTCGCGTCGATGTCACCGCGGTCAAGTCGCCGCTGCGCAGCCTCGAGTTCGCCACGCTGAAAATCAAGGATGCCATCTGCGACCGTTTCCGCGAACGTTTCGATGAGCGTCCGTCGGTGAATACCAAGACGCCGGACATGCGCATCTCGGGCTTCCTCGACGCGCACACCTTCACCCTCTATATCGACACCTCCGGCGAAGCGCTGTTCAAGCGCGGCTGGCGCGACGACACCGGCGAAGCGCCGCTGCGCGAAAACCTTGCAGCCGGCCTGCTGCGCACCAGCGGCTGGAAGCCGGGCATGGTGCTGTTCGACCCGATGTGCGGCTCCGGCACCATCCTGGCTGAAGCGGCGCAAATGCCGCGCGCGCGCGCGCGCGCGCGCGCGCGCGC
>NZ_AJHH01000008.1 GCF_000256565.1 Herbaspirillum lusitanum P6-12 | reverse complement strand
GTCAACATGACCTACAAGATCCTCTACAACGATGCCGTGGCCATGACCGGCGGCCAGCCCGTCGATGGCACGGTGTCGGTGCCGATGATCGCCCAGCAGATGGCCGCTGAAGGCGTGCAGCGCATTGCGTTGGTCTCTGAAGACCCAGGCCGCTACGCTGATCGCAGCAGCCTGCCCGCCGCCGTCACGGTGCATGACCGCAAGGACATGGATGCGGTCCAGCGCGAACTGCGCGAGCTGCCTGGCGTCACCGTCATCATCTATGACCAGACCTGCGCCGCCGAGAAGCGCCGCCGCCGCAAGAAAGGGGACTATCCCGATCCCAACCAGCGGCTCTTCATCAACGCCGCCGTCTGCGAGGGCTGCGGCGATTGCGGCGTGCAATCGAACTGCACCTCCATCCTGCCGCTGGAAACCGATCTGGGACGCAAGCGCGTCATCGACCAGTCTTCCTGCAACAAGGATTATTCTTGCGTGAAGGGCTTCTGCCCCAGCTTCGTGACGGTCACTGGCGGTAAGCTCAGGAAGTCGCGCACCGGCGTCTCCCGGCAGGAAGAGCGCGATGACTTCGGCCTCTTGCCGCAACCGGTCTTGCCGGCCTGCGACACGCCCTTCAACATCCTCATCAATGGCATCGGCGGCACCGGCGTCATCACCATCGGCGCGCTCATGGGCATGGCCGCGCACCTGGAAGGCAAGGGCGCGTCGGTGCTGGACATGACGGGCATGTCGCAAAAGAATGGTTCGGTGACTTCCCACGTGCGCATCGCTGCACGTCGCGACGCCATCCGCGCCCAGCGCATCGCCACCGGCGAAGCCGATCTGGTGCTGGGTTGCGACATGCTCACTGCGGGCGCCTTCGACGCCATTTCCAAGATGCGGCCCGGTCGCACCCGGGCGGTGGTCAACCTGCACCAGCAACCGCCGGGTCAGTTCGCCAGGAATCCGGACTGGGAATTCCCGGTCGAGGAGGTCAAGGCGCTCATCGTCGAATCGGTGGGCCAGCAGGCCGACTTCATCGACGCCACCCGCCTGGCCACCGCCCTCATGGGCGACTCCATCGCCACCAACCTCTTCATGCTGGGCTATGCCTGGCAGCGCGGCGAACTGCCGTTGACGGAGGCGTCGCTGCTGCGCGCCATCGAGCTCAACGGCGTGGCCGTGCAGGCCAACAAGACCGCCTTTGCCTGGGGCCGCCGCGCCGCCGTCGATCTGGCCAGGGTGGAACAGATCGCCGTGCCGGCGCAACCGGTGCTGCTGCATCTGCCGCAAAGCCTGGACCAGCTCATCAAGCGCCGCGTGAGCCTGCTCACCGACTACCAGGACGCCGCCTATGCCGCCCAGTTCCTGGAAGTGGTCGAGGCCGTGCGTGCCGCCGAGGCGGCGCTGGGCAGCGACAAATTGGCCACGGCGGTGGCGCGCAACCTCTCCAGGTTGATGGCCTACAAGGAACCCACGCCTCGCGTACGCGCGCGCGAACAAACTCAATCGCGTGATGATCGACAGCCCCAAGGCGCGGCTGGGCATCATCGCCTCGGGCAAGTCCTACCTCGACGTGCTGGAAGCGCTGAGCGAACTGGGCATCGATGAAGACTTCGCCGCCGAGATCGGCCTGCGCCTGTTCAAGGTGTCGATGCCATGGCCGCTGGAGCCGGAAGGCGTGCGCGAATTCGCCCAGGGCCTCGATGAAATCCTGGTGGTCGAAGAAAAGCGCCAGATGGTCGAATACCAGCTCAAGGAACAGCTCTACAACTGGCGTGACGACGTGCGTCCGCGCGTGATCGGCAAGTTCGACGAAAAGGGCGAATGGGTTGCCCCGCGCGGCGAATGGCTGCTGACTTCCAAGGCCGACTTCTCGGTGGCGCAGATCGCGCGCGTGATCGCGGCGCGCATTGCACGTTTCCATACCAGCGACCTGATCAAGGCGCGCCTGGCTTTCCTCGATGCCAAGGATGCGGTGCTGAACAAGGCGATCAGCACGCCGCCGCGTCCGGCGTATTACTGCTCGGGTTGCCCGCACAATACCTCGACCAAGGTGCCGGAAGGCAGCTTTGCGCTGGCCGGCATCGGCTGCCATGTGATGGCTACCGCGATCTATCCTGAATTCAACAAGCTGACCACCCACATGGGCGGCGAGGGCGGTCCGTGGATCGGGCAGGCGCCGTTTTCGCAAGTGCCGCACGTGTTCGCCAACCTTGGCGACGGCACCTATTTCCATTCGGGTTATCTGGCGATCCGCGCTGCGGTGGCGGCCAACGTCAACATGACCTACAAGATCCTCTACAACGACGCGGTGGCGATGACCGGCGGCCAGCCGGTTGACGGCACCACGTCGGTGCCGATGATCGCGCAGCAGATGGCGGCTGAGGGCATCAAGCGCATCGCGCTGGTGAGCGAAGACGTCAGCCGCTACAGCGACCGCTCCAATCTGCCCGGCCTGGTCACCATTCACGATCGCAAGGACATGGATGCGGTGCAACGCGACATGCGCGAGGTGCCGGGCGTGACCGTGATCATCTACGACCAGACCTGCGCCGCCGAGAAGCGCCGTCGCCGTAAAAAAGGCGAATACCCCGACCCCGATCAGCGCCTGTTCATCAACGAAGCCGTCTGCGAAGGTTGCGGCGACTGTGGCGTGCAATCGAACTGCACCTCGATCCTGCCGCTGGAAACCGAGTTCGGCCGCAAACGCGCCATCGACCAGTCCTCGTGCAACAAGGATTATTCCTGCGTCAAGGGCTTCTGTCCGAGCTTCGTCACCGTCAGCGGCGGCAAGCTCAAGAAGTCCAAAACCGGCGTCATCAAGAAGGACAGCGCCGACGATTTCGGCGTGCTGCCGGAACCGGCCATCCCGTCCTGCGATACGCCGTTCAACATCCTCATCAACGGTATCGGCGGCACCGGCGTCATCACCATCGGCGCGCTGATGGGCATGGCCGCACACCTGGAAGGCAAGGGCGCGTCGGTGCTGGACATGACCGGCATGTCGCAAAAGAACGGTTCGGTGACTTCGCACGTACGCATCGCCCGCACGCCGCAGGCGATCCGCGCACAGCGCATCGCCACCGGCGAGGCCGACCTGATTCTTGGCTGCGACATGCTGACCGCCGGTTCGCATGATGCGATTTCCAAGATGCGCCCGGGCCGCACGCGCGCGGTTGTCAATGTGCATCAGCAACCGCCGGGACAGTTCGCCAAGAATCCCGACTGGCAATTCCCGTTTGAAGAGGTCAAGGCGTTGATCGGGGAATCGGTCGATCAGCAGGCCGACTTCATTGACGCCACCCGTCTGGCGACGGCGCTGATGGGCGACTCGATCGCGACCAACCTGTTCATGCTCGGCTACGCCTATCAGCGCGGCGAGTTGCCGCTGACACCCACGCCTCGCGTACGCGCGCGCGAACAAACTCAATCGCGTGATGATCGACAGCCCCAAGGCGCGGCTGGGCATCATCGCCTCGGGCAAGTCCTACCTCGACGTGCTGGAAGCGCTGAGCGAACTGGGCATCGATGAAGACTTCGCCGCCGAGATCGGCCTGCGCCTGTTCAAGGTGTCGATGCCATGGCCGCTGGAGCCGGAAGGCGTGCGCGAATTCGCCCAGGGCCTCGATGAAATCCTGGTGGTCGAAGAAAAGCGCCAGATGGTCGAATACCAGCTCAAGGAACAGCTCTACAACTGGCGTGACGACGTGCGTCCGCGCGTGATCGGCAAGTTCGACGAAAAGGGCGAATGGGTTGCCCCGCGCGGCGAATGGCTGCTGACTTCCAAGGCCGACTTCTCGGTGGCGCAGATCGCGCGCGTGATCGCGGCGCGCATTGCACGTTTCCATACCAGCGACCTGATCAAGGCGCGCCTGGCTTTCCTCGATGCCAAGGATGCGGTGCTGAACAAGGCGATCAGCACGCCGCCGCGTCCGGCGTATTACTGCTCGGGTTGCCCGCACAATACCTCGACCAAGGTGCCGGAAGGCAGCTTTGCGCTGGCCGGCATCGGCTGCCATGTGATGGCTACCGCGATCTATCCTGAATTCAACAAGCTGACCACCCACATGGGCGGCGAGGGCGGTCCGTGGATCGGGCAGGCGCCGTTTTCGCAAGTGCCGCACGTGTTCGCCAACCTTGGCGACGGCACCTATTTCCATTCGGGTTATCTGGCGATCCGCGCTGCGGTGGCGGCCAACGTCAACATGACCTACAAGATCCTCTACAACGACGCGGTGGCGATGACCGGCGGCCAGCCGGTTGACGGCACCACGTCGGTGCCGATGATCGCGCAGCAGATGGCGGCTGAGGGCATCAAGCGCATCGCGCTGGTGAGCGAAGACGTCAGCCGCTACAGCGACCGCTCCAATCTGCCCGGCCTGGTCACCATTCACGATCGCAAGGACATGGATGCGGTGCAACGCGACATGCGCGAGGTGCCGGGCGTGACCGTGATCATCTACGACCAGACCTGCGCCGCCGAGAAGCGCCGTCGCCGTAAAAAAGGCGAATACCCCGACCCCGATCAGCGCCTGTTCATCAACGAAGCCGTCTGCGAAGGTTGCGGCGACTGTGGCGTGCAATCGAACTGCACCTCGATCCTGCCGCTGGAAACCGAGTTCGGCCGCAAACGCGCCATCGACCAGTCCTCGTGCAACAAGGATTATTCCTGCGTCAAGGGCTTCTGTCCGAGCTTCGTCACCGTCAGCGGCGGCAAGCTCAAGAAGTCCAAAACCGGCGTCATCAAGAAGGACAGCGCCGACGATTTCGGCGTGCTGCCGGAACCGGCCATCCCGTCCTGCGATACGCCGTTCAACATCCTCATCAACGGTATCGGCGGCACCGGCGTCATCACCATCGGCGCGCTGATGGGCATGGCCGCACACCTGGAAGGCAAGGGCGCGTCGGTGCTGGACATGACCGGCATGTCGCAAAAGAACGGTTCGGTGACTTCGCACGTACGCATCGCCCGCACGCCGCAGGCGATCCGCGCACAGCGCATCGCCACCGGCGAGGCCGACCTGATTCTTGGCTGCGACATGCTGACCGCCGGTTCGCATGATGCGATTTCCAAGATGCGCCCGGGCCGCACCGCCGCGGTTGTCAATGTGCATCAGCAACCGCCGGGACAGTTCGCCAAGAATCCCGACTGGCAATTCCCGTTTGAAGAGGTCAAGGCGTTGATCGGGGAATCGGTCGATCAGCAGGCCGACTTCATTGACGCCACCCGTCTGGCGACGGCGCTGATGGGCGACTCGATCGCGACCAACCTGTTCATGCTCGGCTACGCCTATCAGCGCGGCGAGTTGCCGCTGACTGAGGCCGCCTTGCTGCGCGCCATCGAGATGAACGGCGTCGCCATCGAGTCCAACAAGACCAGCTTCCTGTGGGGCCGTCGCGCCGCCGTCGATCTGGCGCGCGTCGAACGCATCGCCGTGCCGGCGCAACCGGTGGTGATCCGCATGCCGGAAACGCTGGACAAGCTGATCAAGCGCCGCGTGGCTTTCCTGACCGACTATCAGGATGCGGCTTACGCGGACTCCTTCGCACGCTTCGTCGAGCAGGTGCGTGAGAAGGAGGCCGCCTTGAATCTGGGCGACAAGCTGACGATGGCGGTGGCACGCAATCTGTCCAAGCTGATGGCCTACAAGGATGAATACGAAGTCGCGCGCCTGTACACCGACGGTCGTTTCATGGAACAACTGAAGCAGCAGTTCGAAGGCGACTTCTCGCTGAGCTTCAACCTGGCGCCGCCGCTGTTCTCGAAGAAGGATGCGCAAGGCCGCCTGGTCAAGGCCAAGTACGGTTCGTGGATGATGTCGGCGTTCAAGCTGCTGGCGAAGTTCAAGGGCTTGCGCGGCGGCAGCTTCGACGTCTTCGGCTACACCGAAGAGCGCAAGACAGAGCGTCGCCTGATCGCGGAATATCGCGATACGGTGACGTCACTGCTGGATGGCCTGAGCGTGGACAAGCTGGCGCTGGCCATCGAGATTGCGCAGTTGCCGGAACAGATCCGCGGTTACGGTCACGTCAAGGACAAGGCGCTGGCGCAGGTGCGCGGCAAGCAGGATGAAATGCTGACGCGTTATGCCGCCGCTGTGCCTGCCGGGCTGGCGCAGAAGGTCAACGTGGCAAGCATCGCTGCTGCATGATGTAGCAGTCTGAGTCAGTGATGCGCACGGTGTGCAGGGATGCAAAGTTGTTTGGGATTGCTGCACACCGCACACCACTGACCGGACTCATCAGCCATTTACTCCATTTCGTGCACAATGACTGCCGTGAATGACGGCTTCAGCCTCAGCGCCAATGTCGCCCAAGCGACATCATCGGCGCTGCTTTTGCGTTAGTCTTTTGCCAAACAAGACAAGATCGCAAGATCGACTACAGGAGACAAGCATGGATTTTGAACTGAACGAAGACCAGTTGGCCTTCCAGGCCAGCGCGCGTGATTTCGCCGCCGGCGAGATGGCGCCGCACGCGGCCCGCTGGGACGAGGAATCGCATTTTCCCGTCGACGTCATCGCCAAGGCCGGCGAACTCGGCTTCTGCGCGCTGTACACCCCGGAAGAAGTCGGCGGCCTCGGCCTGTCGCGCCTCGACGCCACCGTGGTGTTCGAAGAACTGGCCTATGCTTGTCCATCGACGGCGGCATTCCTGACCATCCACAATATGGTGAGCTGGATGATCGCCTCGTGGGCCACGCCTGAAGTCAAGGCGACCTGGTGCGGCGATCTCGCCGCGGGCACGAAGATCGGCTCCTACTGCCTGACCGAACCGGGTTCCGGCTCTGACGCAGCATCGCTCAAGACCACCGCCAAACTGGTGGACGGTCACTACATCATCAACGGTTCCAAGGCCTTCATTTCCGGTGCGGGCGCAACCGACGTGTTGGTGCTGATGGCGCGCACCGGCGGCGACGGCGCCAAGGGTGTCTCGGCCATCGTGGTGCCGGCCAATACGCCCGGCATCAGCTACGGCAAGAAGGAAGTCAAGATGGGCTGGAACAGCCAGCCGACGCGCACCATCAGCTTCGACAACGTCAAGGTGCCGGTCAACCACCTGCTCGGCGCTGAAGGCGAGGGCTTCAAGTTCGCGATGAAGGGACTCGACGGCGGCCGCATCAACATCGCCACCTGTTCGGTCGGCGCGGCGCAGGCGGCGCTTGATGCGGCGCATGCCTACATGAAGGAACGCAAGCAATTCGGTCGTCCGCTCGCCGACTTCCAGGCGCTGCAATTCAAGCTGGCCGACATGCAGACCGAGCTGGTCGCCGCCCGCCAGATGGTGCGTCTGGCAGCAGTCAAGCTCGATTCCAAATCGCCCAACGCCACTACCTATTGCGCGATGGCCAAACGTTTCGCCACCGACCTCGGCTTCAAGATTTGCAATGAAGCGCTGCAGATCCACGGCGGCTACGGCTACATCCGTGAATACCCGCTGGAGCGCTATTTCCGCGACGTGCGCGTGCACCAGATCCTGGAAGGCACCAACGAAATCATGCGCGTGATCATCGCGCGCCATCTGCTCAACAACGACTCCAATGAGGACATTCGATGACCAGTTATACCAATTTGCGTCTTGAAAAAATCGGCCATACCGCCATCGTCACGCTGGCCAATCCGCCGGCCAATACCTGGACGCGCGAAGGCCTGATCGATCTCAAGAGGCTTGTCACGGATATCAACGAAGACCGGAACATCTACAGCCTGGTGGTGACGGGCGAAGGCGAGAAATTCTTCTCCGCCGGCGCCGACCTGAAACTGTTCGCCGACGGCGACCAGGCATTGGCGCGTGAAATGGCGCGTCGTTTCGGTGAAGCGTTCGAGACGCTGAGCCAGTTCCGCGGCGTCTCGATTGCCGCCATTAACGGCTATGCCATGGGCGGCGGTCTCGAATGCGCGCTGGCCTGCGACATCCGCATCGCCGAGACGCAGGCGCAAATGGCCTTGCCGGAAGCGGCGGTGGGATTGTTGCCTTGCGCCGGCGGCACGCAATTGCTGCCGTTGCTGGTTGGCGAAGGCTGGGCCAAGCGCATGATCCTGTGCGGCGAACGCGTCACCGCCGAGACCGCCTTGCGCATCGGCCTGGTGGAAGAAGTGGTCGAGAAGGGACAGGCGAAGCAGCGCGCGCTGGAATTGGCGAAGCTGGTCGACAAGCAAAGCCCGTCGAGCGTCGCCGCCAGCAAGAAGCTGATCCAGGGCGCGCGGCATCAGCCGCCGATGGCCAACCTGCCGGTGGAGCGCGAATTGTTCCTCGACCTGTTCAGCACCGAAGACCAGAAAGAGGGCGTCAATGCCTTCCTGCAAAAGCGCAGCGCGGAATGGAAGAATGGCTGATGCTGTTGCATTGACCTTAAGTTGGCGTTTTGCAAACAACGAAAAAGCCGGGAGTGAAAACTTCCGGCTTTTTTGTGTTTCCAAAGGTTGCACTGCAATATATTTTGTCTCACCCATGGCATGATAACGATCGTTCTATTTGCTTTTGATCTTAATTTACTGGTAAGACCATTCAAGTTCGTACTTCCTGCAGTCATAAAAATATGAAACAGCAAATCATCACACTCGGCGGCGGCGGTTTTTCGACGGAAAGCGATCCTTCCCTCGACGAATACATCCTCAAGCAAGCCCGCACCGCGCATCCCCGCATCGGCTTCGTGCCGACCGCCAGCGGCGACGCGCCGGCTTATCTCCTCAAATTTTACGCACGCTTTGCAGCACTCGATTGCATGCCGACGCATCTGCCGTTCTTCGATCGCACGCCGGACCTGCGCGAATGGGCCATGGCGCAGGACGTGATTTTCGTCGGCGGCGGCAACACCAAGAGCATGCTGGCGGTGTGGCGCGCCTGGGGCTTCCCGGCGATCCTCAAGGAAGCGCTGCAAAGCGGCACCGTGCTGGCAGGCGTGAGCGCCGGCGCGATGTGCTGGTTTGAACACGGCGTGACCGACTCCAACGCCGGCGTGCTGGCGCCGCTCGACGGTCTCGGTTTCCTGCGCGGCACCTGCTGCCCGCATTATTCCCATGAACCGGAACGCCGACCTGCGTTCGAGGCTTTCGTACGCGAAGAAAAACTGCCGGCCGGTGTGGCGGTGGACGACGGTGCAGCCCTGCATTTCATCGACGGCAAACCGGTGCGCGTGGTTGCGGGCAGAGCCGGCGCGGGCGCCTACCTGGTCAGCAAGCAGGGCTCGGTGATGTTGGCAGACAGTCAATCATCAAATTAAGTCGCGGGAACTGACGCCGTGCATCGGCGATCTCCTTTCAGGTACATGAACAGGAGTCGCCTATGGAAATACCGTATCTCAAAGACCTTGAGCCAGGTCCGCTGCAGTCCGGACTGATCGTCGCGGTAGCCGTCGTGGTCGCGATTCTGCTGGCGATGGTCGTGCATCGCATCGGCATCTTGCTGTTGCGGCGGCTGGCGCACAACCGGCCGTTCACCACCAACGCGACACATATCGCGTTTCGCGCCAGCCAGGTGTGCGTGGCCTTGTTCGCCGTACGCGTCGTGCTGACTGCGGCGCCGGACGACACACCGGGCTTGCGCTCGCTGTCTTACATCAGCTCGGTGGCGCTGATCGTGGCGCTCACCTGGTGCGTGAAGAAGTGCATCGAGTCGGTCAGCATCACCATTACCCAGCTCAATCCTTACGACGTCGCCGACAATCTCAAGGCGCGCCGCATCCTGACGCAGACGCGCGTACTCACGCGCAGCGCCTATTTCATCGTCGGTTTGCTGGGCCTGGCCTTCGTGTTGCTGACCTTGCCGGGTGCGCGCCAGTTCGGCGCCAGTCTGCTGGCCTCGGCGGGCGTGGCCGGGCTGGTTGCCGGTATCGCGGCGCGGCCGGTGCTGGGCAACTTCATCGCCGGCCTGCAGATTGCGTTTTCGCAGCCGATCCGCATCGACGACGTGTTGATCGTCAACGGCGAATGGGGACGTGTGGAAGAAATCACCGGCACCTTCGTGGTCGTGCGCATCTGGGACGAGCGGCGCATGATCGTGCCGCTGCAATGGTTCATCGAGAATCCCTTCGAGAACTGGACGCACACCTCCTCGACCATCCTCGGCACCGTCTTTCTGTGGCTGGATTTCAAGCTCCCGGTGGCGGCGCTGCGGGCCGAGTTCGAGCGCGTCTGCAAGGCCGCGCCGCAGTGGGACGGGCGCGTCTGCGTGCTGCAAGTGACCGATGTCAACGAACGCGCGATGCAAGTACGCATGCTGGTCAGCGCGCAGAATTCGGGCAACGCCTTCGACCTGCGCTGCGCGATCCGCGAATCGATGATCGCCTTCCTTGCCGAGCATCATCCCGAGGCCTTGCCGCGCCTGCGTTCTGCGATTGATCCGGTCGAGCTGACACCGTCTACTTTGGCCGACGCCGGGGTGCAAGACAAGATCCTCGACGGCGCACCGACGCAGCGCTGATGCCGCCGGAATAATCGCCCGGAATCGCCTATACTTGCGCGATTCCGGAAACAGGCAGCAAGGCAGTAGTAACGTGACGCAACAACGAGCAGGTTTTCTCCTTACCAGGCACTGGCGCGACACGCCGGCCGGGACCGAGGTCGAGTTCTGGCTGGCGACTGATGACGGGCCGCAACTGGTGCGCCTGCCGCCGCAGCATTCGGTCGCTTTCATTCCCGCAGAACAACGCGAACAGGCCGAAGCACTGCTGCGCAACGAGCGCGAGGTCGAGCTGCGGCCGTTGCAGTTGACCGACTTTTCACATCGTCCGGTGCTGGGAGTGTATTGCCGGCAGCATCGCCAGCTGATCAAGATCGAGAAGCAGTTCCGGGACTATGGCCTCGCCATTTACGAGGCCGACATCCGTCCGCCCGAACGCTATCTGATGGAGCGATTCATCACGGCGCCGGTGCTGTTTAGCGGCGACGCCAACGGCACGAACCCGCTGCTCAACACGCAGCTCAAGCCAGCCCCCGACTATCGCCCGCAACTGAAGCTGGTGTCGCTCGATATCGAGACGACCATGGGCGGCGACCTGTATTCGATCGCGCTGGAAGGCTGCGGCCAACGCCAGGTCTACATGCTGGGACCGCCCAACGGCGACGCCAGCGGACTCGATTTCGACATGGAATACTGCGACACCCGCGCGCAGATGCTGGAGAAACTGAATCAATGGATGGCACGGCACGACCCCGATGCCATCATCGGCTGGAACGTGGTGCAGTTCGACTTGCGCGTGTTGCGCGAGCATGCCGCGCGCTTCGGT
Source organism: Herbaspirillum lusitanum P6-12 (assembly GCF_000256565.1). GTDB lineage: Bacteria > Pseudomonadota > Gammaproteobacteria > Burkholderiales > Burkholderiaceae_D > Herbaspirillum > Herbaspirillum lusitanum. Next base: position 1,935 of record NZ_AJHH01000008.1, on the reverse strand, counting down.
ATCCCATTGCGTTTCGGCCGCGACGGCAGCGAGCTGGAATGGCGCGAGCACGGCTTCCAGCAGAATCATTATTTTGCGTCGGCGGCGGGGCGGTTGATCATCGACGGCATCGAGGCGCTGCGTTCGGCGACCTGGAGTTTCCCATCGTTCAGCCTGGAGTCGGTGTCGCAGACCCTGCTCGGCGAAGGCAAGGCGATCAACAACCCCTACCAGCGCATGGATGAAATCGATCGCCGCTTTGCTGAAGACAAGCCGGCGCTGGCGACCTACAACCTGAAGGATTGCGAACTCGTCACGCGCATCTTCGCCAAGACCGAATTGCTGAGCTTCCTGCTTGAACGCGCCTCGGTGACGGGCCTGCCGGCCGACCGCAACGGCGGCTCGGTGGCGGCGTTCGGCCATCTCTACATGCCGCACATGCATCGCCTCGGATTCGTCGCGCCGAACCTGGGCGATACGCCGGGCGAGCCGAGCCCCGGCGGTTTCGTGATGGATTCGCAAAGCGGTTTGTTCGACTCGGTGCTGGTGCTCGATTACAAGAGCCTGTATCCGTCCATCATCCGCACCTTCCTGATCGATCCGGTCGGCCTGATCGAAGGGTTGGCGCATCCTGGCGACGCCGACTCGGTGCCGGGTTTCCGCGGTGCGCGTTTCTCGCGCAGCAAGCACAGTCTGCCGGCCATCGTCGAAAAAATCTGGCAAGGCCGCGAAGTGGCCAAGCGCCAGCAGAACAAGCCCTTGTCGCAGGCGCTCAAGATCATCATGAATTCGCTCTACGGCGTGCTCGGCTCGACCGGTTGCCGCTTCTTCGATGCGCGCCTGGCGTCGTCGATCACGATGCGCGGACACGAGATCATGCACCGCACGCGCGAGCTGATCGAGGCGCAGGGTTATGAAGTCATCTACGGCGACACCGACTCCACCTTCGTCTGGCTCAGGAAGGCGCACGACGAAGCGTCCGCCGACGCCATCGGCAATGCGCTGGTGCGGCATGTCAACGACTGGTGGGCAGCGCATCTGAAGGAAACCTACGGCCTCGACAATGCGCTCGAGCTGGAATACGAAACCCACTATCGGCGCTTCCTCATGCCCAATGTGCGCGGCACCGACTTCGGCAGCAAGAAGCGCTACGCCGGCATGATCATCAAGCCGGACGGCCGCGAAGAAATGATCTACAAGGGACTGGAGTCGCATCGTTCAGCCTGGAGTCGGTGTCGCAGACCCTGCTCGGCGAAGGCAAGGCGATCAACAACCCCTACCAGCGCATGGATGAAATCGATCGCCGCTTTGCTGAAGACAAGCCGGCGCTGGCGACCTACAACCTGAAGGATTGCGAACTCGTCACGCGCATCTTCGCCAAGACCGAATTGCTGAGCTTCCTGCTTGAACGCGCCTCGGTGACGGGCCTGCCGGCCGACCGCAACGGCGGCTCGGTGGCGGCGTTCGGCCATCTCTACATGCCGCACATGCATCGCCTCGGATTCGTCGCGCCGAACCTGGGCGATACGCCGGGCGAGCCGAGCCCCGGCGGTTTCGTGATGGATTCGCAAAGCGGTTTGTTCGACTCGGTGCTGGTGCTCGATTACAAGAGCCTGTATCCGTCCATCATCCGCACCTTCCTGATCGATCCGGTCGGCCTGATCGAAGGGTTGGCGCATCCTGGCGACGCCGACTCGGTGCCGGGTTTCCGCGGTGCGCGTTTCTCGCGCAGCAAGCACAGTCTGCCGGCCATCGTCGAAAAAATCTGGCAAGGCCGCGAAGTGGCCAAGCGCCAGCAGAACAAGCCCTTGTCGCAGGCGCTCAAGATCATCATGAATTCGCTCTACGGCGTGCTCGGCTCGACCGGTTGCCGCTTCTTCGATGCGCGCCTGGCGTCGTCGATCACGATGCGCGGACACGAGATCATGCACCGCACGCGCGAGCTGATCGAGGCGG
>NZ_AJHH01000007.1 GCF_000256565.1 Herbaspirillum lusitanum P6-12 | reverse complement strand
TCGGCCTCCGCCTTCGGCGCCGGCGCGTCGCGTCCCATCATCCGCGGCATGGAAGGTCCGCGCGTACTGATGCTGCAAAACGGCATGTCGACCGCCGACGTGTCGACGGTTTCCAACGACCACGCGGTCGCCACCGAAGCCGCCACTGCCCGCCAGATCGAAATCCTGCGCGGTCCGGCGGCGCTGCTGTACGGCTCGGGCGCCATCGGCGGCCTGGTCAACGTGGTCAACGACCGCATCCCGACCGAGCTGGTGGGCAAGCCGACCGGCCAGGTCGAGGCGCGTTACGGTACCGTCGACGGCCAGAAGAACACGTCATTCTCGGTCGACGGTTCAGCCGGCCAGATCGGCCTGCACGTTGACGGCAACTATCGCGACACCGACAACTACAAGATTCCCGGCAACGCCAAACAAGGCGACGCTACCAGCGCTTCCGGTCGCCTGCCGAACTCCTTCACGCATGAGAGCAGCGTCGGCGTCGGCGGTTCCTATATCGCCGACTGGGGCCACATCGGCGCGTCGGTGTCGTCGCTGGACGACCACTACGGCATCCCGACCGCGGAAAAGTCCTTCATCGACCTGCACCAGACCCGTTACGACATCGACAGCCTGGTCAGGGAGCCGTTTGCCGGCATCGAGTCCTTCAAGTTCAAGCTCGGCTACACCGACTACACCCACACCGAGAAGAAGGAGGACGGCACCGCCAACACGGTGTTCTCCAACCGCGCGCTGCAGACGCGCTGGGAACTGACGCACGCGCCCCTGGCGGGATGGCATGGGACCTTCGGCGTGCAGACCGAGCAGAGCAACTACTCGGCCCTGTCGGCCGCCACTGGCGCAGCAGAGCTGACCCCGCCGACCCGCTCGACCTCGTTTGCCGGCTTCCTCGTGGAAGAGCGCCAGTTCGGCCAGGTGCTGGCCAGCGCCGGCCTGCGCGGCGAGAGCGTGAGCCGCCGTCCGGATGCCGGCAGGCAGGGACGCGACTTCAACCTCCTGTCCTGGTCCACCGGCGCGCTATGGACCTTCCAGCCCGGCTATGGCCTGGGCCTGACCTACTCGCTGGCGCAGCGTGCGCCGACGGTAGAGGAGCTGTATTCCAACGGTCCGCATGAGTCGACCTCGACCTTCGACATCGGCAACGGCAGCCTGCAAAAGGAAACCTCGCACAACATCGAACTGAGCCTGCAAAAGACCGAAGGCCTGGTGCGCTGGAAGGGCAACCTGTTCCAGAACAAGGTGAAGAATTACGTCTACGGTCGCACCAACGGCCAGGTCGACGAGACCGGCAATGCGGATCCGGCCGGCGAATTCCTGCAGCGCTTCTGGTCGCAGGGCGACGCCACCATCCACGGCGCCGAAGTCGAAGTCAGCTACAACCTGAACAACGAAGGCTTCTCGGTGCGCGGCTTTGCTGACACCTCGCGCGGCAAGCTGGATAACCAGGGCAGCCTGCCGCTGCAGCCGGCCACGCGCTACGGCGTCGACCTCGGCTGGAAACAAGGTCCGTGGGCCAGCGGCGCGCGCGTGCTGCGGGCGCTCAAGCAGGACCGCCTGGCGGCCTTCGAATCCAGCCAGACGCCGTCCTATACCCAGCTCGACGCCAACCTGTCGTACACGCAGAAGCTGCAGGCGATGCGCGTGACCTGGTTTGCGCTGGTGAAGAACCTGCTCAATCAGGACATCCGCTATTCCACCGCCGTGCTCAAGGACACCGTGCCGCAATCGGGCCGCAACCTGATCGTCGGGGTGCGCACGCAGTTCTGACCGGAGCCCGCCCGTTTAATGTAATGGCGCGAGGCGCCCGAACCAGTCAAAACCGGCAAAAGGCATGTTCTTTTGCCGGTTTTTTGCCAATGAATGGCGGCGTATTGGGCTATTCTGGACCAAGTCACCGGCAATGTCGCCGGACAGCCGGTCCCGGCCCGAGGAGCGCATGCCACCCGTTCGCGTCATTGCAATAGCCCTGTCCTTGCTGTCCGCCTGCGCTTTTGCGCAAGAACGACAGGTCGTCAGGTTCGGTTTCAGCAGCCCACTGTCGGGGCCGCAGGCCGCCGCCGGCAAGGATGCGCTGAACGGCGTGCAAATGGCGATCGAGCGCCTGAATCAGCAAGACCTGCAGCTGGACGGCAAGGCCATTCGTTTTGAACTGCTGGCGCGCGACGACAAGGCCAGCCCGCAGGAAGGCGCCGCAGTCGCACGCGAACTGGTGGCCGCCGGCGTCAGGGCCGTGCTGGGGCCGTTCAATTCCGGCGTGGCGCTGAGCGTCACCAGGATTTACAACGACGCCGGCGTGGTGTCGCTTACCGTGGCCTCCAATCCCAAAGTCACCCAGAGCGCGCTGACGCAAGTGTTTCGCATCGCCGCCAGCGATGCCGACATGGGCGGCAAGATGGGCCTGTATGCAGCGCGCCATCTCAAACTGAAAAAAATGGCGGTCCTCGACGACGGCTCGCTCTACGCGCGCGGGCTGATCGATAAGTTCGAGCGGGTCGCCAAGATGAACGGCGTCCAGCTGGTGTACAAGGAAGCGGTCGGCGACAAGGCGGAGGAATTCGGCACCGCGCTCAACGCCATCGCTGCCGCCAAGGCTGATGCAATCTTTTTCGGCGGTTATGTGTCGCAGGCCGGCGCGCTGCTGCGACAGATGCAGCAGCGCGGCATGGCGATTCCCCTGCTGGGCGGCGACGCCTTGTGTTCGTCAACCATGCTGGTGCAAGCCGGCAGCGCGCTCGGCGATCGTACTTACTGCGTGCAGGGAGGAGTGTGGCTGACCAGGGTGTCGGACGGCGCCGTCTTCGCCTCCGCCTACCAGGGAAAGTACGGCAGCATGCCGGATGTCTACGCGCCGACCTTCTATGACGGCGTGCTGTTGCTGTGGCAGGCGATGAAGTCGGCCAATTCGCCCGACCCGCGCGTCTTTGCACCGGTACTGGCACGCATGCGCTACAAGGGCGTGACCGCGACCTACGAGTTCAATTCACGCCACGACATGACCGAAGCGACCGTAACCATCCTGCGGTTCAAGGATGGCAGGCTGGTGCCGCTATCCAGCTTTTGAAGCGGAGTGTTACTTGATCGGCAGCCGAATCGTATTCTTGACCTCTTCCATCACCGCATAGGTGTGCGTCTCGCGCACGCCCTTGAGCTGCAGCAGCGACTTGCCGAGGAATTCCCGGTAGGCGTTCATATCCTTCACACGCGACTTGACCAGGTAATCGAAACCGCCCGCGACCATGTGGCATTCCATGATTTCCGGAATGCTCTGCACGCTTTTCTTGAAGGCTTCGAAGACGTCGGCCGTGGTGCGGTCCAGCACCACCTCGATGAACACCAGCAGCGACACGTCCAGCAATTCCGGATTGAGCTGGGCCGCGTAGCCGAGGATGTAGCCGGCGTCCTGCAGCTTGCGCACCCGTTCCAGGCAGGCCGCCGGCGACAGGTTCACGCGCGCGGCCAGGTCGACGTTGCTGATGCGGCCGTCGTTTTGTAGTTCGGACAGAATTTTTTTGCTGATTTTATCAAGCGTAGCCATAGAATCTGAATTTTCTTCTGTGAAATGAAGAATAGCTGAATTAAATTCTGATTATAAGGGCAATTATCGGGACTAATATCATCAAAGAGTAAATAGAATCGAGCACCATAAAAAGTAGTTGCGCCGGACCGCCGGACGCAACGAGCCGACCAAAGCCAGAAGAGAGACTCACCCGCCATGCCTATCTGCAGTTGCGCTTGCGACCGTCTTGCCTTTTTGCCGCCGCGGCTTGAATTCAGTGTTTTATCGCAAGCCTGACCTTCAACCAAGAGAGGAAACAACATGTATAACCGCATGCATATCATCGCCGCTTCACTTGCCATCATCCCGGCATTCGCATCTGCTCAGGAAGTGCAAACAGTGAAGATCGGTTTCAGCAGTCCGCTGACCGGGCCGCAAGCTTCGGCCGGCAAGGATAACCAGGGCGGTTTGCAAATGGCGGTCGAGCGTCTGAATACGCAAGGTCTCGTCATCGGCGGCAAGAAGATCAAGTTCGAAATCGTGGCGGAAGACGACCAGGCCGATCCGAAGTCGGGCGTGGGCGTGGCGCAAAAGCTGGTTGACCAGGGCGTCAAGGCCATCGTCGGTCCTTACAACTCGGGCGTCACCATTCCTGCTTCGCGCGTCTACAACGACGCCGGCATCGTGACCGCGACCGTGGCTTCCAATCCGAAGATCACCCAGCAAGGTTTCGCCACCCTGTATCGCGTTGCAGCAAGCGACAGCCAGCTGGGCGGCAAGATGGCGCTGTACGCAGCCAAGGAACTGAAGATCAAGACCGTGTCCGTGATCGATGACCGCACCGCGTACGGCCAAGGCCTGGCGGAAGAATTCATCAAGCTCGCGCAAGCCAACGGCATCAAGGTCGTCAGCAAGGACTTCACCAACGACAAGGCCACCGACTTCACCGCCATCCTGACCTCGATCAAGGGCAAGAAGCCGCAAGCCGTGTTCATCGGCGGTTACGCGCCACAAGGCGGTCCGATCAAGCGCCAGATGAAGCAACTGGGCATCGACGCGCTGCTGATGGGCGGCGACGGCATCTGTTCGCCTGAAATGGGTCGTCTGGGCGGCGACGCCATCGGCGAAAGCGTCTACTGTACGCAAGGCGGCACGATCCTCGAGAAGGCCAAGGAAGGCAAAGCATTCGCCGACGACTATCAAAAGAAATTCGGTCGTCCTGCGGAAGTCTACGCAGTCTCGTTCTATGACGGCATGATGGTCATCGCCCAGGCAATGAAGGCGGCCAACTCCGTCGAACCGAAGGTCTACGGCCCTGCGCTGGCTAAAATCAAATACAAAGGCGTGGCAGGTCAATACGAGTTCGACGACAAGCATGACCTGAAGCAATCGCCGGTGACGATCTTCCGCTTCAAGGACGGCGTGCCGGTTGCGCTGACCAGCTACTGATCGTCTGTTCGTCTAGTCGTCTATTTGTTTATTCCCGCGTTTCATTTCTCCCAGGGAACAATCGCAGCTTGCGGTTGCTTCCCTGAAATGATCCCCAGGTAGTCCCCGCAGTTCATCCCCGGCCCTCTGCAATGCAGCAGGGCCGGCGATCGCGTAGCCTCATCTTTCCGATCAGGCCGGGCATTGATGCATCCGTATCACCAATACGGCGCACGTAACGGGAAATGAAATACACTCCCCCTTGCGCATCGTTTCAAGCTGTCGTTCCAGGTTTTTTGTAGAGGAAGTTTCATGCTCAGTTACACCCGCACCGTTCAGACCATTGACGCCCACACCGGCGGCGAACCCTTGCGCATCCTGGTATCCGGCTTGCCGCAAGTCCCCGGCGCCACGATCCTCGAAAAGCGCACCTGGCTGAAGGAAAACTGTGACGACCTGCGCCAGTTCCTCATGAACGAGCCGCGCGGTCACGCCGACATGTACGGCGCCTATCTGTTTCCGCCGCTGACGCCGAATGCCGATTTCGGCGTTATTTTCATCCACAACGAAGGCTACAGCGACATGTGCGGCCACGGCATCATCGCACTGGGCAAAGTGCTGGTCGAAATGGGCTACGTTGAGCGCACTTCACCGGTGACCCGCATCTGCTTCGACGCGCCGGCCGGCTTCATCGACGCCAGCGTGGAATGGGACGGCCAGCGCGCCGGCAAGGTCACCTTCAAGAACGTGCCTTCCTTCATCTATCAGCGCGACGTCGAAGTCGACACGCCGGGCTTCGGCAAGATCACCGGCGACATCGTCTTCGGCGGCGCCTTCTACTATTACATCAACGCCGACCAGGCCAAGCTCACCGTCAAGCCGGAACAGGTGCGCCAGCTGATCCAGCTCGGCGCCGAGACCAAGGCCGCCGTCAAAGCCAAGGTCAAGATTCAGCATCCGCTCGAGCCGGGTTTGAACACGCTGTACGGCACCATCATCGACAGCGCCCCCAATTTCCCCGGCGCCGATCAGTCCAACGTCTGCATCTTCGCCGACCGCGAAGTCGACCGCTCGCCGACCGGCACCGGCACCTCCGGCCGCGCGGCGCAGCTGTTCCTGCGCGGCAAGCTGGACCTCAACCAGGACTACGTCAACGGCAGCATCGTCGGCAGCAATTTCAGCGTGCGCGTCACCGGCGCCACCAAGGTCGGCGAGCTCGACGCGGCCTTCACCGAAGTCACCGGTTCGGCGCACATCATGAGCACCAACCAGTGGGTGCTGGAAGAGTCCGACCCGTTCCCGACCGGCTTCTTCCTGAGGTAAATCGATGCACATTCTCGACGCCCGACAAACCGCCGACGCGCTGCCGTACGCGCGCCTGGTGCCGGCGCTGGCGCAAGCCGCGCAGGAATTCGCCGACGGCCGCATCGCCGCGCCCGAACGCCAGGTGGTGCCGATCGACGCCAACAGCGTGCTGCTCAGCATGCCGGCCGTCAGCGCCGACCTCAGCGTCACCAAACTGATTACCGTCCACGGCGACAATGCCAGGCATGGCCTGCCGGCGATCCAGGGCGAAGTCATCGTCTTTGAAACGCAGACCGGCCGCCGCATCGCCTTGCTGCACGGCCCCACCGTCACCGCCCGTCGCACTGCGGCGATGACCTTGCTCGGCATCCAGACGCTGGCGCCGACCAAACCGAAATCGGCGCTGCTGATCGGCACCGGCGTACAGGCGGCGGCGCATGCCGACGCGCTGGTGGAGTTTTTCGGCGTCACGCAATTCTGGATCGTGGCGCGCGACGTTGCCCGCATGCAGGCCTTCTGCAGCGAGCTCAGCACGCGTCACGAAGGTATCGTCGCCAGTCCGCTGGCAGCCGACGCCATGCAAAAAGACGTGCCCGCGACCGACGTGCTGATCGCGCTGACCACGTCGCGTACTGCCGTGATCCCGGCCAGACTTGCGCCGCATACGCTGGCCATCGGCGTCGGCGCGTTCAAGCCCGACATGGTGGAATTTCCGGCCGCGTTGCTGGCTGAACGCACCATCGTCGTCGACGACCTC
>NZ_AJHH01000006.1 GCF_000256565.1 Herbaspirillum lusitanum P6-12 | reverse complement strand
TGTAAAAAAATGTCCCAGCGACACCTTCAAAAAACGCGACTGCAGCTGCTGCGCCTCGCCCATCACCTGATCGAGCTCATCGCGCGCCAGCGAACCGTCCTTGCGGAACAATTCGATCGGCGCCGAATACACCGAGAACAGCTTGTGCTTCATCAGAAGCCCGTGCAACTCGTCAAAATCAGGCAATTCGACGAACAATTCCCGGCGGATTTCCAGGCCGGCAGCACCGGCCGCG
>NZ_AJHH01000005.1 GCF_000256565.1 Herbaspirillum lusitanum P6-12 | reverse complement strand
ACAATTCCCGGCGGATTTCCAGGCCGGCAGCACCGCCGATGATCGGGAATTCGATCGCGCGCTGCACGCCGCGCGGGAAATGGGAAAACAGGCGGCGCCAGACAGCGTCGTCTTCGTCGAGCGGGATCGCCTTGAGTTTGCCCTTGTCGTTCCACACGCCCTTGCAGTGCACGTATTGCACGTGCGCCGCCAGCGTGCGGGCCGCCACTTCGGCATCGACGCCGCTCCAGCGCCAGTTGCCCATGTCGAAGGTCATGCCGACCGGGACGCCGGTGCCGGAACAAACCGCCAGGAAATTGGCGATCGATTCCAGTTTCCCGCCATGTTCGGTCTGGTCGTTTTCGAGAAGTAACGGCACCGGCGCCTGCGCAACAAACCGCGACCAGTCCAGCATGTTGCTGGCCGGCGAAAAATGTCCCAGCGACACCT
>NZ_AJHH01000004.1 GCF_000256565.1 Herbaspirillum lusitanum P6-12 | reverse complement strand
CAGCATGTTGCTGGCCGGCGAAACCCGCTTGACGGGGACTAATACTTTCATCGCCTGGTCCTTGGAAAAATCGAATTGACGTAAACGTTAACTGAACGGTGATTATAAAAGCAAAAGTGCGGCAAAAGCCGGACATCGTTTAAATTTAGCACGATCGTTCTTTTTAATGTGTGAAGCATACACATTAAATCGCCACAGCGAAAGTCCCCGGACGGGCTTTTTTGGAAAGGATTTTTGACAGAGTTTCCGGACGTCACCACGCCCGGATTCTGCAGTGAAAATTACACCGCCAGATGGGCCGGTTGTGCGCCGCGCAAACCGGCAATCAGATTATCGACTGCGAGTTCCGCCATCGCACAGCGCGTTTCATGCGTGGCCGAACCGATATGCGGCAAGGCCACGACATTCGGCAATTGCAGCAAAGGAGAGTCGACCGGCAACGGTTCCTGCTCGAAGACGTCGAGTCCGGCGCCGTAAATGGTCTTGCGTTGCAGCGCGTCGATCAGCGCCGACTCGTCGACGATGCGTCCGCGCGAGGCATTGATGAAGATGGCGCCCGGCTTCATCAGTCCAAATTCGCGTGCACCGATGGTGCGCTCAGTCTGTGCCGTCAGCGGCAGCATCGGGCAAACGAAGTCCGCCTGCTGAAACAGCTCGTCGCGCGACACATAAGTCGCCGCCAGCAACGCCTCCGCCTCGGGATTGGGTCGCGTATTGTGATATACGATCTTCATGCCGAAACCATGATGCGCCCGCCGCGCCACCGCGCTGCCGATGCGGCCCATGCCAAGCATGCCAAGCGTCTTGCCGTGCACGTTGACGCCGAACAGCGATTCACCGATGCTGCCCTTCCATTTGCCGGCCTTGACGAATTCCGCCAACTCCACCACGCGGCGCGCGCTGGCAAGGATCAGCGAAAAGATGGCATCTGCCGTCGCCTCGTTCAGCACGCCCGGCGTATGCGCCAGCATCAGTCCGCGCTTGCGGAAATACTCGAGGTCGAAGTTGTCGACACCGACCGACACCGTCGAGACGATCTTCAGCAACGGCGCCGCTTCAAGCATGTCGTTGCCGATCGGCAGACTGGCGCCGAGCATGCCCTGCGCCGTCGCCAGCGCCGCCAGGAACTGCGCACGGTTGCCGGCGTTGACCGCTTCGAAATAGGTGACTTCAAATTCATCGCGCAGACGCTGCAGCAGATCGTCCGGCAACTTCTTGTAAACGACTACATGTTGTTTCATTGGAGGTTCCCGGACGAGATCAGGCGGAAGCGGCGTCGAGCTGCGCGCGGGTCGGCAAGCCTTCCATGTCGCCCACCACCTGGATTGCAAAAGCGCCGATGCGGTTGCCGCGCATGACGGCCTCTGTCATGGACAAGCCTTCCAGAAAACCGCTGATCACGCCGACCGCGAAGCCGTCGCCGGCGCCGACCGTATCGACCACTTCCTTCACCGGCACGCCGGCCACCCTGCCCTCGCCCTGTCCGTTGCGCCAGTAAGCGCCCTCGGCGCCCAGCTTGATGACCACCAGCTTCACGCCGCGTTCCAGGTAGAAGCCGGCAATCTCGCGGGCATCGTCATGGCCGGTCAATATCTTGCCTTCCGACAAGCCCGGCAGCACCCAGTCCGCCTTGAAGGCCAGCGCATTCAATTGCTGCGCCATCACTTCCTGCGACGGCCACAGCATCGGCCGCAAATTCGGATCGAAGGAAATCGTCTTGCCGCGCGCCCGCATGAAATCCAGTGCGTGGTGCGCAAAAGCCATTGTGCTCGGCGACAAGGCCGCGGCAATACCCGTGGCGTGCAAATGACGCGCGCCGCCGAAATAGGCCTCGTCGAAATCGACCTGCGACAGATGGCTGGCGGCCGAACCCTTGCGGTAATACTCGATGGCCGGATCGGCGCCATCCACGGCCTTCGCCTTGAGCTGGATCGCGGTGCGGAATTCCTTGTCGATGGCCACCTGACTGACGTCGACGCCTTCCTGGGCAACGCGCTTGCAGATGAAGCGGCCGAAGGAATCGTTGCCGACGCGGCTGACCCAGCCGACTTTCAGGCCCAGGCGCGCCAGACCGATGGCGACATTGGTTTCGGCGCCGGCGAGGCGGCGCGTGTATTTTTCAACATCCGCGAAATCGCCGACTTCGTCCGCGACAAACAACGCCAGTGCTTCGCCGTACGTGACGACGTCCAGTTGTGGTTGCATTACTCGTTCTCTCTGATGGTGTGCGGAAGATGATCCGCCTAGGCTGACGCCAGCATCGCCACGTAATTGCGGGTCGCCGCTTCCAGGTCCTTGCCGATGATCGGGAATTCGATCGCGCGCTGCACGCCGCGCGGGAAATGGGAAAACAGGCGGCGCCAGACAGCGTCGTCTTCGTCGAGCGGGATCGCCTTGAGTTTGCCCTTGTCGTTCCACACGCCCTTGCAGTGCACGTATTGCACGTGCGCCGCCAGCGTGCGGGCCGCCACTTCGGCATCGACGCCGCTCCAGCGCCAGTTGCCCATGTCGAAGGTCATGCCGACCGGGACGCCGGTGCCGGAACAAACCGCCAGGAAATTGGCGATCGATTCCAGTTTCCCGCCATGTTCGGTCTGGTCGTTTTCGAGAAGTAACGGCACCGGCGCCTGCGCAACAAACCGCGACCAGTCCAGCATGTTGCTGGCCGGCGAAAAATGTCCCAGCGACACCTTCAAAAAACGCGACTGCAGCTGCTGCGCCTCGCCCATCACCTGATCGAGCTCATCGCGCGCCAGCGAACCGTCCTTGCGGAACAATTCGATCGGCGCCGAATACACCGAGAACAGCTTGTGCTTCATCAGAAGCCCGTGCAACTCGTCAAAATCAGGCAATTCGACGAACAATTCCCGGCGGATTTCCAGGCCGGCAGCACCGGCCGCGGCCACGATCGGGATCAGGTGCGCATGCCCGACCTGGCGCACGAAATCTGCGCCGTAGGCCGAGGCCGCGACCAGTACCGGGGTCTTCATTTGATGTTGCCGGCGCCGACGAACTGGCGCGCTTCCGGCGTTTGCGGATCGGAGAAAAATTCCTTCGACGGACGCGCTTCCCACACCTTGCCCTGATGCATGAACACGGTGAGATCGGCGACGCGCCGGGCGAATTCCATTTCGTGCGTGACGAGCAACATAGTCATCCCTCCCCTTGCGAGTTCTTCCATGACTTTCAGCACTTCCTGCGTCAGCTCCGGATCCAGCGCCGAGGTCACTTCATCGAACAGCATGACCTGCGGTTCCATCGCCAGCGAACGGGCAATCGCCACGCGCTGTTGCTGACCGCCCGACAATTGTTCCGGATAAGCGTCGCGCTTGTGATCAAGGCCGACTTGCTTCAGGACCTTGATCGCGGTTTCACGCGCTTTTTCGGTCGCCACTTTCTTGACGATGCGCGGCGACAGCATGACGTTCTCCTCCACGGTCAGATGCGGGAACAGGTTGTAGTGCTGGAACACCATCCCGACATCCTTGCGCAGCTCGATCAGGTGCTCATGCTTGGCGGTGAGCTTGTGACCGGCGACATTGATGCTACCACCATCAATCGTCTCCAGGCCATTGATGCAACGCAGCATGGTGCTTTTACCCGAACCGCTGCGGCCGATGACCGCAATCACCTGTCCGCGCTCGACGGACAGCGATATCCCATTCAAGACCTGGTTGCTGCCAAAGCTCTTGGTGATGTTCTCGATCTCAACGATGGGCATGGAATTTCCTTTCTAGGGCAAAACTGAAACGCGACAGCGGATAGCAAAAGATGAAATAGATCGCGGCGACAATCGGGAAAACGAGGAAAGGCTGGAACGTCGCGTTGCTGACGAGCTTGCCCGCCTGCGTCAACTCGACCAGACCGATGATGGAGGCAATCGAGGTGTTCTTGACGATCTGCACCAGGAAACCGACCGTCGGCGGCAGCGAAATACGCACCGCCTGCGGCAAGATCACGTAGCGCAGTTGCTGCCAGCGCGTCATCGCCAATGCGGTCGACGCTTCCCACTGCGGCACCGGCACGGCTTCGATACAGCCGCGCCAGATTTCGCCGAGATAGGCACTGGTGTAAATCGTCATGGCGATCGTCGCTGCCACCATCGGCGGCAGCTTGAAGCCGTAGATCGCCAGTCCGTAGAACGACAGGAACAGGATGATCAGCACCGGCGTGCCCTGGATGATCTGGATATACACGGCCGAGAGCAGCCGCAGCGGCGCCAGGTGCGAGGTGCGCATCAAGGCCACGATGAAGCCGGCGATGCCGCCGCCGAGGAAGGCCAGGGCTGACAGCAGCAGGGTCCAGCGGGCCGCTTCCAGCAGGAACACGAAGTTGTCGAAGGAAAATTCAGCGAGCATCACATTCTCCTCGGACGAGCCACGCCCAAACGGCGACGGCGTTTGAAGACCACCAGCCCGATCAGCCAGAAGGCCAGGCGGAACAGCAGGGCCAGCAGGATGTAGAGCACCATCACCACCAGGTAGATCTCGAAGCTGCGGAAGGTCTCGGCGTCGAGCAGGTTGGCCGTGGCGGTCAACTCTTCAGCCGAGATGGCCGAGACGATGCTGGAGGCCAGCATCATCAGCGTGAACTGGCTGGCCAGGGCCGGATAGACTTTTTCCAGCGCCGGCGTCAACACCACATGCCGGATCACCTGCCACCGCGTCATGGCCAACGCCTGCGCCGCTTCGATCTGCGAAGGGTGGATGGCCATCATGCCGGCCCGCACGATCTCGGTGGAATAGGCGCCGAGGTTGACCGTCATCGCCACCAGCGCGGCGATATTGGCATCGACCTGCACGCCGATGGAAGGCAGGCCAAAGAAGATGATGAACAGCTGCACCAGGAAAGGCGTGCTGCGGATCAGCTCCACATAGGATGTGACCGCAAAGCGGGCCGGCGCCGAACCGTGAATGCTCACGATCGCTCCGAAGATACCCACTGCCAAACCGCAGATCATCGATAGCGCACTGAGCCGGATGGTGAGCAAGGCTCCCCACAACAGCTGGTCCATGTGCTGAAAGATGAACGCAAACTGAAAATCATAAGACATCGTCTACTCCTTGCCGATTCGCAGGGCGGATGCGATTGCACGTCCGCCCTGCCAAACCCCTGTACTCAGGGATCAACCCAATGCAAACCTGTCTGCGATCCGTAGCGAGAGGCCATCAGCCCCGGGCCGGACGAACGCCAGCACCGACAACAGCACGGTCCAGCGTGCAGCCTCCCACAGGAAGATGAACTGGTCCCAGGAAAATTCGGCAATCATCGGTTCCCCCTTGGCCGCGCTACGCCAAGACGGCGGCGGCGTTTGAACACAACCAGACCGATGAGCCAGAAACTGAGGCGGAACAGCAGCGCCAGCAGAATATAGAGTCCCATCACGATCAGGTAAATTTCGAAGCTGCGGAAGGTTTCCGCATCAAGCAGGTTGGCGCTCGCGGTCAGCTCTTCGGCGGAAATCGCCGACACCACGCTGGACGCCAGCATCATCAGCGTGAACTGGCTGGCCAATGCCGGATAGACCTTCTCCAGCGCCGGCGTCAGCACCACGTGGCGGATCACCTGCCAGCGCGTCATCGCCAGGGCTTGCGCCGCTTCGATCTGCGAAGGGTGGACCGCCATCATGCCGGCGCGCACGATCTCGGTCGAATACGCGCCGAGATTGACCGTCATCGCCACCAGTGCGGCGACGTTGGCATCGACCTGCACACCCGCAGCGGGCAAGCCGAAAAAGATAATGAACAACTGCACCAGGAAAGGCGTGCTGCGGATCAGCTCCACATAGGATGTGACCGCAAAGCGGGCCGGCGCCGAACCGTGAATGCTCACGATCGCTCCGAAGATACCCACTGCCAAACCGCAGATCATCGATAGCGCACTGAGCCGGATGGTGAGCAAGGCTCCCCACAACAGCTGGTCCATGTGCTGAAAGATGAACGCAAACTGAAAATCATAAGACATCGTCTACTCCTTGCCGATTCGCAGGGCGGATGCGATTGCACGTCCGCCCTGCCAAACCCCTGTACTCAGGGATCAACCCAATGCAAACCTGTCTGCGATCCGTAGCGAGAGGCCATCAGCCGGTGGCGGCCGGAGCGGAGCTCAGTTGAAACCCTTGGAACGTACTTTAGTACGTGAGGATTCCGAGCACCGCCCGACGCCGGATCATGGCCTCGCAGTAGGATCCCAGGCAGGTTTTAGAAAACTGGGAGGTTTGGCAATGGCGAACCCGACCACTTGCGCGAGATCGCATCCAGTTCGCCGTTCAGCTTGACGTAGTAGATGAAGTTATTCAGCCATTGCTGCAGGTCGAAAGCACCCTTGCGCACGGTCATCGAGTTCGGTTGCACCGAGTAAGGGAACTTGATGTCGATCTTGCCGGCGCCGCGGGTCTTCACGATTTCGGTCGCCATGGTGTTCGGGATCGAGATCGCATCGACCTGACCGCTCAACAGAGCCTGGGTCACGGTGGAGTCATCTTCAAAACGGACCAGCACGGTGCCGGCAGGAGCCAGGCGAGTCAGCGCCGTGTCGTTGGTGCTGCCGCGCGAAACGCCGACCTTCTTCTTGACCAGGTCGTTCAGGTTCTTGAACTTGGAAGCGACCGGACCGACGATGGACAATTCGAAACCGCTGTAAGGAATCGTGAACATCACCGACTTGGCGCGCTCAGGCGTCGGCGCCAGGGTGGCGGCCAGGAAGTCGACCTTGCCGGATTCCAGCGCAGGAATGCGTGCAGGCGGCACCAGCGGAACGATTTCCACCGGCAGGCCGAGGTATTTGCCGATCAGGTTGGCCACGTCCACGTCATAGCCGATGGGCGTGCCCTTGGCATCGACCGAGCCGAACGGCGGCGTGCCGCTGACCACGCCGATGGTGACCTTGCCCTTCTTGATCAGGTCGGCCACGGTTTGTGCGCTGGCGCTGGCTGCTGCGCCGACTGCACAGGTAGCGGCCAGGGTCAGCGCGATGAATTTGGTGCTCAACAGATTCTTGATGCTCATGGTGTAGTCTCCTTTTCGTCATCCCCTGCCCTGGATAAGGGAGCCGGATGAACGTCCTCGTTATAGGCTTGCGCCCGCTGTAGTACGACTGTCTACGTCTTTCTTTACCGCCTCTTTTGTTGCTTTTTTTGTTGCTTTTTTTCTGAGCAGTGATGCATCACCCGTGCATTTGTTTTCTCTGGTATCGGTTCCAGAATTCTTACAAAATCATGTCTTTCGCTTGCGTGCTCGAGCCGCGCGGAATCAGGCGGCCGTCCAGCAAAATCTCGCGGCGCGGTGCGCTTTCGCCGTTGATGCGCGCCAGCAGCCGTTCAATCGCCGCAAAGCCGATGTCGTAGGTCGGCTGCTCGATAGTGCTGATGCCGCTGCCCACCAGCGGCGACCACGATAATTCATCGAAACACAGCAGGCCGATGTCTTCCGGGAAGCGCAGCTTCATGCTTTGCAGCGCCAGCGCAATTTGCAGCGACACCATGCCGTTGCCCGCCAGAATTGCCACTTTGCCAGCGCTGTTCCGGCTGCGCCGGCGCTTCAGGAAATCATCCAGCGTGGTCGCCACGTGGCCCGGCTGGTCGATGTGCACTTCCAGCGTCTCGCCATGGCAGTCCGGCCGCGTCGACATCGCCTGCAGGAAACCCGCCTGCCGCCCCTGGCGCGAACTGACGCCGTGCAACGGCTGCACCACCAGACCAATATCGCTGTAGCCGCCGGCCAGCAAGTGTTCCGTGGCCATGCGCGCCGCACCGACATTGTCCAGGCCGACCAGATCGAAATCGCAACCTTCCACGCGCCGGTCCAGCAGCACCACCGGAAACGCCGCCTGCCCCAGCTCCTTCAACGGCGTCACATTGCGCCCCTGCGTGTTGAACAGCAGGCCTTCCACGCTATAGGAATGCAGGGCCGCCAGCGATTGCTTCTCGCGCTTTTCGTCGTTGCCGGTATTGCACAGCATCAGCGTGTAACCATGTTCCTGGCAAGCCGCTTCGGCGCCATGCAGCACGGCCACCGAATAGGGGTTCAGGATATCCGCCACCAGCATCCCGATCAGCTTGGTGCGCCCGCCCTTGAGGCCGCGCGCCATCTGGCTGGGCTGATAACCGAGCCGGGCGATCGTGCTGCGAATCTGTTCGCGCAGGCGCTCCGACAGGGCGTCAAGCTCGCCGCCGAGATACCGGGAAATACTTGTCTTCGACACACCCGCCTCGCGTGCGACCTGGGCAATCGTGACTTTGCCAGCACCAGCGCTGCGCGTGTGTTGCATATAGGATTTTTGTCTCACTCTACCTGCCAAATCGTTGATTGTTATCTATCGATACATCGATTGATTTGTACTACGGATTCCCAGGTTTCTTTTTTATGATGAATCTTTGGAACCGGTTCCAAAGATAACAGTGAGAATTTTGTTTGGCAAACTATTTCACATGAAAAATTTGATAAAGAATGATGAAACGGAGCACGTAATTTCCCCTAGGAAAAATCACGCGCTATAGCCATTGGCATCCGCAACGGCTTCCCGGCACAGCGCCAATGACAATCGACTTCTGCATTTTCAAACGCCTCCGTCAATACGAATATTCCCCCGATTGGTTTGCTGCATTGCCACATGAAGCGATACAATAGATAGAAATAGTTCTCATTAACAAAACCTCCATTTCGCTCCCATGTCCTTCAAACGCACTCGTGCCGCCCTCCTCGGCCTGGCCACCATCGCACCATCAATCCTGCTGGCGCAAACCACCGACTCGACCACGTCCACCACGCCCCTCTCGTCCACCGCTGCCGCAGAGACGAACCAGCTGCCTGCCGTGACCGTGAGCGCCGACGCCGATGCCGAAACCCGCTACAACGCCGCAAAAATGCAGGTCAACAAATCTTCCGTGCCGCTGTCGCAGACGCCGCAATCCATTTCAGTGGTGCCGCGCGCCGTGCTCGACAGTCAGCAGGCCGTGACGCTTGCGGATGCGCTCAAGAATGCGCCCGGCGTGGTATCCGGCCAATACGGCCGGCGCGGCTGGGATGATCTGATCATCCGCGGCCAGGTGGCGTCCGATTCGCTGTACCTGGACGGATTGCGCACGGCCGCCTCCAATCGCGTCGCGGAGCAGTTGTTCGGCCTGGAACAAGTTGAAGTGGTGAAGGGACCGGGTTCGCTGCTGTACGGACTGGTGTTGCCGGGCGGCCTGGTCAACATGGTCAGCAAACGCCCGCAAGGCTACGACTTCGCCAACGCAGACGTCACGGTCGGTAGCCATGACTTCCGCCAGGCGACGATCGACCTGAACAAGTCGCTGTCGGAAAACGGCAAACAAGCCTTCCGCATCAACGGCCTGATCTCCAATTCCAACGACGCCACCGACTACGTCTGGTTCAAGAACCGCTACATCGCGCCGTCGCTGTCACTGGATCTCGGCGCGCGCACCGACTTCACCATCCTGACCAGCTTCCAGGAACGCGGCTATATCCGCCAGCAAGGCCTGCCGCTGTCGGGATCGATCAACCGCAACGTCAACGGCAGCATCCCGCGCAGCCGCTTCACAGGCGAACCCGCAGCGCGGCCGTACAACGCCACCGAAACCCGCCTGGGCTATTCGCTGACACACCGCTTCGATGACGGCTGGACGCTGAACAACAACCTGCGCTGGCAACAGTTTGCGATGAGCGGACAGCTGGTCGCCAATACCGCCGTCACCGGCACGACGCTGACCCGCACCGGCACCGACCAGACCTTCAACGGCGAAACCTTCACGATGGACACCAACTTGCAGCGCAGCTTCAATACGGCGGTCGGCAAACACCAGGTCACCCTCGGCTCGGACTATCTGAACACGCGTGAAGACGTGCGCTCGTTCAACTGCACCGTGGCGTCCCTGAACGTCTACAACCCGGTCTACGGCGCACGCATAGCCTGTCCTGCCACCCCGAACACCAACACCTCGACCACCGTGCGCGATCTGGGAATCTACCTGCGCGACCAGATCCAGTTCGGCGATCGCTGGCAACTGCTGGCAGGCCTGCGTCGCGACAATACATCCACCTATTCGGATAACCTCGGGACCAAAAAACACACGGACAATCCCGCCGGCGCCAACACCGGCTCGCTGGCGCTGATGGTTGAAGTGCTGCGCGGCGTGCGTCCATACGTGAGTTATTCAACCTCGTTCTATCCCAACTCCGGCACCGATGTGGGCGGCAATACCTTCAAACCGGAGACGGGCAAGCAGCTGGAAGCCGGCGTCAAGGTAGAACTGGATCAGGGCCGCACCAACCTGAACGTAGCCGTATTCGACCTGCGCCGCCGCAACGTGTTGCAGACCGACCCGACCAACACCGCCTTCAAGATCGCCGTGGGTGAGCAGCATTCGCAAGGTGGCGAGATCGGCATCACCAGCGATTTCCAGAACGGCGTCAGCCTGATGGCCGGCTATTCCTATACCTCGGCCGTGATCAGCGACGACGGCGGGCAAAAAGTCACGACCGTCGGCCAATGGCTGGACAATGTGCCGCGCCACAACTTCAACACCAGCGCGCGCTACCGCTTCAAGGGCGAACTGACCGGCTGGGAGCTCAATGGCGGCGTGCACGGCCAGAGCCGTCAGCGCACCAACGGTTACTCCCTGCCGGGCTACGTGCTGACCGACGTCGGCGTCGCCTACAATGCCGCGCGCTGGCGCACCGCCTTGAACGTCAAGAACATCTTCAATACGCAGTACTACGCCGGCGGGCTGGCCAACGCCGTTGCGCTCGGCGACGACCGCGTCGTGATGCTGACGCTGGGATATCGCTACTGATCCCGGTTACAAAACGCAAAAAAGGCCGTCCTGATGGACGGCCTTTTCATTTGCGATGGCATTGTTGCGCGAGCGTCTTTCCTACTGACCCGCCACCTGCAACTCGGCGCCATGCTTCTTCACCGCCGTCAGGACGATCTCGCTCAGTTCGGAACCGCCCTCCTGCTCCACGTGCGCCAGCAAGGCGCGGCGCATGCGCGGTTCCCAGAACCGCTTGATGTGCGTGGCCAGGTCTTTTTCCGCCTGCACGCGATCCGGCATGGTCGAGAAAAAAGTACCGATCTGGTTGGCCATCTTGATGAGGTGCGGAAGGTTCATGATGTGGTCTCGATTCTGTTAAGTGTTGCCGTCGGTCAAATCAGGCGATGCGGTCCGGCGTAGACGACATGTCCTTGCCGCCGCACGAAGCCGATCAGCGTGACGTCGGTTTCCTTCGCCAGCCGGATCGCCAGCGCGGTCGGCGCCGAAATCGCAGCGATGAAGCCGATGCCGACGGTGGCCGCCTTCTGCACCATTTCATAACTGGCGCGGCTGGTGATGATCACGGCGCCCGCCGAAAAATCCTGCTTGTCTTCCGCCAATGCACCGATCAGTTTGTCGAGCGCATTGTGGCGGCCGACGTCTTCACGCACCAGCTTGATCTTGCCGTCACGGCCCAGCCATGCCGCCGCGTGGGTGGCGCCGGTCTGCTGCTGCAATTCCTGCCGCGCCTGCATGGCGTCCAGCGCCGCGTGCAGCGTGTCGGCCGAAAACCGCAGCGCACCGGCCTGCACCGCCGCCGGATGGCGCACCGCCTGCTCCAGCGTCTCCGCCCCGCACAAGCCGCAGCCGGTGCGGCCGGTCAGATTACGGCGCTTTTCCTTCAGCGCGATGAAGCGTTCGGTGGCCACGTTCATCTGTACCTGGATGCCTTCGGCGCCCTGCACGATCTCGCAATCGTAGAGCTCGCCCGGATCAGCCAGGATGCCTTCGGTCAATGAAAAGCCCAGCGCAAAATCCTCAAGATCAGCCGGCGTCGCCATCATCACGGCGTGCGAAATGCCGTTGTACTCCAGCGCGATCGGCACTTCTTCGGCGACCACGTCGGTGACGACTTCACGTTGCCCGTCGCGCCACTTTTCCACCTCGACCTTGGCCGCTGTAGCAAATTCAGCGGCGGCAGAAACATCATCAGGCGACGGGAGGGGACATGCATTCATTGACTGCTTCTTTCTTCATTCGTTGTTTCGTTGTTGCGTTATTTGGTGACCAAAGGCTCCTGAGAGGCCTTCTCGCCTTTCAGCAAACCCAGCTGCTCACGGTTGAACCGTTCGTAATGCTGCTGCCATCCGGACGGCTGCGACACCGGCATGACCTGCACTGCCGTCACCTTGTACTCGGGGCAATTGGTGGCCCAGTCCGAGTTGTCGGTGGTGATCACGTTGGCGCCCGATTCGGGGAAGTGGAACGTGGTGTAGACCACGCCCGGCTGCACCCGCTCGGTTATCGTCGCACGCAAAACAGTCTGTCCGGCGCGCGACTCAATGCCGACCCAATCGCCTTCGCGCACGCCGCGGTCTTCGGCGTCGTGCGGATGGATTTCCAGACGGTCTTCATCGTGCCATTGCGAATTCTCCGTGCGGCGCGTCTGCGCGCCGACGTTGTATTGCGACAGGATGCGGCCGGTGGTCAGGATCAGCGGATAACGCTGCGTCACCTTCTCGTCGGTGGCGAAGTATTGCGTATTGAGGAACTTTCCCTTGCCGCGGATGAAGCTGCCGATGTGCATGATCGGCGTGCCTTCCGGCGCCGCATCGTTGCATGGCCACTGGATGCTGCCGAGGCGTTCCAGCTTGTCGTAGCTGACGCCGTGGAAACTCGGCGTCAAGGCCGCAATTTCATCCATGATTTCCGACGGATGATTGTACGGCATCGGGTAGCCGAGCGCTTCGGCCAGCGCCACCGTGACTTCCCAGTCGGACTTGCCGGACTTCGACGGCATCACCTTGCGCACGCGCGAGATGCGGCGCTCGGCGTTGGTGAAGGTGCCGTCCTTTTCGAGGAAGGACGAACCCGGCAGGAACACGTGGGCATACTTGGCGGTCTCGTTGAGGAACAGGTCCTGGATCACGATGCATTCCATCTCTTGCAAGGCGGCCGCGACGTGCTGGGTGTTCGGATCCGACTGGACGATATCCTCGCCTTCGCAATACAGCCCCTTGAAGCTGCCATCCATCGCAGCATCGAACATGTTCGGAATGCGCAAACCCGGCTCCGGATTGAGCGTCACGCCCCAGGCCTGCTCGAATTGCGAGCGCACGGTCGAATCGGAAATGTGACGATAACCCGGCAGCTCATGCGGGAAGGAACCCATGTCGCAGGAACCCTGCACATTGTTCTGGCCGCGCAGAGGATTGACGCCGACGCCTTCGCGGCCGACGTTGCCGGTGGCCATTGCCAGGTTGGCGATGCCGATCACCATGGTCGAGCCCTGTGCATGTTCAGTCACGCCCAAGCCGTAATAGATCGCGCCGTTGCCGCCGGTGGCGAACAGGCGCGCAGCGCCGCGCAGTTCTTCGGCCGGCACGCCGCAGATGGCGGACATGGCTTCCGGCGAATTGTCCGGACGCAGCACGAACTCTTTCCATTGCTCATAGGACTGGAGGTCGCAGCGTTCCTTGATGTATTCCTCGCTTTGCAGGCCTTCGGACAGGATCACGTGCGCCAGCGCGGTGATGACGGCGACGTTGGTGCCGGGACGCAGTTTGAGATGGTAATCGGCCTGGATGTGCGCCGACTTGACCATCTCAGTGGTGCGCGGATCGATCACGATCAGCTTGGCGCCCTGGCGCAGGCGGCGCTTCATTTGCGAAGCGAACACCGGATGCGCGGATGCCGGATTGGCGCCGATGATCATGATGACGTCGGACTTCATCACCGAGTCGAAGGTCTGCGTGCCGGCCGATTCGCCCAAGGTTTGCTTGAGGCCGTAGCCGGTCGGCGAATGGCAGACGCGCGCGCAGGTATCGACGTTGTTGTTGCCGAAGGCGGCGCGCACCAGCTTTTGCACCAGATAGGTTTCTTCGTTGGTGCAGCGCGAGGACGTGATGCCGCCGATGGAGTCCTTGCCGTGCTTGGCCTGGATACGACGGAACTCGCTGGCCGCATAAGACAGCGCCTCCTCCCACGACACTTCGCGCCACGGGTCGGTGATCTTGCTGCGGATCATCGGCTTGGTGATGCGGTCCTTGTGGGTTGCGTAACCCCAGGCGAAACGGCCCTTGACGCAAGAGTGGCCATGATTGGCCTTGCCGTCCTTGTACGGCACCATGCGCACCACTTCGTTGCCCTTCATCTCGGCCTTGAACGCGCAACCGACGCCGCAATAGGCGCAGGTGGTGATCTTGCTGTGCTCGGCCTGGCCCATCATGATCACGGTCTTCTCGGTCAGCGTCGCGGTCGGACAAGCCTGCACGCAGGCGCCGCAGGAGACGCATTCGGATTCCATGAAAGTGTCCATCTGTCCGGCCGTGACCCGCGACTCGAAACCGCGGCCGCTGATCGTCAGCGCGAAGGTGCCCTGCGTTTCTTCGCAGGCGCGCACGCAACGATTGCAGACGATGCACTTGGACGGGTCATAGGTGAAGTAAGGATTGGATTCGTCCTTCTTCATCTCGAGGTGGTTCTCGCCTTCGTAGCCGTAGCGCACTTCGCGCAGGCCGACGGTGCCGGCCATGTCCTGCAGTTCGCAATTGCCGTTGGTCGGGCAAGTCAGGCAATCGAGCGGATGATCGGAAATATACAGTTCCATCACGCCGCGCCGGATGTCGGCCAGCTTGGGCGTCTGCGTCTGCACCTTCATGCCGGGTTCGCAGGGCGTCGTGCATGAGGCGGGATAGCCCTTCATCTTGCGACCGTCACGGCCTTCGATCTCGACCAGGCACAGGCGACAGGAGCCGAACGGTTCCAGGCTGTCGGTGGCGCATAGCTTCGGCACGTTGATGCCCGCCTCCACCGCTGCGCGCATGACCGTGACTGCGACACCGTCGATTTCAAGAGTGACCTCGGTCTCGGACGCATCTTTCGGAAAGCGCGCCGGCGTGCCGTAATCTGTTTCGTTGAGCTGGTTCATGACAACAACTCCTTGCTGAATGCGGGGAACAGGTTTGGCTCAGGCGGCTTCTTCAGCCGGCGAACCAAAGTCTTCAGGGAAATGATTCAACGCCGACAGCACCGGATACGGCGTCAGGCCGCCCATGGCGCACAGCGAACCGTTGAGCATGGTGTCGCACAGGTCGCGCAGCAGATGGATTTGCTGCGGTCTGCTGTCTTTTCCACCTTCGTTGGCGATGATCTTGTCGATCACCTCGACGCCGCGTGTCGAGCCGATGCGGCATGGCGTGCATTTGCCGCAGGATTCAATGGCGCAGAACTCCATCGCATAGCGCGCCTGCTGCGCCATGTCGACGCCGTCATCGAACACCACCATACCGCCGTGACCGACCATCGCGCCGATGGCGGCGAAGGCTTCATAATCCAGCGGCGTGTCGAGCTGCTGCTGCGGCATGTAGGCACCTAGCGGGCCGCCCACCTGCACCGCCCGGATCGGCCGGCCGCTGAGCGTGCCGCCGCCGAAGTCCTCCAGCAACTGGCGCAAAGTCAGGCCGAAGGCCTTCTCGACCAGGCCGCCGTATTTGACGTTGCCGGCCAGCTGGAACGGCAGCGTGCCATGCGAGCGACCCACGCCGAAGTTCTTGTAGAAGTCTGCACCGCGCGCCAGGATCACCGGGACCGAGGCCAGCGAGATCAGGTTGTTGATCACGGTGGGCTTGCCGAACAGGCCTTCGATGGCCGGCAGCGGCGGCTTGGCGCGCACCACGCCGCGCTTGCCTTCCAGGCTTTCCAGCATGGCCGTTTCTTCGCCGCAGATGTAGGCCCCGGCGCCCTTGCGCACTTCCAGGCGGAAGGACTTGCCGGAACCCAGGATGTCATCGCCCAGGTAACCCTGTGCATGGGCAATGGCGATGGCTTGCTCCAGGGTGGCAATCGAATGCGGATATTCGGAGCGCACGTAGATGTAGCCTTGCGTCGCGCCGACTGCCAGACCGGCAATCGTCATGCCTTCGATCAATGTGAAGGGATCGTCTTCCATCACCATGCGATCCGAGAAGGTGCCGGAATCGCCTTCGTCGGCATTGCAGACGATGTACTTTTGCGCGGCCTTTGCAGCGGCCACGGTTTTCCACTTGATACCGGTCGGGAACGCCGCGCCGCCGCGTCCGCGCAGGCCGGAATCCAGTACTTCCTGCACGATGGCTTCGCTGCTCATGCCGACCGCGCGCTTGAGTCCGGCATAGCCTTCATGCGCCAGGTAGTCGTCCAGCGACACCGGATCGGTGATGCCGACGCGCGCAAAGGTCAGGCGCTCCTGCTTTTTCAGATAGGGAATTTCTTCGGTCAGGCCTTGCGCCAAGGGATGCTCAAATGCATCCGTCGCGTCCTCCAGGAAACCGGCGTCGAACAAACCCGCGACATCGGTCGGATCGACCGGACCATAGGCTACCCGGCCTTGTCCGGTTTCGACCTCCACCAGCGGCTCCAGCCAGAACATGCCGCGCGAACCGTTGCGCACGATGTTGACCTCGACGCCGCGCTTTTCGGCTTCGCCACGAATCGCCGCCGCCACATCGTTGGCGCCCAATGCAATCGCTGCGGAGTCGCGCGGAACGTAGACGGTCACGGTATCGTTAGCGCTCATCATGCCTCCCGCTTGGCCTGGATCAAGCGCTTGAACTTGTCGGCATCGACGCGGGCGTGCAGCTCGCCGTCGACCACCACGTTCGGACCGCAGGCGCACAGGCCCAGGCAATACACCGGCTCGAGCGTGAACTGGCCGTCGGCGGTGGTTGCATGGAAGACGCAACCCAGCGTTTTCTCCGCATGCCTGGCCAGCGCTTCGGAGCCGACCGACTGGCAGGCTTCCGCGCGGCACACCTGCACCACGTGCTTGCCGCCCGGTTGCTGGCGGAAATGGTGGTAGAAGGAAATCACGCCGTGCACCTCGGCACGCGATACGTTGAGCGCCTCGGCGATCATCGGTACCGCGTCGGCAGGCACGAAGCCGACCGCATCCTGGATGCCGTGCAGGATCGGCAGCATGGCGCCGGGCATGTGCCGGCGCGCGGCGATGACGTCCCTGACCGCACCGACGTCGAATGGCTGTTGTCTGTTCATTGTTTCGTCTCCTGCTGAACTGCTGTCCGGCCCCGGTTTCTGTTTTTTATCTTGCCGGGCCGTGGAAAAACATGCTTAGTCTCGCCGCCTGATCCTGATGGGAACC
Organism: Herbaspirillum lusitanum P6-12; assembly: GCF_000256565.1. Taxonomy (GTDB): domain Bacteria; phylum Pseudomonadota; class Gammaproteobacteria; order Burkholderiales; family Burkholderiaceae_D; genus Herbaspirillum; species Herbaspirillum lusitanum. The sequence goes on along the minus strand of NZ_AJHH01000004.1, from coordinate 9,552 downwards.
AGACGACGGCGTTGTTGCGATGTGCTGTTGCGATGAATTGCGCGCGGCGATGGACACGGCGATCCCTGCTTGCGCGAACGGCGCAGCAAAGCTCGGAAATGCTGGAAAGAAAATGGTGCAGAACGCAACTGCAAGGACTGCAGCGGCGCAAATGAAGCATGCGATCGCAAACCCGGGCGCTGCGCTGAGAAGCGTTGCGGCACGCGATCCGATCGACGAATGAGCTAGCGATTTCATGTTCTCCCTGCCTATCGATGATGCCTCGGGTTGGTACAGAACACTACGGTGGTGAAGCCGGCTGCCGCAGGGTGTTGACCCTCGCGGCAGCCTTGTTGCTCTCTTGCTTTTCTACTGCGGTTACATCATGGCTACGTCAATGCCGCTTACCTGAACAGCACCGCCGTCTTTTGCAGCGTCAGCGAAATACCCCAGATCAGCGGGATGCCGACTGCCAGCCATGCCGCGCCGATCAGGGCAGGATTGCCGCCACGGCCGACCAGCGCCATGTCTGTCGGCGACAGAGATGTGGTGTTGTCCGAAGACGACTTTTCATGCGCCAGTTGCTTTTCACGGGCCAGTTCTTCCGGCGTCATGAAGTGCTTGGCGGCGACCGGGCGGACCAGCAGGTTGCAGATCAAGCCCACCACCAGCATGCCTGCCAGGATGTACATCGTGGTGTTGTAGACCTGCTCGCGCGGCATGCCGAGCGACAACTGGTACTCGCGCATGTAGTTCACCACCACCGGGCCGAGGATGCCGGCGGTCGCCCATGCAGTCAGCAGGCGACCGTGGATCGCGCCGACCATTTGCGTACCGAACAAGTCAGCCAGGTAAGCCGGCACCGTCGAAAAACCACCGCCGTACATTGACAGGATGATGCAGACCGCACCGACGAACAGCGCGATGCTGCCGGCCTTGGCCGACCATGGCAGGCTCACGTACAGGATGAAGCCCAAGACGAAGAAGATCACGTACGTCATCTTGCGACCGAAGAAGTCGGAGCACGACGCCCACACGAAACGACCGCCGATGTTGAACAGGCTGATCAGACCGGTGAAACCGGCTGCAATCGCAGCGATCGCGGCTTTTTGCTCGATCGACAGATCGCTGAAGCCGACGTTGACGCCCAGCAGATGGCCGCCGAAAACTTCCTGCAGCATCGGCGACGAGATGCCGATCACGCCGATGCCGGCCGACACGTTCAGGCACAGCACCAGCCACACCAGCCAGAACTGGGGAATGCCCCAGACCTTGCTCACGTGCACGTGGTTTTGCGTGATCATGGTGCTGTTGGTGGTTGCCGGCGGCGTCCAGCCCGCTGGTTTCCAGCCGCTCGGCGGAACACGGTAGCCCAGTGCGCCGGCCATCATGAAGACGAAATAGATCACTGCCATGGCGACAAAGGTTTCCCACACGCCAACCGAGGTCGGGGTAGCGAAATGCTTCATCAGCTTGTCGGCCAGCGGGCTGCCGACCAGCGCGCCGCCGCCGAAGCCCATGATCGCCATGCCGGTCGCCATGCCGCGACGGTCCGGGAACCATTTGATCAGCGTCGACACCGGCGAGATGTAGCCGAGACCGAGGCCGATGCCGCCGATCACCCCGGAGCCCAGCCACATGAGCCAGATCTGGTGGGTATAGACGCCCAAGGCGGAAATCAGCAAGCCGCCGCACCAGCACAGCGCGGAGACCACGCCGGCCTTGCGCGGACCTGCGCGCTCGAGCCAACCGCCCCAGATCGCGGCGGAAATGCCGAGCAGGACGAAGAACATCGTATACATCCAGCCCAGCATGGAAATCTTCCAGTCACAGGTGGTGGAGAATACTTGCGCGAAAAAACCGGTATCCGGCGCACAGGCGATCGACTCCTTGATGCCGAGCGCCCTGGACAGGGGCAGCCAGAATACGGAGAAACCGTATGCCATGCCAATACACAGATGAATTGCCAATGCGGCAGGCGGTACCAGCCAGCGGTTGAACCCGGGCTTGGCGATGGTGTGTTCCTTTTGCAGGAAATCGAAGGCCATTGTTCCCTCCTCTTTGATGTTGTGGGGCGGCAATTATATGCAAGTCGAATGAATTCGGCTATTTATGCAAAAATATGCCTATAGTTTTTCTGAGCTACGCCTACTGCCGCGAAGGTATCATTGAAATTCTACCGACTCAATATGCTATTTTTTTCATATATATGTACAAGGTTAACATCAAGCCCCACTGGGAAATCGCCCACGGCGACGACTCCCCGCTCGACACCACGGAACTGCTTGCCCTATTGACCGCGGTCCAGCAAACCGGCTCGATCGCCAAGGCGGCGCAGCAGTTGCGCCACTCGTATCGGCATGCGTGGGGCTTGCTGCGCACCTCTGAACAATTGTTCGGCCACAGCCTGATCGCCAGCGGCCGCGGACGCGGCACCACGTTGACGCCCTTCGCCAGCAAATTGCTGTGGGCTGATCGCATGGTCAGCGCACGCTTGTCGCCGACGCTCGACAGCCTGGCGTCGGAACTGGAAATCGAATTGGGCAAGACCGTCGAAGGCAAATCCAAGACCGTACGCCTGAACGCCAGCCACGGTTTCGCGGTGGCGGCGCTGCTCAGCCAGTTCAACCAGGCCAAGCTGCCTGTAGAGGTACGCTATCGCCACAGCACCGACGCCGTGGCCGCGCTGTCGCGCCAGGAATGCGACCTGGCAGGCTTCCACGTACCGCTGGGAGAATTTGAAAAACCGGCCATTGCCACCTATGCCAAATGGCTCAACAAGCGCAGCGACTGCCTGATCCATCTTGCCGTGCGCAGCCAGGGCCTGTTCGTCGCCCCCGGCAATCCCAAGAATATCCACAGCCTGGCCGACCTGACCCGCAGCGACCTGCGCTTCGTCAACCGCGAAGCCGGTTCAGGCACGCGCATGCTGCTGGAACTGATGCTGGCCGGACAAGGCATTTCACACAAGAGGATCAACGGTTTCGAGAACACCGAATTCACGCATTCGGCAGTCGCGGCCTTCATCGCCAGCGGCATGGCCGATGTCGGCTTCGGCGTGCAGACGGCGTCGCATCGCTTCGGACTGGACTTCATCCCGCTGGTGCGCGAGCGCTACTTCTTTGCGCTGCCGATGGCGTCATTGAACGACCCGCTGGTACGGGCGGTGGTCGATATCGTGCAATCGCCGACGTTCCGCGCGGTGGTCGACGACCTGACCGGCTATGAAGGCGCCGACACCGGCAAGATACAAAGCGTGCAGGAAGCCTTTCCCTGAAGCTGCGTGAAGATGCTCAGCGCGCAGGTGCAGCGTGCACAGTTTGCACAGCATGCACATTCAGATTTTTCTGCAGGAAGCGCACGCACTCCCTGATCTTGGCGGAGTTCTTGAGCTGCAGCGGATATACCGCGCACAGGTCGGCTTCCTGAAAGTACGCCGGCAACACCCGCACCAGGCTGCCGTCCTTGAGGCTGGCGGCGACATCCCAGATCGAACGCAGAATCACGCCATGGCCGTCGATGGCCCATTGGTGGATGATTTCACCGTGGTTCGACGCCAGCCCGCCGGCCACCTTGACCGTCTCGGCGCCGTTCGGTCCCATCATGCGCCAGATGCCGAACGACTGGTTGCGCTCGCGGATCACCAGGCATTGGTGCTGCGTCAGGTCCGACAGGGTCTGCGGCGCACCGTGCCGGGCGAGGTAATCGGGACTGGCGCACAGCACGCGCTGGCTGGCGATGATGCGCTTGGCGAACAGGTGCGGCTCATGCACCGGGCCGACGCGGATGTCGAGGTCGAAACCTTCATTGATCATGTCGACCTGGCGATCGAACAATTCCAGCTGAATGCGCAGCGCGGGATGCAGGCGCGCGAATTCCGACAGCAGCGGCGATACATATTTGCGACCCAACGCAAAGCTGGTGCTGATCTTCAGCAGCCCGCGCGGCACCTGCTTGGCGCTGCTGACGGTTTCCAGCATCTGGTCGACGTCGTCGAGGATGCGGCGCGCCCATTCATGCACGTTACTGCCCTCTTCGGTCATCACCACGCTGCGCGTGGTGCGATGGAACAGCCGCACGCCCAGCGCCGCCTCCAGCAGCGCGATTCGCTTGCTGATGTAGGCCGGCGACGAGCCCATCTCCTTGGCCGATTCGGCAAAACTGTTCTTGCGCGCCACCACGCAGAACAAACGCAAGTCTTCCAGCAAGGGCGGTGCGACGCTTTGATTGTTCACGAATCGTGTTTTATGAAGTAACCGATCCGTGAATTATAGCGAGGTCGGGGGCCGTTATGATTTCCGTCTGGTTTTTAAAGGAGAAAGCACCATGACCAAACACAAGGTAGCCGTCATCGCCGGCGACGGCATCGGCCAGGAAGTCATCCCCGAGGGCTTGCGCGCGGTCGATGCCGCAGCGAAGAAGTTCGGCATCGAGATCGAGTACACCCATTTCGACTGGGCCCACTGCGGCTATTACGCCAAGCACGGCAAGATGATGCCGGACGACTGGTTCGATCAGCTGAAGGGCTTCGAGGCGATCTTCTTCGGCGCGGTCGGCTGGCCCGCCACGGTGCCGGATCACGTGTCGCTATGGGGTTCGCTGCTGAAGTTCCGCCGCGACTTCGACCTGTACGTCAACCTGCGCCCGGTGCGCCTGATGCCCGGCGTACCCTGCCCGCTGGCCGGCCGCAAACCCGGCGACATCGATTTCTACGTGGTGCGCGAAAACACCGAAGGCGAGTATTCGTCCATCGGCGGCCGCATGTATGAAGGCACCGACCGTGAAATCGTGATCCAGGAATCGGTCTTTACGCGCCACGGCGTCGACCGCATCCTCAAATTCGCCTACGACCTGGCGCAGAGCCGTCCGAAGAAACACCTGACCTCGGCCACCAAGTCCAACGGCATCGCCATCACCATGCCGTACTGGGACGAGCGGGTCGAAGCGATGGGCAAGAACTACGGCGATGTCAAGACCGACAAGTACCACATCGACATCCTGACCGCGCATTTCGTCCTGAATCCGCAGCGTTTCGACGTCGTGGTTGCGCCCAATCTGTTCGGCGACATCCTGTCCGATCTCGGCCCGGCCTGCGCCGGCACCATCGGCATCGCACCGACGGCCAACCTCAATCCGGACCGCAAGCTGCCGTCGCTGTTCGAGCCGGTGCACGGTTCGGCGCCCGACATCGCTGGCAAGAACATCGCCAACCCGGTCGCCACGATCTGGTCCGGCGCGATGATGCTGGACTTCCTCGGCAACGGCAATCCGAAGTACAAGCAAGCCCACGACGCCATCCTGGCCGCGATCGAAACGGTGCTGGTGGCAGGACCGAAGACGCCTGACCTCGGCGGCAGCGGCGACACCACTTCGGTCGGCAAAGCGATCGCTGCGGCGATCTGATGTACTAAGGCCAAGCAAAACGTCCGGATGCGGATCGCGCTCGACAGAAGCGCGGCCGCATCGTCCAAACGGATGCCATCCCAGACAGGAGGAGACACCATGCAACACTGGAAAGCCATCGTCGCAACCGCGGCCATCGCCCTATTCACCACAGCGGTACAGGCGCAGACAGCCCAGCAGCCGATCATCATCAAATTCAGCCACGTCGTCGCGGCCAACACGTCCAAGGGCAAGACTGCGGACTATTTCAAGAAGATCGTCGAAGAGCGCACCGGCGGCCGTGTCAAGGTCGAGGTCTATCCCAACAGCCAGCTCTACAAGGACAAGGAAGAACTGGAAGCCCTGCAAATGGGCTCGGTGCAGATGCTGGCGCCGACCTTCGGCAAATTCGGCCCGATGGGCGTGCGCGAGTTCGAAGTGTTCGACCTGCCCTACCTGTTCGACAACATGGCCCAGGCGCAGAAGGTGACGCAGGGACCGATCGGCCACGCGCTGCTGAAGAAGCTGGATGCCAAGGGCCTCACCGGACTGGCGATGTGGGACAGCGGCTTCCTCGACTGGACCTCCAACAAGCCGATCCAGAAACCGTCCGACATCAAGGGCATGAAGATCCGCATCCAGTCGTCCAAGGTGATCGACGCGCGCACCCGCGTGGTCGGCGCGTTGCCGCAGGTGATGCCGTGGTCCGAGATCTACCAGGGCTTGCAGACCGGCGTGGTCGACGGCCAGGAAAATCCTCCCTCCATCGTCAGCACCGCCAAACTGTTTGAAGTGCAGAAGTTCATGACGATCTCGGAGCACGGCTATCACGGCTATGTGTTCATCGCCAACAAGCGCTTCTGGGATGCGCTGCCGGCCGATCTCAAGCCGGTCATGGACAAGGCTGTCAAGGACGCCACCGAGTATTTCAACAGCAACGCCAAGAAAGAAAACGACGATGCCCTGGAAGACATCCGGAAAACCGGCAAGATGAAAATCCTGACCATGACGCCGGAAGAAAAGAACGAATGGAAAGCCATCCAGTACAAGGTCCATCGCGAGATGGAAGACCGCATCGGCAAGGACCTGATCCAGTCGATCTACAAGGAAATCGGGCGCGGACCGGACGGCAAGTAAGGCTCGACCAAGTCCGCCAGCAAGCCGGCGTTTCCTGCGAGGAATGCCGGCTTTTTTGCGTCTGTGGCAATTTCGGAATTACAGCGGCCTCATGCCGTGTTAGGATTTGCGCCGTAAAATGACCGGACGTCCACCAGTAAAATTCATGAAGATTCGACTCGCGCACTACATCGCCGCCGGGAGCGCTTATACGCTGCTGTGGTCGGTGACGTTGCTGATCATGCTGGAAGACGACGTGGCCATGCTGGCGTTCATGCTGTCGTGATGTGAATGAACACTCCACCCTCACCGAACGGGACAAGATGAAATTTGCAGTGCTGGCATTGTTGCTGGTGTCGAACCAGGTGTTTGCCGCGCAATGGTCATTGCTCGGCAACAACGACCTCGGCACCTTCTTTGTCGACAAGTCCAGCATCGAGCGCGGACGCAGCATCCTGCAGGCCAACGTCCTGCTCAACTGGACCAAGCCGCAAGTGCTGCAGGGGCACGGCAAATACTATTCCTCGGAAGTCTCCGTCGCCTACATCGATTGCGACGACAAGCGCATCGGCTTCGGCAGCCGCACCATGTACGCCAAGGCGGATGCCCAGGGCGCCGCGCTGTTTTCCCCTTACCTCGCCTACGGCGACACCCGGCTGCAAGACGCCGTGCCCGGTTCGACCGGCGCCCAGATGATCAAGATCATCTGCGGTCTCAAGTAATTTGTCCCGACGCCGGATCATGGCCTCGCAGTAAGATCGCGGACAGGTTCACACCTTCATTGGCAGGATTACCATCTGCAGGCCGTCAAAATGCAGCCGGCGCTGGATCGCCAGCGCGGCCTGGTTGTGCAGCAGGCGGATGAACCAGTTGTCCTGTTCGAAAATCAGTTTGCTGGTGAAGAAAATCGCATTCGGATATTCCCGGCTGATGTCGAAGCACAGCTTGGTCACTTCCTGCACCGCGTCGGTACCGAAACCCAGGTAAGACGACGATGCCATGCCGTGGCTGCGGCAGAAATCCACGAAGAACTGCAGCGTCGCATTCGCTTCGGCGCGCATTTGCTCGACCGCGCCTTCGCCGCCGTAGGCATGCGAATCGACCGTGCGCGCATTGACGAAGATGAAGTTCTTGAAATGACCGGGGAACATGCGTTGCACCCACAGCAAGGCATGCAGGCCGCCGCCGCGTGAAGTGCCGACGATGAATACCGCGGTCTGGTCGACCGGATCCGGCACGATGGCGTCCATGTTGGGACCGAACGGCTGGCTGGAGAAGATCTGGTCGACCGAGCGGATCGCCTCCTTGGTCTCGCGGTAATGATTCCGGATATAGATACACAGCGCTGCAATGCCGGCGATGATCACCGCCGTGGCCCAGCCGCCTGCAAACATCTTTTCGTACAGCAGCACCGACAGGATCGAAGCGCAAATCACGAAGCCGGTCAGCGACAACAGGAAGCTGGCGCCACCAGTAACGGCACAGGCCGAACAGTGAAATGGCGAAGGTCAGGAACACCGAAATCGAATACAGCACGATCAGCAGCGTCACGCTGCCCTGGGTCCAGAACAGGATCGCCAGCGCGGCGATGCCCATCACCAGGATGCCGTTCTGCGTGACCAGCCGCGTCGACAGGTAGCGGAATTTATGCGGCACCCAGGAGTCGGCCGCCATGTTGGACAACACTGCCGGCCCCCCGAGGAAACCGGTATTGGCAGCCACGAACAACAAGCCCGCCTCGAACGCCAGCACCACCGCCAGCAGGAGGTCATTGAGCCACTGGCTACCGATGCCCATGCTGTCGATGATCAGGCGGAACGTGGTGGCGTTGAGGGTTTCGCCGTCGACATGGCGCGCATCCCACAACAGATACAGCAGGAAGATGCCGCCGGCCGTGAACGCCAGCGACAGGGCCATGTACAACATGGTCATCTTGCCGGTGCGTACGCGCGGCTCGGCCAGCATGTTGACGTTGTTGGAGACGGCTTCCAGTCCGGTGTAAGTGCCGCCGCCTTGCGAATACGCCAGCAGCAGCATGCCCGCCACGCCCGCCCAGCCGATTTGCCGGGTCAGGCTGCCGGTGTCGGCCAGCGTGGTCGGCACCAATGCCGGCAGGTATTCCGCATGCACGAAAATACCGTAGACGATCAGCACCAGATGGGTGGCGACGAAGCCGAGGAACACCGGCAGCAGGAAACGGATGGCTTCCTTGAGGCCGCGCAGGTTGAGCACGATCAGCATGCCGACAAAGAAGGCCTCGGCCCACAGTTTGTAATCCTGGAAGCCCAGCGGCAGGAGCGACGCCAGCGCGTCGACGCCGGAGGCGACTGAAATGGCGATGGTCAGCACGTAGTCGAGGATCAGCGCCACGCCCGAGACCAGGCCGAGATAAGGACCGACCAGCTTGGTGGCGACGCGGTAGCCGCCGCCGCCGGTGGGGAATAATTCAATGACCTGGTTATAGGCCAGCGCGATGATGAAGACCGTCAGGGCGGTCGCCAGCGCCAGGTACAGGCCCAGATGGGTATGCTCGCCGAGCGCCCGGAAGCTCTCTTCCGGACCGTACGCCGAGGACGACAAACCGTCCGCGCCCAACCCCACCCACGCCAGAAAAGCCACCAAGGCCAGCGAATGGCGCGTCTCGCTCTTGAGCGGGTCGAGCGCCTTGCCCAACAAAATTTCTCGAATCTTCAACATGCAATGTGTGCCGGATACTGATCAGCATTTTTTCCGTTCAAGCGGCGATGATACCTCTTTGTACTGCGCTGCGGCATCGGAACTCATGTCAGGACGTCAATGAAGGTATTGCCCGGTCGTCCAAAATGGGTCATAATCGCGGTCTTGCGTTGCCGGGATGGCGGAATAGGTAGACGCACGGGACTCAAAATCCCGCGGTGGTGACACCGTGCCGGTTCGATTCCGGCTCCCGGCACCAGTCGTACGGAAGCACGCAGCAATACGGGCAAGAAGCAGTAAAAGGCAGTTGGCAACAAGGAAACAAACGACGGTGCGCGCAAAAAAGCGCCGACGAACAAAACAGGTAGGAACGATCATTCGTCCCTGCCTTTTTTTTTT
>NZ_AJHH01000003.1 GCF_000256565.1 Herbaspirillum lusitanum P6-12 | reverse complement strand
CCCCCCCTTTTTTTTGGCCTGAATATTCATCTAAAAATCGAATTGCTGCGTAGCTTTTATCGTAATATTTGCTTTACTTTTTTTAACGTTCAATAAGCCTGCTCTCGTTATCACATTAACAAAAAATGCGAGGGGATCGCGGCGATTATCCGATCTGTCTTGGTCCGACCAAGATATTGAAACAACGATAACGTCAGCAAAGAGAGCATGGTCAATCGACAGCATACGAATAGAAACATGCGTTTTGGGGATGTCAGTTTTTCTGTCGCATCGCATACGGCTTGGGCGCCTGGTCTGGACACTGCCGCCGCCTGGCTGGAGTGGGCTCACGGCCGTGCGGACATGAATACTGCCGTTGCCGATCCCAAAGTCGCAAAAATGCCGCCGATGCTGCGCCGCCGCGCCAGCGCCACCGGCAAAATGGCGCTCGAAGCCGCCTACGCCTGCCTGCCCGAACAAGCCGTCCCGTCCGATCTCCCGGTGATTTTCGCCTCGCGCCACGGTGAATGCGCGCGTTCGGTCGAGTTGCTGCAGGAACTGGCGCGACATGCACCGCTGTCACCGACCTCCTTCAGTCTCTCCGTGCACAATGCCAACGGCGGGCTGTGGTCGATCGCACGCGGCGATCGCAGCAATAACATCGCTATCGCGGCAGGATCGAGCACGGTCGAGCATGCGCTCATCGAAGCCTGCGGCCTGCTTGCCGACGGCGCGCCGCAAGTCCTGCTGGTGATGGCCGACAATCCTCCGCCCGAAGTTTTCGCTGCCTACGCCGACTGCGCGGAACAAAGTTTTTCCTGGGCCTGGCTGTTGCAAGCCGATGCAGATGCAAATACCGGAGAACGGCTTTCGCTGTCGTGGACGGCCGAGGACGGTGAGACTGCATCTGCGACAGATGTCGCCGCACCGGGCGGGCTCGATATCCTGCGCTTCTTCTTGCGGCGCGACGCCGAACTGACCCGGGTCGCGGGCGGCCGCCGCTGGCGCTGGAGCCGTCGTGCTTGATCGGTCGGGCAAGCCGGTCACCGTCGGAGCGATGCAGCAATGGCTCAAACGGCTGAACAGCTTGCTCAATAAATACTGGCGCGTAGGTGGTACGGCAATCAGCTTCATCGCCTTCGGCGTCGGCGGCATCGTGCTGCGCCTCATGATCTTCCCCCTGCTCAATCTCATCGTGCGCGACGAACAATCCCGCATCCTCTGGGCGCGCCGCATCATCCGTCTGGCCTTCCGTGCATTCGTCGAGCTAATGAGCGCACTGGGGGTGCTCAGCTATCGCATTTCAGGCCGTGAACGGCTGCAGCGCAAGGGCTTGCTGATCCTGGCCAACCATCCCAGCCTGATTGACACCGTCTTGCTGATGGCCTTCGTCGAGCAGGCCGATTGCATCGTCAAGAGCGCTTTGTGGCGCAATCCCTTTACCCGCGGCCCGGTGCGGGCGGCCGGCTATATCAGCAATGCCCACGGGCCGGAGCTGGTGGACGACTGCATCAGCTCGATGCGCAGCGGCGGCAACCTGATTATTTTCCCCGAGGGAACACGCACCCCGGCCGACGGCAACATG
>NZ_AJHH01000002.1 GCF_000256565.1 Herbaspirillum lusitanum P6-12 | reverse complement strand
AGGATATCGATATCCGCGATATTCCCGGAGTGACCGGCGATGCCTGCAATCCCACCCTCGCCGCGCGCCAGCTTACGTATTACCTGCAAAACTATTTCATGAAAGAAAGCTAGGCGATGCCAAGTCTTGACCTTGACCAAGAAATCAAAGAACTCATCATCGACGTTCTGCAACTGGAAGACATCCGTCCCGCCGACATCGACGCCGCCGCCCCCTTGTTCGGCGACGGTCTCGGGCTGGATTCGATTGACGCGCTGGAGCTCGGCGTCGCGCTGCAAAAGCGCTACGGCGTCGCCCTCTCCGCGAACTCGGAAGAAACCCGCAAGCACTTTGCCTCGGTGCAATCGCTTGCCGCCCTGATTGCCAGCCATCGCCAACAATAAACGAATCATCATGACCACCTTAGCGCCCTCCATGACCAAGGACCAGATCTCCATCTGGATCGTCGACATGCTGCACGAGATGTTTGAGCTCGACAAAGCGAAGATCACGCCGCAATCCAATCTGTATTCCGATCTCGACATCGACAGCATCGACGCCGTCGACATCGTGGTCAAGCTGAACCAGATGACCGGCAAGCGGATACAGCCCGACGTGTTTCGCACCGTGCGCACCTGGCGAAGCTGCTGCAGGCGGACGATGTCAACAAGATTGATGAAAAGGCCTGATCTCGCCCAGGTCCTGACCACACTGGTCGTCCTGGTCTATCCGCTGCTGGTCTGGTACGCCCACGGCAAGATCGAACCGCGCCAGCTTGCGCTGGTGCTGCTGGGCGTGGCCGCGCTGCGCCTGCTGAGCTTCAGGATGGGCCAGCGCTATCGCTGGATGAGTCTGGCGGCACTGCTGCTGGCGGCGCCGGCCTTGTTCTGGAACGCTCTGCTGCCGCTCAAGCTTTACCCGGTCGCCATCAGCATCGGCATGTTGGCCCTGTTCGGCGCCAGCTTGCTGCGTCCGCCATCGATCATCGAACGCTTCGCACGCATCCAGGATCCCGATCTGCCGGCCTTCGCCGTCGCCTACACGCGCCGCGTGACCCAGGTCTGGTGCCTGTTCTTTGCATTCAACGGCGGTATTGCTTTCGCCACGGCGGTGTGGGCGTCGGAAGCTGTCTGGTCGCTGTACACCGGACTGATTTCCTATGTGTTCATGGGCGCACTGTTTGCCGGCGAATATCTGGTCCGGCTCTATGTCAGGCGTCAACACCATGCCTGATTTCATCGACGTACCGGCACTGCCGCTGGCTGCACGCGCTGACAGCCATGTGACCGGCTGGCGCGATGGCGAAGCCGTCACGCACGCCCAATTCATCCAGGAAACTGCCGGCTGGCGACAATTGCTGTTGCGCCGGCCCGGCATGCGATTCGCGCTGTACCTGCAGGACACGATCTCCTTCGCCGCTGCGCTGTTTGGCGCTTGGCAGGCCGGCAAAACCATCTATCTGCCCAGCGACACGCTGGCCGAAACCTGCAAGGCGCTGGCGCTGGAAGTCGACGGTTTCATCGGCGAATTCGATGCGGCGTTGCAACCGCTGCAACCATCGTCTGCGCCCGCTGTCGCTGACAAGGCCGGCACGCCGCAGCCACTCGACGGCGACGCTCCGGCCCTGGTGGTCTACACCTCCGGCAGCACCGGCACGGCGCAGGCCATCCCGAAAAAACTGTCGCAACTGTCCACCGAAGTCGCCACGCTGGAGGCGCTGTTCGGCGCGCAGGCAGGCGCGGCCGACATCGTCTCCACGGTCTCTCACCAGCACATCTACGGCTTGCTGTTCAAGGTATTGTGGCCGCTCGCCGCCGGTCGCGCGATCCATGCGCGCAGCGCGTTCTTCCCGGAAGACCTGGCCGCCATCGCGCCGCAGCGTCCCTGGCTGCTGCTGTCCAGTCCGGCGCACCTGAAGCGCCTGCCCGACAGCCCGGTGCGGCCGGATGTCTCGCGACTGCAAGCGATCTTCTCATCCGGCGGACCGCTGCTGCCCGACGTGGCGGCGGCGACGCAGCAACTGCTCGGCCATCGTCCGATCGAAATCTACGGCAGCTCGGAAACCGGCGGCATCGCCTGGCGTCAGCCACAGGAGCTTGCCGGGACTGCCCGCGACGACAGCTGGCGGCCGATGCGGCGCGTTGAGGTGCGACTCAACAGCGAACACGATTGCCTCGAAGTGCGCTCGCCGCATTTGCCGGACGACCATTGGCTGCGCATGGCGGATCGCGTTGAGTTCACCAGCGAGCAAAACCCGGCGCAAGGTTTTTACCTGCGCGGCCGCGCCGACCGCATCGTCAAGCTGGAAGAAAAGCGCATCTCGCTGGACCAGATCGAGCGGCTGCTGCTGGCCTCGCCGCTGACGGCGGAAGTGCGCGTGCTGGTTCACCAGGAACTGCCGTCGTCGTCATCTTCGTCCTCGCGGCGCGAACGCATCGCCGCCTTTGTGGTGCCGACCGACGCCGGGCGCGCCGTACTCGAACAGCAAGGCAAGCTGGCGCTCAACACGCAGTTGCGCGCGGTCCTGGCCGACGCCATCGAAAGCGTGGCGCTGCCGCGTCTGTGGCGTTACCTCGACGCCCTGCCCGCCAACACGCAAGGCAAGACCACCGTGGCGGCACTAACCGCATTGCTCGAACAAACTCCGGCTAAAGCTGCAGCTACAGTGTCGACCAGCCGTCCTCGATGGCCCGAACAAACCGTACTGCAACGCGACGACCGCAGCGTGGTGCTGCAATTGCACGTGCCGCCGGACCTGCTGTATTTCGACGGCCATTTCCCCGAGGCGCCGATCCTGCCCGGCGTGGTCCAGGTCGACTGGGCGCTGGCATTGGGACGGCAATACTTCGACTTGCCCGCACACTTCCGCGCCTTGCAAGCCCTTAAATTCCAGCGCGTCGTCACGCCCGGCGCGACGCTGACGCTGGAGCTCGAAAACGATACGCAGAAAAACCTCCTGGCGTTCCGCCTGCATTCGGCCGGCGGCCAGCACGCCAGCGGCCGCATCCTGTTCGGCGAGGCGACATGAAGACCGGCGTCGTGATCCCCGTCTACAACCATGAGCTCGCCATTCCCGCCGTGCTGGCGGCAGTGCTGTTGCATGGGCTCCATTGCATACTGGTGGACGACGGCAGCAACGCCGCCTGCGCCGCCGTGCTGGACCGGCTGGCCGCCGAACATCCCCGGCGCGTGACGCTGCTGCGCCATGCCATGAACCGCGGCAAGGGCGACGCCGTCCTCACCGGCTTGCATCACCTCGCGCAGCATGGCTACAGCCATGCGCTGCAGATCGACGCTGACGGCCAGCATGATGCCGCCGACATCACCCGCTTCATTGCGCTGTCCGCACGCCATCCGCAAGCAGTCATCAACGGCTGCCCGATCTACGACGACAGCGTGCCCAAGGGACGCCTGTACGCGCGCTACCTGACGCACGTATGGGTCTGGATCAATACCCTGTCGTTCGACATCCGCGATTCGATGTGCGGCTTCCGCCTGTATCCGCTGGCGGCGGTCACGGCATTGACGTCGGTGCAGAAAATCGGCTGCCGCATGGACTTCGACACCGAAATCCTGGTCCGCCTGCACTGGCGCGGAGTGTCCGTGATCAACCTGCCCACGCGCGTGCGCTATCCCAGCGACGGCGTTTCGCATTTCAGGCTGTGGCTCGACAACGTGCTGATTTCTCGCATGCATACGGTGCTGTTCTTCGGCATGCTGTGGCGCTCGCCGCTGCTGCTCATCCGCAAGTTGGGCAAGCTGCGGAGGAATGCCGCATGAGCGAGGCGATGAAGCCGTCAGCCGCAGTCAAAGCTGCCGATGAAGCCAAATCCGGCCGCCACTGGGCGCACATCAACGAAGTCAGCTTCGTCGGCGGCATGCGCCTGCTGTTCGTGGTCTACCGCCTCTTCGGACGCTGGCCGTTCCGCCTGATGCTGTATCCGGTGCTGTGCTGGTACATCGCCGTCAATGGTCCGGCCCGCTGTGCTTCGCGCCGTTTCCTCGAGCAGGTCCGGCGCTATCGCCCGGACTTGCCGCTGCGGACCGGCATCGCCGGGGTCTTGCGTCACTTCGCCGCATTCGGGGAAAGCCTGCTCGACAAGATGCTGCTGTGGGGCGGCCTGTTCCCGCTGGATAAAGTCACCGTCAGCGGCGGCGAGATCGTCACCGACGCCGTCGCCGCCAAGCGTGGCGGCCTGCTGATCTGTACGCATCTCGGCAACCTGGAACTGTGCCGCGTGGCCGGCCGCAATCATCCCGAACTGAAACTGACCGTTCTGGTCCATACCAAGCATGCGCAGGCGTTCAACCGGATGCTGGCGCAACTCGATCCGCGCAGCCAGCTCGACCTGATCCAGGTGACCGAGATGACGCCCGCCACGGCGGTGCTGCTGGCCGAAAAAGTCGCACGCGGCGAGTTCG
>NZ_AJHH01000001.1 GCF_000256565.1 Herbaspirillum lusitanum P6-12 | reverse complement strand
GTTGGCGGTGATCATCAGCCCGCGGCCGATCAACAGCAGATAAAGCACCACCAGGATGGTGTTGCCGATCAGGCCGAACTCTTCCGAGAAGACCGAGAAGATGAAGTCGGTGGTGCGCTCGGGGATGAATTCCAGATGGGTCTGCGTGCCCATCAGCCAACCCTTGCCGGTGACGCCGCCGGAACCGATGGCAATGGTCGACTGGATGATGTGGAAGCCCTTGCCGAGCGGATCCGAGGTCGGGTCGATCAGCATCATCACGCGCTGGCGCTGGTAATCGTGCAGCACCGACCAGATCACCGGCAGGCTGGCGGCGCCGGCGATGGCCAGGCCGGTCAGCACTTTCCACGACAGGCCGGCGAAGAAGATCACGTAGAAGCCGGCTGCCAGCACCAGCACCCCGGTGCCGAGATCGGGCTGGCGGATGATGAGGCCGACCGGGACCGCCAGCAGCAGGCCGGCAATCAGGAACACCGGCCAGCGGATCATTCCTTCGCGTTTCTGAAAGTACCAGGCCAGCATCAGCGGCATGGCGATTTTCATGACTTCCGACGGCTGCACCACCATGCCGATGTTGAGCCAGCGGCGCGAGCCTTTCTTGACGATGCCGAACACCGCCACCGCAATCAGCAACGCCACGCCGACGGTGTAAATCGGCACCGCAAACCGCAACAGTGTCTGCGGCGAAATATTGGCCGCAATCCACATGACAATGAAGGCAACCAGAATATTGCGCAACTGGTCTTCGACGCGGCCGGGGAAATTCATGCCGGCCGAATACAGCGTGACGATGCCGACCGACATGATCAGGAAAATGATCAGCGACAGCGCGCCGTCGAATACCGCCAGATGCGGTTTGATGCGTTGCCAGAGCGGGGGGCGGTGCAAGCTCATTTGTTCAATCCCTGAGATCGTTGCCGACCGCGTCTGTTGCTGGTGGTGTGGCGGCTTCGGCGTCCTTGGCGGCGGCCTTGGCCTTGTCGCCGGGACGCTTGCCGAGCAGGTAGAAGTCGATCGCCTTGCGCGCCAGCGGCGCAGCGGCTTCGGCGCCCCATCCGCCGTTTTCGACGATGACCGAAAGCGCGATGCGCGGCTTGTCGGCTGGAGCAAAGGCGGTAAACAAGGCGTTGTCCAGCAGATGGGTGGCAAGGCGCTTGGCGTCGTACTTCTCGTTCTTCTTGATCGAGACCACCTGCGCCGTACCGCTCTTGCCGGCCGATGTGTATTCCGCGCCGGCGAACACGCGCGCGCCGGTGCCTTCCTTGTTGACGCCGACCATGGCCTGCTTGATGACGTCGATGTTTTCCTGCTTCAGCGGAATGCGATAGCTTTCCTTCGGCACGGTGACGGTGCGGCCATGGGTGACGCCGTCCTCGATCATCTTGACCAGATGCGGCTTCATGACGATGCCGTTGTTGGCCAGCGTCGCGGTGGCGTGCGCCATCTGGATCGGCGTGAACGCGTTGTAGCCTTGCCCGATGCCCAGCGAGATGGTTTCGCCGGCGTACCACTTGCGCTGCTCCGGCTTGCGGTAGGCGTTGCGCTTCCATGTGGTGGACGGCAGCAGGCCCTTGCGTTCATGTTCGAGATCGATGCCGGTGACCTGGCCGAAGCCGAACGGCTTCATGAAATCATGGATGGCGTCGACGCCGAGGTCGTTGGCCAGCATGTAGTAATAGGTATCGCAAGAGACCACGATCGAGCGGTACATGTCGACCACGCCGTGGCCGCCTTCCTTGTCGTCGCGGAATTTATGGTTGCCGAGCCAGAAGAAACCCGGGTCGCGGATGGAGTCGGTCGGCTTGCGCTTGCCCAGTTCCAATGCGGCCAGCGCCATGAACGGCTTGTAGGTCGAACCGGGCGGATAGGTGCCGGACAACGGACGGTTGATGAGTGGACGATCCGGTGAATTGTTCAGCTCGTCCCAGGTTTGCTGGTCGATGCCCTCGACGAACACGTTGGGATCGAACGATGGCTGCGAGACGTAGGCGAGGATGTCGCCGGTGGCGGGGTCGATCGCCACCAGCGCGCCCTTGCGATCGCCGAAGGCTTCTTCGATCACTTTTTGCAGCTCGATGTCGATCGACAGGATCAGGTTCTGGCCCGGGCTGGCCGGCGTGCGCGAGAGCGTGCGCACGGCGCGGCCGCCGGCGGAGATCTCGACTTCTTCGTAGCCGGTGGTGCCGTGCAGCTGGGTCTCGTAACTCTTCTCGAGGCCTTCCTTGCCGATGTAGTCGGTGCCGTTGTAGTTGGCTTCGTCGTCGGAATCGGAGATGCGATCGGCGTCGCGCTGGCTGATGCGGCCAATGTAGCCGATCACGTGCGCGGCGGTTTTGCCGTACGGATATTGGCGGAACAAGCGCGCCTGGATGTCGACGCCGGGGAAGCGATAACGCTGCGCGGTGAACCTGGCAACTTCCTCGTCGGTCAGGCGCGTGCGGATCGGCAGGCTTTCGAAGTTCTTGGATTCTTCCAGCAGCTTGCGAAAACGGCGCCGGTCTTTCGGCTGGATGTCGACCAGCGAGCTCAACTGATCGACCAGGTCGTCGAGGCTGCCGGCAATCTTGGACGGCGTGATTTCAAGCGTGTAAGCGGAGTAATTGCGCGCCAGCACGACGCCGTTGCGGTCCAGGATCAGGCCGCGGTTGGGCACGATGGGCACCACCGAGATGCGGTTTTCTTCGGCCTGTGCGGCGTAGGCGTCGTGGCGCACGATCTGCAACCAGACGAAGCGCGCCATCAGCAGGCTGAAACACACCAGCACCAGCACCGCGACTGCGAACAGGCGCAACCGGAAGAGCTTCAGTTCATGCTCGGTGTTTTTGAACTCTGTCATGTCGGAGCGCGTGATGACCTGTTCTAGATCGGACGGTTGTCGTCACGATTGATCGCGCGTCGCTGCGGCGCCAGCAGCAGCCACGCCACCACCGGCCACAACAGGGCGCAGACGAAGCTTTCGCTGAAGTAGTACCAATGCGGGAATTTGCCGCTGACGATCAGGCGCACGAGCAATTGCACCGCCTGCGTCAACAACAGCAGCGGCAGGATGTGCAGCGCCTGGGTGCCGACCGGGAACCACAGCACGCGGCGGTGGATCATGATCGAAAAGTAGGACAGCAGCGTGTACGCCAGTGCGTTTTCGCCGAGCAGCGTGGCTTCGTTGACGTCCATCAGCAAGCCCATCATGAAGGCGATGCTGATGCCGATCTTGCGCGGCTCGTGGATAGCCCAGAACACCAGCACCAGCGCCACGAAATCGGGCACGCCGACCCATTGCCCCCACGGCAGCAGGTTGAGCAGGAAGGCGGCCACCAGGCTCAGTGCGATGAACAGCGGATTGGCCGGCAGCAGGATGTAGTGCGGATCGTTCATCGGGTGCTCTTGGCGGGTTGCGCCGGCGTGGCCGCCGGTGGTGTGGCTGGTTTGGCGGCAGGCGCGGCAGCGGCCCCCGCGACAGGCGCGACGCCCTTGCGCTCTTCGTTCGGCGCATCCTTGGGCGACACCGCGTCGCTTTCCTTGGCGCTGTCGCGCAGGCGGCGCTTGAGCAGTTTGTCGACCTTCTCGCCCGCGCCTTCAGGATCAGGACGCGGCGCAGTGGTTTGCTCAACCAGCAGGATCAGCAATTGTTTGTGACGGTCGACACCGGCAGCAGGGAGGCAGACGATGTGGGCGAAGGCGTCGGTCGACTTGGTCTCGACCTGCTGCACCGTCGCCACCGACAAGCCCGGCGGATAGATGCCGTCGATGCCCGAGGTCACCAGCATGTCGCCCTTCTGGATGTCGGCGTTGGCCGGCATGAAGCGCAGGTCCAGCACGCCCGACGCATCACCGAAGGCACCGGTCTCGGCAAAGGCAGCCTGTACCACCTGTTCCCGGGCGGCAAAGATGAAATGGCGAACGCGGTACTGAGCCACATCGACGGCTGGTTCCAGCGCGAGGTGTACGTACCGTTGCGCGAGAGCGCCGACGCCATGGCCGGCATCAATCGCATGTTCGACGAAGTGAAGCGGTATTTTCTGTCGGGCAGAAAGGTATGCCTGGTCGGCGTCTTTGCGCTGGTCAATGTGCGCGACCGTTTCGCCGACAAGGTGAAGAGTTACTTTGTGGATTGGGCGGCGGCGCTGCATGCGGCCCTGCAACGCAGCGGCTACGAGCCAGAGGAAGCCGCCGGTCTGACCGAGGAAATTCTGGCCGGCATCCAGGGCGCCTTGGTGCTGGCGCGCGCGGTCGACGATCCGCAGATTTTCGTGCGCACGCTGGAGCGCCTGCAGCAGCGGCTG